>JAZSIK010000009.1:0-5825 GCA_045533775.1 Eubacteriales bacterium
TTAATGAGCGGCAGCGGTCCGTCGGTATTTGGCGGATTTTCCAATTCATCAGCCGCCGCTATTGCGAGGAAAGCTCTTGAGAAGCAGGGATATCTGGTATTTGAGTGTGAGCCAATAAAGGAGATTATATGATCTACGATCTTTTAGCCCCCTTCTATGATGCGATCAATGCAGACATAGACTATAAAAAATGGGCAGATTTTATTGAAGAAATACTTAAAAAAGAATGTAAAGTCCGCCCGGAGCTTGTTCTTGATCTCGGATGCGGTACCGGTAGAATGACAAACGAGCTTGCATCTCGCGGTTATGATATGACGGGAATTGATTATTCCCCCGAGATGCTTGACATCGCTCGTAGCGTCGCGGAGAAGGAAGGGCACGACATTCTTTGGCTCTGTCAGGATATGCGTGAGTTTGAGCTCTACGGCACGGTTGATGCTGCTGTATGTTGCCTGGACTGTATCAATCATCTTGAGAGCGAGGAGGATCTTGAGCGTTGTTTTTCTCTCGTTCATAACTATCTTATCCCCGACGGAATATTTATTTTTGATATAAACGGAAGATATAAGTTTGAGAACATCTACGCCGATAACACCTATTCTATGGAGGAGGAGGGCGGCTTTTGTATCTGGGAGAATTATTATGACCCCGATAGCAGAATCTGTGACTTCTACATCACTCTGTTCAAGGAGCGTGATGACGGCAGATATGATAGATATGACGAAACGCAGAGCGAGAGAATGTACACTCTGGCAGATATCAGAGCGGCTCTTGAAAAGTGTAATATGGAATACTTATACGCCCTTGGTGACCTTGATTATTCACCTGGAAGCGATGAGTGTGAAAGAATATATATTGTAGCAAAATGCAGAAAAGGATAAACGATGGAAAACAAAAATATCAGCAATTCAACAATACTTAGAGCAATGACCAGAGACGGTTCTGCCCGAGTTTTAGTCATTAATTCAAGAAAAATCGTCAATGATATGATAGGTTTTCATAAGACCTCGCCTACCGCATCCGCCGCTCTCGGCAGACTTGTGACAGCCACATCTGTCATTGGTACTATGCTTCCCGAAAACGGAGATACGGTAACCGTCAGCATTCAGGGTGACGGAGATACAGGCAGACTCCTTGCGGTCGGTGACTATTTCGGCAACGTCAAGGGATATATCCAGAACCCTCTTGTTAATCCCCCAAAGAAGCCTAACGGAAAGCTTGATGTGGGCGCGGCTGTCGGTTCTGGCACAATTTCCTTTGTAAAGTCTGTTGGTGCCATTGAGCCTCAGGTAGGTACAATTGAGCTTGTCAGCGGTGAGATTGCTGAGGATATTGCCACATATTTTGCAAAGAGCGAGCAGATTCCCACCGTTCTTTCCTTGGGCGTGCTTGTTGACACAGATTACTCCTGTCTTGCGGCGGGTGGCGTTCTCATTCAGCTTATGCCGTTCCCCGATGACGCTACGGTTGATCTTATTGAGCGCAACGCCTCGGATCTTGTAAATATTTCAAGATACTTTAACCAGGGCCTGACAAATGAGCAGGTTATGGACATTGCTATGAGAGATATTCCTTATGATATCTTTGATACAATAGAGGTCGGATATAAGTGCGATTGCTCGGCAAAGCGTATGCAGGAAAAAATTAAGAGTCTTGGCAAGGGGGAAATACTCAAAATGCTTGATGAGCAGGTTGCTGAGGGTAAGGCCCGTGAGTTGACCGCTGTTTGCCGCTTCTGTAACAGCGAGTATACCTTTGTAGAAAAGGATCTTATCTGATAAATAACAAAAAAATCCTCGGTGCGTATACTAAACCGAGGATTTTTTAATTGGAGTGACCATGAATACAGAAGCAATAAACACATTTTTGTCTGAGGATAACATAAAAAGACATCTTGAATATATGCATACTCTAAGCCTGCGGTTATCAATAATTGAGAAAAGCTTTCCCGAGCTGAAGGGGAAAACAATTTCAGATGTCTCACGTATGAGACTTGAGAAGGATGTGCGTGGGGAGTTTATATATCTTCGTTGGTTGATCAATGCACATGAATTGTTCTTTGATTCTTACTCTTTGTCTCCTAAGAAAAGCGAATCGGTTAAAAGAGATTTTGGCTCGCGGGAGAGGTTTATATATGAAATATACACCGAAATAAAGAGCAAGGAAAACGGTTTTGCTTTTATCTATCTTGACAGAGGAAGGGTACGGTTTGATTTTTGCACGGTAGGAAGCAATGCCTTTGTCAGATATACTCCCACGCTTGCGATTGATTTATATGAGCATACCTATTTTTCGGATTACGGATTTAATAAGGACAGATTTCTTCGCGCGGCGCTCACATACCTGGATACGGGCAGATTAATTTAGCGATTGAAACTTGACAACGGTAATGGAAAAGGGTATAATAAAAATACAGAAAAATAAGGAAGGTAAATATATGAATATGTTGCGTGGATCTGCCGTTGTAGGACAGTCCGGAGGACCTACCGCTGCGATAAATGCCACTCTCGCCGGTGTGATCAGAGGAGCCATTGATGCAAAAAAGCAGGGAATAATTGATACACTCTACGGCATGAGGAACGGCATAGAGGGCTTTCTTAATGATAATATGGTCAATCTTACCGAGATGTTCTCAAGCGAAGAGGATATTAAAACGCTGGAGTTGACACCTGCGGCTGCCCTCGGCTCCTGTCGTAAAAAAATGAAGAAGCCCCAGGATGATCCCGAAACATATGAGAGGCTTTTTGAAATATTCAAAAAATATAACATTAGATACTTCTTCTACATAGGCGGAAATGACTCAATGGATACCGTTTTGAAGCTTTCGGAATATGCCAGAGAGCACGATTATGAAATGAGAGTTGTGGGTGTTCCCAAAACCGTTGATAACGATCTTATGGTTACCGATCATACTCCCGGATTTGGTTCTGCCGCAAAATATGTGGCGGTTACTACAAAAGAAATATTGCGAGATGTATCTGTATATACCACAAAGGCGGTCACTATCGTTGAGATAATGGGTCGTGATGCGGGATGGTTAACAGCTGCGAGCGCGCTTGCCGACAGGTGCGGAGGCGGTGGTCCGGATCTCATTTATCTGCCCGAGTCTGTCTTTGATCCCGAGGCTTTTCTTGCCGATATCAGAAGAATACAGGCAGAGCATCCAGCCGTTCTTGTTGCTATTTCCGAGGGTATCAGATTTGCTGACGGAAGGTATGTTGGCGAGGGTCTTGGCGGAAGAAAGATTGATGCCTTTGGCCATGTTGCGCTGTCGGGAGCGGGCAGGGTGCTTGAAAATCTTGTTAAGGAGAGACTCGGCTGCAAGGTTCGTTCTATTGAGCTTAATCTTCCTCAGAGATGCGGCGCACATCTTGCTTCTCTTACAGATATTACCGAGTCGGTTGGAGTTGGAAAAGCGGCAATCGCTGCAGCCATCTCAGGCAAAACCGCCGTTATGATGACAATTAACAGAAATGACGGAGAGGAGTACTCGGTTTACTACGGCTCTGCCGATATTGCGGGTATTGCTAACGGCGTAAAGGGGGTTCCCACAGAGTACATTAATGCCGAAGGCAACGGTGTCACCGAGGAATGTATCAGCTATCTTGCACCTCTTATCGTAGGTGAGGTGCATCCCGTGTATGAAAACGGCCTGCCAAAGCACTTCGTGATTTTAGTCGTCTGACCGTTTTATAAAATGATTTGTAAATATTTAAGTTTTTTTGTAAAAGACTTGATTTTTATAGATCTTTGTGCTATAATGCTTAAGAAAATAAAATAATGCTTATCAAGAGTGGTGGAGGGACTGGCCCTGTGAAGCCCGGCAACCTGTTTTTTCAAGGTGCTAAATCCCGATAGATGAGTTATGCTCTAAGGCTCGGGAGAAATGCCAACTCCCGAGCTTTTGATTTGGAAAGGACAAAAAATGAAAAAAATACTCTTTACTTCCGAGTCTGTTACCGAAGGACATCCCGACAAAATATGCGACAAGATTTCGGATGCCATTCTTGACGAGATGATCGCTCAGGACCCTATGTCCCGAGTTGCCTGTGAGACCTTTGCAACTACCGGCATTATCACCGTTATGGGTGAGATTACCACCAACGCTCGCGTTGATATTCAGAAGATCGTTCGTGACACAGTAGCCGAGATCGGCTATGATAGAGCAAAGTACGGCTTTGATGCCACTACCTGTGCTGTTATCAGCTCTATCCACGAGCAGAGCGCAGACATTGCTCTCGGTGTTGATAAGTGCCTTGAGGCAAAGGAGGGTGAATATGACGAGCTTGATACAGGGGCAGGCGACCAGGGTCTTATGTTCGGCTATGCCTGTGATGAGACACCCGAGCTTATGCCTTTGCCCATTTCTCTTGCTCACAAGCTTGCTAAGCGTCTTACCGAGGTGAGAAAAAACGGCACTCTATCCTATCTTCGTCCCGACGGAAAGACTCAGGTAACCGTTGAGTACATTGACGGCGTGCCCAGCCGTATTGATACCATCGTAGTTTCTTCTCAGCACTCCGCTGAGATTGATCCTGCTACTATTCGCAAGGATATTATTGATAAGGTAATTCTTCCCATTATTCCCAAGGAACTCCTTGACGGAAAGGTGAATATATATGTTAACCCCACAGGCAGATTTGTAATCGGCGGCCCTCAGGGTGATACAGGTCTTACCGGTAGAAAGATCATTGTGGATACCTACGGCGGATACTCCCGTCACGGCGGCGGTGCATTCTCGGGTAAGGATCCCACCAAGGTTGACCGCAGCGCTTCCTATGCTGCAAGATACGTTGCCAAGAATATCGTAAAGGCAGGGCTTGCTAAAAAGTGCGAGGTGCAGATCGCTTACGCTATCGGTATTGCAAAGCCTGTTTCGGTTATGATAGATACCTTTGGTACTGCTACCGTTGAGGAGGAGAAGATCACTGCAGCAGTTAACGAGCTCGTTGACCTTCGTCCCGCGGCAATCATCAAAAAGTTTGAGCTTAGAAAGCCCATCTACAAGCAGCTGGCTGCATACGGACATATGGGAAGAGAGGACCTCGGAGTAAAGTGGGAGGAGTGCGATATCGCAGATCGCCTCGCCGAGCTTTGCAAGTAAAATAAAACAAAAAGGCAGAACCCATGCGGGCTCTGCCTTTTTTATTGGAAATCAGTTATCAAGATCAAACATTTTCTGTCCAGAGATCTGCGCACCGCCAACACCCGCCGCAAAGGGAATGCCCAGGTGATCGTAGGCAAGCTTTGTAACACATCTGCCACGAGGAGTTCTGGCAAGGAAGCCTATCTGCATAAGATAGGGCTCGTATACATCCTCAATCGTAACGGTCTCCTCGCCAACCGTAGCAGCCAGGGTGTCAAGACCCACCGGGCCACCTGCATAATACTTGATTATTGCTTCAAGCAGTCGTCTGTCAATATTATCAAGACCAAGCTCGTCAATCTCAAGGGCGTCAAGAGCATATTTTGCAATATCGGAGGTGATCGTGCCGTTGCCCTTAACAAGAGCAAAGTCTCTTACTCTCTTAAGCAGTCGGTTAGCAATTCGGGGAGTGCCTCTGGAACGGGAGGCTATGCTGTATGCTCCGTCGTCTGTGATCGCTATATCAAGGATATTGGCAGAGCGCTTGACGATGGTAGCAAGCTCTTCGGGGGTATAAAGCTCAAGCTTGAGCAGAACACCAAATCTGTCGCGCAGGGGAGTGGTCAGCTGACCCGCTCTTGTGGTTGCACCGATTAGAGTGAACTTGGGTATAGGCATATGTATGGTTCTTGCACTGGGACCTTTGCCGATAATAATATCAATGGCATAGTCCTCCATA
>JAZSIK010000034.1:0-32097 GCA_045533775.1 Eubacteriales bacterium
GTTGTACTTCTTGGAGAAGCAGTACTCGTCCTTAGCAACGTTGTAGAGCATATTAGAATAGCTTTTGGCAAACGCGGAGTGAGACTCGCGGAGAGTGATTGCAACATACTCAAAGCCGAACTTGTCAGCAAGCTGCTTTGCAACCGACTTGTAACCCTCGTGGTTAAGCTTGCCGCCGTAGATGTCGGTAGCCTCAGCCTCAATGCCGAATACGTCCTTTGCGTCCTCCTCGTTGGAAATGCAAACGTCAACATACTTGCAGAGCTCGGTCATAGCCTCTCTTGCCTCTGCTCTGGACCAGAGCTTGCCGCGGTAGTTAAGGTCGCAGGAGATCTTTACGCCTCTCTCCTTAGCTGCCTTGCACGCCTCCTTACAGATCTCAACAACATTTGCGCCGAGAGCGGGAGTAATACCGGTAAAGTGGAACCAGGTCGCACCCTCAAAGATGTCATCCCAGTTAAAATCAGCGGTGGTTGCCTTTGCGATAGCGGAGTTTGCTCTGTCGTAGATACATACGGATCCGCGCTGAGATGCGCCCTTCTCGTTGAAGTAGATACCTACTCTGTCGCCGCCGCGAACGATCTTGGTGGTGTCAACGCCGTATCTGCGGAGAGAGTTAACTGCTGCCTGACCGATTGCGTGTGCGGGGAGCTTGGTAACGAAAGCTACGTCCATACCGTAGTTTGCGAGAGAAACGGCTACATTTGCCTCACCGCCGCCGAAGGTAAACTCAACGTGGTCGCACTGTACAAATCTCTCATAGTTGGAGGGCTGGAGTCTGAGCATAAGCTCTCCAAAGGTTACAATTTTCATTTTACAAAAATCCTTTCGGTTTTTTAATTTTTTCAAACTTTGCCGCATATATTGTATCATAAGAGTTTGAGAAAATCAAGCAAAAAAAGGAAAATTAGACTATTGTTAATAAAAAAATAAAAAAGTGAGAGGCCCGTTGCCCCTCACTCTGCGAGATAATTGACACTTTTTGATGATCTGTATATATGCGAAATCGGTAGCGCCACAAAATGATTTGCCCGACGGGATTTTTTTATCTTCCGCAAAGGTCTGCAATACACGACAGGCAGATATTCTTTTCCCTGTACTCGCGCAGCCCCTCGGTGCTGCCGCAGAAGTGACATACCGGGTTGTACTTCTTAATAATGATCTTATCATCCTCGGCAAATATCTCTACCGGATCGGTGTTTGCAATGCCCAGCTTCTTGCGTAGCTCCTTGGGCACGACCATACGGCCAAGCTCATCTATATTTCTCACAATGCCTGTTGATTTCATTTTTAATACCGCCTTAATTTTATCAGTAACTGATTTTACCATATTGCGCCGCCGATGTCAAGGGCTTTTGGGAAAAAACGGAAAAAATTACCAAAAAATGTAGAAAGAAGGCGAGGAAAAATGACCTGGACTTTGAAGCTTGTGGGCTGCGCCCTTCTGCTGCTTGGGGCGGTGTCAGCGGCGCGCGAATACGCGAAATATGTGGATAAAAACGAAAGTGAGAGCGACAGCGCCTCGGGAGAGGCGGAGAAGAAAAAGAAGATCGCCCGCGCTCTCTTGATCGGAGGCGCTCTTGCCGCTTGCGTAATGCTGCTTTGAGCGGTTCAGCTGCGTGGCGTGACTGCTATGAGTGTTTTTGCTGCTTGAGTGGTCCGGCTGCGTGGCGTGACTGCTATGAGTGTTTTTTGCTGCTTGAGCGGTCTGCCTGTGCGGCTGCTTAATCGGTTTTTGCCCGTTTTTGAGCAGACTGTGGCAGCTTTTTCGTAGGCTGTCAAAGCAGGCTGGTGATAATAGGATCGGAAAGATATAAAAAACTCAGAGGTGAAAAATGGATGTAGATTTGATACTTAAGGTGGCGGGAATCGCCCTGATAATAACCGTAGTCTGCCAGATAATGACCCGCGCAGGTAGAGATGAGCTGTCAACTATGCTCTCGCTGTCGGGTACGGTGATGATACTTCTCCTGATAGCCGAGCGGGTAGCCCAGCTGATCAGCACCCTACGGGGTGCCTTTGGCATATGATCATCCGCGGGGCGGCGGTCGCCATAGTCTGCACCCTGCTTTGCACACTGCTTGACGGACTTGGCTTTAAGTCTAAGGGGCTGTTTGCCACCCTCTGCCTTCTGATTATGATGAGCAGCCTTGCCGACTCTCTGTCCGAGCTTTTTTCGGGCATTTTATCTCTCGCCGATCGGACAGGCATTCGTGACGGGGCAATGGCGGCTCTGCGGGCGGTGGGGCTTGGCTACATTTTCGGCATCACCGCAGATATGTGTGAGTCGCTGGGAGAGAGGTCTATTGCCCAAGCCGTCACCCTGATCGGCAGGGTGCAGATCTTCCTCGTTTCCTATCCCTATTTTGAGAAAATAATATCTCTCGGACTTGAACTTATAGGATGAAAAAACTGATTATTTTGCTAAGTATAGTTGTCATATTGCCCTTATTTGCGGTAATTTCCTCGGCGGAGGGGGAGGCGGAGGACTATATTTCTGAGTTTGAAAATGCCATACCCGACAGCCTTTCGGACATAAAGGGAGACCCCGAGAGCCTCTTGAATATGGCGTCGGCAGAGTCGCTTTTTACCCGCTTTTTGTCCTCTGTGACGGGGGAGGGTGAGGTGGTTGCCTTCTTTCTTCGGCTTATGGGTGTGGCGGTGCTGATGTGCTGCGCCTCTCTCTGCCACGGTAAAATGTCCCGACACACCGAGGTGGCGGTGGGGGTGATCTCGTCTCTCTTGATTTTTGACTCCCTGGGCCCGCTTTTTATCAGCGTCAGCAGCACAATCTCACAGATCTCCGACTTTTTCGGCTCGCTGATCCCCATTGCCGTGGGCATTACGGCTTTTGGCGGTGCGCCAAGCTCGGCGGCGGTGCAGGGTACGGGGATGTATACCGCTCTTTCCTCGGTCGGTGGGCTGGGAGGCAGGCTTTTTACCGCCATTTCCTCCTTCGGACTTGCTATGAGCCTGCTTTCTGCCCTCGGTCACTCGGGTATTTCGGCTATCACCAAGGGGGTAAAGGAGCTTTTTGGCTGGATAACCGGCATTTTCACCGCCCTTCTGACCGCCGCGCTTTCCTTACAGACGGTGATCGCCTCTGCCGCCGATGGCGCCGCTATGCGAGCGGCAAAGTACGCCGCCTCGGGACTTATCCCCATAGTCGGCTCTACCGTGGCGGGTGCGATCTCAACCCTTACCGCAGGTATGTCCTATGCCAGAGGGGTGGTGGGTGGCGGCGCGATAGTCGTTATTCTATATCTCGCTCTCTCGCCGCTGGCGCTTCTTTTGCTCTACCGACTCGCTATGTCTGTCGTCATAATCTTCACAGATTTTATCGGCATCGGCGCGGGGTCAAGGCTGCTGTCCTCCTACCGCTTTGCGTTAGATATGACCATAACCCTTTATTCGCTTTCCACCCTGATATATCTCTTTGAGATAATCCTGTTTATCCGCATCGGAGAATCGTTATGAATGAGTACGCCGCCGTAGTCTTTGCCGCCTGCTGTATCGCCGGTGTGCTGAGTCTTTTTACATATAAGGAGGGGCGGGCAGAGTCGCTGGCTCTCGGGGTCATAACCCTCTTTCTCATAGCCTCGCCCATAGCAGACGCGGTGGGGGTGGGTGAGCTGCCAAGCCTTGCGCCAACGCCCGAGCTTGACACCGACGGCGGCTATACCGCCAGACTTGAGGAGGCATATGCCGAGGGGCTCAGGCTCGCCATCTCGGATCGCTTTAATATAAGAAAGGAAGACGTGTCGGTGACCCTTTACCGCTTTGACGCGAATAGCATCTCCGCTGAGGAAGTGCGGGTATATCTCTCGGGGGCGGGAGTCCTCGCCGATTACAGAGCCATAGAAGCATATATTGGAGAAATTACAGATGGAAAATGCAGAGTTGAAATTGAAATCAAAAAATAGCCTTGCCGACTTTTTGTCATCCAGATGGCTGCAGGTGGGAGGTATTATGCTGATAGGACTTTTGCTGCTACTTTTATCGGGAGGACTTGGCAGCGAGCCCGAGAGTCAGCCGACGGGAGAGGGTCAGCTTGAGGAGATCTGCTCTATGATGGAGGGGGTAGGGGAGTGTCGCGTGCTGATAACCTATCACCCCGACGATAGTGACAGGGTCTATGCCGTTCTTCTGCTCTGCGAGGGGGCGGATTCGCCACAGGTGAGGAAAAACGTGACCTCTCTCCTATGCTCGCTCTACGGAATAGGCTCAAATCGGGTGGAGATCGGCAGACTGAATAAATAATCGGCCGTAAATTAATAATGTTGTAATAAAGCGAGATACCGACTCATAGTATTTATCAAGTAACAAATTACAAGGAGAAAACATACAATGAACACAGAAAAAATCAAAAGCTTCTTCAAAACACGCACCGCAAAGAGCATTATCGTGGCATCCTGCGCCCTGCTTATCGGCCTGGCGGTATATCTGAACTACCAGTGGTTCTATGACCCCTCGGGCTCTCTCGGCTACGGCGACAACAATATGGCTGACAATAATGCAGGCAACTCCTCTGCCTCGGGTGATGCCAACGGCACACAGGACTACTTTACCTCCACAGCCCTTGACAGACAGCAGGCCCGTGACGAGGCACTTGACGTGCTTAAGATGGTGACCGAGTCGGCTGAGGCAAGCGCAGAGGCAAAGGCAGAGGCACAGGCAAAGATCTCCAAAATAGCCGTTGACATTCAGAACGAGGCGAACATTGAGACTCTGGTTCGGGCAAAGGGCTTTGAGGACTGCGTGGCTATCATATCCGACAACGCCGTCAGCGTTATCGTAGGCGCAGAGTCACTCCAGGCTGCAGAGGCGGCACAGATACTCACCATAGTATATGAGACCACCGGCATAAACCCCGAGAATGTAAGCATCATAAGCAAGTCTTAAAACAAAAAAATCGGCAGAGATCATCTGCCGATTTTTTATAATTCCGCATTATTTTTTTGCAAATCAGTCAACGTCCTCAACAACAGTCTCGGGAATCTTGTCAAGCACCTCGGGGTGATTGAGATAACGCATAAGCTGCTTGAAGGCAGATGCGTAGTAGAAGCCGTCGCAGATACGCTCGTCGGTAACTACTCTGAAGGTGACGAAGTGATGATTTTCCTTTGTTCCGTCGGGGAGAGCAACCTCTCTGGTAAACATTCTTCCGTAGGACAGGAAGATGGGTAGGTGACCGAAGTCATAGAGGTGGTGATAGATGGCGTGGATACCCAGCGAGCCCATTGATGTGATGATCATAGAGCCGTGGAAGGGGCTGATCTTTGCCAGCGCCTTGGGCATCAGACCAAAGTAGTCAAGGAATCTCAGCGTTGCGATAGCGCCGCGGAGCAAAAGACCGGGCAGCTTTACCAGCTTGCCTACGATGGACTCAAAATCGCCGTCCTCGTTCTTTGCCTCAATAACGGTCCTCTGGAACTTCTTGTACACGTTATAGATATTATCTCTGGGGTCAAACTCAACCTTGATACAGGTGTCGGGGGACTCAAGCGACATATCCTTCTTGATAGTCATAAGACACTCAAGCTTGTTTCTGCTGTAAATCTTCTGTCCTGCGATAAAGCGGTGGATACCGGGTCTCTCGCTGACAACTCTTACATATGCCGCCAGGATAACGTGGAGCAGGCTCATATCGGTGTAGCCCTCTCTCTTTTTCTCAGCGAGGTAAAGCTCGGCGTTGTGAATGTCAATCTCCGCCTCAAACTGATTCTGAGAATCGGCTCTTACCTTCATAAGATAGGGCTCAAGGTAGTGCATAGGGGGCAGGGTTCTCAGCTTTCTGCCGTCATATCTGTCGCCAAAGCGTCTCTTGCGGGGCTTGTATGCAGGTGTATCGTATTCAATTATACCTTCGTATTTTTCGTGCTGTTCAACTTTTTTAGCGGCTGCTTCATCAGCGGCGGGTGCCGTGTTATTTTCCTTGATTTCGGGGGTCGCTAAGCTCATAACAATTCTCCGTTCGTTTTTTTTTAGCTGCGTTATTTTAACATATTGTGAACAAAAAGTCAATAAATGTTGCTTCTTTTGTACTTTTGTCAATTAATAAAGTTTAATAATCCGGGTATTTTTTTAGCTTCGGTTAAGGTTCGTTTTGTTTGCTATGACGAAAAAAAGCTGTAAAAATTGTGCAAAACCACCAATCGCCTGTCAACAAATGACATATTTGACGAAAAAACACCCTGCTTTTTGGGAAAAACGGGGAAAAATATTGACTAATGCCTGTGGCTGTGCTAAAATATTAGCATAAAATATTAAAATATATAACAAGAAAGATGATTTTTTTACTATGAAAAAGCTTAGAGTCGGTATCGTTGGCGCGACCGGAATGGTCGGCCAGAGATTTATAATGCTCCTTAATGAGCATCCGTATTTTGAAATAAACGCCCTGGTTGCCAGCGAGAGAAGCGCGGGTCAGAAATATGGCAAGGCGGTGCTTGGCAGATGGAAGATGACCGAGCCCTGTCCCGAGAGAATACTCAATATGCAGGTTATTTCCTCCGAGGATATTGAGACGGTAAAGAGCCTTTGCGACTTTGTGTTCTGCGCGGTTTCTATGTCCAAGGATGAGACGCGCGCCCTTGAGGAGAGATATGCCAAGGCGGAGATACCCGTGGTGTCCAACAACTCGGCAAACAGATGGACAGAGGATGTTCCTATGGTCATTCCCGAGATAAACGACGCTCACCTGGAGGTCATCGCGGCGCAGAGGGAGAGACTCGGCACCAAGCGCGGATTTATCGCGGTAAAGCCCAACTGCTCTATCCAGTCCTACGTACCCCTCCTGACCCCTCTTATGAGGTTCGGCATCAAGGAGGTCGTTGCCACCACCTATCAGGCTATCAGCGGTGCGGGCAAGACCTTTAAGGAGTGGCCCGAGATGGTTGACAACCTTATCCCCTTCATCGGCGGAGAGGAAGAAAAGAGCGAGCGCGAGCCTCTGCGCGTGTGGGGCAGAGTAGAGGAGGGCAGAATCATACCTGCCACATCTCCCGTAATCACTACTCAGTGTCTGCGCGTCCCCGTTACCGACGGTCATACCGCGGCTGTGTTCGTTAAGTTTGAAAACAAGCCTACCAAGGAGCAGATCCTTGAGGCCTGGAGAGAGTACAAGGGCAAGCCTCAGACCCTCGGTCTGCCCTCAGCGCCCGAGCAGTTTATCACCTATTTTGAGGAGGACAATCGCCCCCAGGCAAGACTTGACCGCGACATTTATGGCGGCATGGGCATCACCGCGGGCAGACTCCGTGAGGACACTCTCTACGACTACAAGTTCGTCGGTCTCTCTCACAATACCCTGAGAGGCGCCGCGGGAGGCGCGGTGCTTATCGCCGAGCTGCTTTACAGAGAGGGATATTTTGATTAAATAATGTTGCCTTAGGCAAATGATGTCACCGCGCTGATATTAAGTTAATCATAGGGGCGGTCGTTGCTCGTAAAATAAAATAAAGGACGGAAAAGAAAATGAAGGCATGGAAAATTGTTCTTATTTCGCTTGCGGCGATCATCCTTATCGCTGCTATCGTCGGCGGAATAATCATTGGCAGCATAGTATATCCTCAGCCTCTCGTCAGCGGAGAGGGAAGCCGTCGCATCGTATGCGTCGGTGACAGTATAACATACGCGCAGGGAGTAATGGGCAGCAGAGAAAAGGACAGCTTCACCGCCATTCTTTCCACTCTGATAGAGGACAGCACGGTAGTTAACTACGGTCTGCCTAACCGCACGCTTCTTTCCACGGGTAATATGCCCTATGTTAACGAGAGCCATTACACCGCTTCTCTGGCAGAGGATGCCGATATAGTTATTTTTATGCTCGGCTCAAACGACTCCAAGGGAGTAAATTGGAACGCAGAGAGATTTGCCGAGGAGTACGAGGCTATGGTGAGAGCCTATATAGGTATGGAGTCTGCTCCCACCGTGTACGTTATGCGCCCCCCAAGACTCTACCGCGAGGTGGTTGACGAGGGCGACGGCAATAACGAGATCATCAAGGGAGAGATGACCGAGATCATTAATTCCGTGGCGGCAAAGCTTGGCGTGGAGGTAATTGACCTGTACAGCGTGACCGACGGCCACCCCGAGTGGTTCGCAGACGGAGCGCATCCCGACGCAGCGGGCAACAGAGCTATTGCCGAGGAGATCGCAAGGCATATCGGTAAATAATTTTTCGCGGCAGGTGCATCACCTGCCGCTTTTGCTTTATTTTATGTGATTAAGTCACTAAAAAATGTGTTGATTTTTTCAAAATGCCGTGATATAATGAATATGTCAGAGGCGATGGGGTAAAACTTTTCGCAATGAAATATGAAAAAATTAATTTATATAAAAGGAGATCTTACTATGAATCTTAAGGGTTCCAAGACAGAACAGAATCTTATGACTGCCTTCGCAGGCGAGTCTCAGGCGAGAAATAAGTACACCTACTTTGCATCCGTAGCAAAGAAGGAGGGATATGAGCAGATCGCGGCTATCTTTGAGGAGACCGCAAACAACGAGAAGGAGCACGCAAAGCTCTGGTTCAAGGCTCTCGGCGGCCTTGGCGATACCGCTGCTAACCTCCTCGCTGCTGCAGAGGGCGAGAACTATGAGTGGACCGATATGTACGACACCTTCGCTAAGGAGGCAGAGGAGGAGGGCTTCAAGGCTCTTGCCGCTCAGTTCAGAATGGTTGCTGCTATTGAGAAGACTCACGAGGAGAGATACAGAAAGCTCCTTTCCAACGTAGAGCTTCAGCAGGTATTTGAGAAGAGCGAGATGACTATGTGGGAGTGCCGCAACTGCGGTCACCTTGTAATGGGTAAGAAGGCTCCCGGCGCTTGTCCCGTTTGCGCTCATCCTCAGAGCTTCTTTGAGGTTCGCAAGGAGAACTATTAATAGATCCTTTCCAAATGACCCGTCAGCCGACGGGTCTTTTCTTTGTTTTGCTCGGGGTTGATCTCTTAAAATAAATTAAATCTTTCGTGGGCGTTGATTTTATTATTTTTTTATGTTATAATTATTCTGTATAATTATAGTGGTATGCTATACCCAAATGAAAAAAGGAGAGCAAAAATGAAGATACTCATAGTTGACGACGAGATAGAGATAAGAAAGGTCCTGAAGCTCTTACTTCAGAACGCGGGATATGAGATCACCGAGGCCGCCGACGGCGCGGCTGCCGTTGAGGCGGTTATGGAGGATCCTGCCATTGACCTTTGCATTATGGATATTATGATGCCCGTAATGAACGGCATTGACGCCACCAAGAAGATACGCGAGTTCTCCACCATACCCGTGCTTTTCCTTACTGCAAAGCTCTTGGAGAGCGATAAGGCGGCGGCATATTCGGGCGGCGGTGACGATTATCTTGTAAAGCCCTTCTCCTCCCGTGAGCTGCTTATGAAGGTAGAGGCGCTTACCAGAAGATATAATCATTACAGCGTCCGCGGTCACGAGGGTGCTGTCATCCGTCTGTACGGCGGCGTTCTGCTTATGCCCGACAAGCGCGAGGTGACAAAGAACGGCGCAGCCGTTGACCTGAGTGACAAGGAGATAGAGATGCTTATCTATCTGGCAAAGAACCGCGGCAAGACCGTAAATCCAAGAGAGCTGTATGAGAACGTGTGGGAGGACATAGCGCTTTCCTCCTCCAACAACACCGTAACGGTGCATATTCTTAACCTGAGAAGAAAGCTGGAGGACGATCCCGCCTCTCCCAAGATCGTGCGTACCGTATGGGGAAAGGGATACCAAATTGACTGAGTATAAATACCTGCCGAGGAGCTTTGTGTCGCGCTCGCGCTCGCTATACCTCGGTCTGCTGAAAAGCGTGGTTTCGGGTACGATACTCGGTATCATAGTGTTCTTCCTCGTATTCATCGGTTCGGTTATAGGAATCAACGAGCTGTATATGACCGAGGCAAAGCAGTCAGAGCGCCGCGATCAGCATCTGGCAAGCCTGGAGGAATATCTCACATCCCCCAAGACAGAGGAGGGAGAGGACAGGATCTCCGAGTGGATAAGACAGAATCCTTACGTCTTTATGCTGGTATATCACCAGTCGGACGCGGTGCCCGCAGTGTATACTCCTCTGCCCGAGGCGCCGGGCGATAACTACCGTGTCAGCGAGCATATCGGCGCAAGAATTGACGCCACCATAGACAGAGAGAAGCTGATCGGCGAGGCAACCGAAGGCGGCTTTTACAGTATAAACTCCACCGATGGTGTAATTATCGTCGCTCTGAGAGAGTATACCGAAAACGATTATTACGCTACCTGGGGCATTGTGAGCATCGTTCTGGGAGTCGCTACCTTTCTTCTGGTGCTTGTAAACTACGTAAGAACTATCATTGAGCGAATAAAAAGATTTGAGTCTGACGTTACTATCGTATCAGAGATTGATATGAATTATGAGATCATGGACAAGGGTGCCGACGAGATAACCCGTCTGTCCGAGAATGTTGACCGAATGAGAAGGCGAATGCTTGACCACATCAAGAGCGAGCAGGAGGCGAGAGAGGCCAACAACGAGCTTATCACCTCAATCTCCCACGATATCCGTACCCCTCTCACCGTGCTTATGGGCTACATTGAGATGATGAAGGAGCGGGAGACCGACGACGAGCTTATGCAGAGCTATATTTCTGCTACCGAGAGCACCGCGCAGAGACTTAAGCAGCTGTCGGAGGATATGTTCAAGTACTCCCTCGCCTTTGGCGATGCGGGCGGTATGATCACTATGGAGGAGTATGATGCTCTCACCCTCTTTGACCAGCTTCTTTCCGAGCATATCGTGCTTATGCGTGAGATGGGCTTTGACGTTCAGACAGTACATAACGGCGACGCTATGCCCGAGGGCAGTGTGGTTGCCACCGACGCGCAGAATCTGATGAGAATCGTGGACAACATCTTCTCCAATCTGCGTAAATATGCCGACCCCGAGCACCCCATACTTATCACTATGGAGGTAAAGGGTAATAAAATGATACTTGAGTGTCAGAATAAGGTAAAGCTTGATACGGGAGGCGCCGAGAGCAACGGCATCGGTCTTAAGACCTGCTCAAGACTTGCCTCGCTGGTGGCAGACAGCTTCAAGTACGGCAGAGAGGGAGATTATTTCAGCTGCATACTGACCCTTCGCTTCCGTCAGAGGTCTGTCCTGGAGCACGAGCCGAGTGACACTGCCTTCGGAGAATAATAATGATTTCATATAAACTGCTTGACGGCCCTGCTATGGAGGACACACTCCGAGAGCTTCGCCTTGGCTGCCCTGCGGCAGACGCTGATTACGCCGCCGAGATCCTGGAGGCGCATATTGACTACGCCCTGGAAAATCCCGAGCTTGAGTACGCCTTCTGCCTGTCCGATGGCTGCCTGCTTATCAGGCTCTATGACGGTGAGGAATACAGCTTCTGCTATCCCATACCCCTCTATGACGGGGCGGAGCCCGACTCTGCGGTCGGTGAGATCGTCGCCTATGCGACAAAGGAGGAGATAGCTCTTCTGATCTATGACATTTCCGCTGAGGAGCTGGATTCACTCAGAGGGCGCTTTTGCCACGTGGATGCGGTCTGCGATGATCCGGAGGGCGAGCTTTTTTCTGCAGCCCTGCACAGCGAGGTGGCGCTGCTCTCCGAGATACCCGAGGCACGCGGCAATATGTCGGTCTCTCTCGGTGAAATAAGAGAGGCGGATGATGCCGAGTACACCAGGCTCTGCACCGACAGGGAGACCAACGGTATGTGGGGCTATGACTATTCTGCCGACGAGCCCGACCCCTCGCCCACCTACTTCCGCGAGAGCGCTGAGGGGGAGTTTTACCGCGGCACTTCGCTCTGCCTTGCCATACGGGAGGGGGAGCGCTTTATCGGTGAGGCGGTGCTATACTACTTTGACCTTATGGGCGGCTGTGAGTGTGCCGTGCGTCTTTTGCCCGAATATCGGGGTCGGGGGCTTGCCACCGAGGCGCTCAGATGCCTTATGTCTCTGGCTGAGTCCATCGGGGTGAAAAGAGTGTCTGCCTCGGTAGATATAAATAACGAAAAATCGGTTGCCATGACGGCACGGGTTATGTCCGAGGTATACCGAGATAATAAAATTGTAAGGTTTAGTTGTCAAATCGGCTAATTTCGGCTGATTTTGACAGTTTATTTTCTGGGAAAGGAGCGTCCATATGAAAAGACTTGCGGTAGGTATACTTGCCCACGTTGATGCGGGTAAGACTACTCTGTCCGAGGGATTGCTCTTTTCCTCGGGCAATCTTCTGCGCCTTGGCAGAGTGGATAAGAGGGACGCCTTTCTTGACACCCACTCGCTGGAGCGGGAGAGGGGTATTACCATTTTTTCAAAGCAGGCGATACTTGAGATGGGGGATACCACCATCACGCTGATTGATACCCCCGGGCATATTGACTTTTCCTGCGAGGCAGAGAGGGCTCTCTCGGTGCAGGACTATGCCATTCTTGTGGTCAGCGCGCCCGACGGCGTCTCGGCTCATACCAAGACACTCTGGCATCTGCTTGCCGCCCGTGGTATACCCACTTTTATTTTTGTGAACAAGCTGGATATTTCCGACCGTCGCCGTCCTGCGCTTTTGGAGGAGCTTCGGGTGGCGCTCTCCTCCGGCTGCGTTGATTTTACAGACGACAGCTCCTCCGAGTTTTTTGAGGCCTGCGCCTCCCAGGACGAGCGTATGATGGAGGAGTTTTTTGCCACCGACCGCGTGGATACCGACCGCATACGCGGGGCTATTGCAAGACGGCGTATTTTCCCGGTCCTCTTTGGCTCTGCGCTGAAGATGAAGGGGGGTTCCGAGCTGCTCTCGGCTATTGATAAATACACGCTGGCAAGGGCATATTCCGACAGCCTTTTCGGTGCGCGTGTGTACAAGATCAGCCGCGACCCACAGGGCAAGCGACTCAGCTGGCTGAAAATTACAGGCGGCAGCCTGAGAACCAAGGACACCCTTGACATTTCTCTCCCCACGGGAGAGATCCTGCAGGAGAAGGTGGAGGAGATCCGCCTTTACTCCGGTGATAAATATAAGACCGCCACCACAGTCCCCGCGGGCTGCGTGTGCGCTATCCTCGGCCCAACCTCTACCAAGTCCGGTATGGGGCTTGGCTTTGAGCCCTCAGAGACCCAGACGCTGACCCCCGTTCTTGACTACCGTATGATACTGCCGAGGGAGGCAAATCCCTATGAGGCATATATGCGACTTATGGCTCTTGCCGAGGAGGATCCCAGCCTGGCTATGAGCTACGAGCCCACCACCCACGAGATCCGCGTTCGGCTTATGGGTGAGATACAGACAGAGGTGCTTGGGCGGCTCATCAGCGAGCGCTTCGGGCTCTCGGTCAGCTTTGACGAGGGCGAGATACTGTATAAGGAGACCGTGGCAGACAGCGTGTACGGCGCGGGTCACTTTGAGCCTCTGCGCCACTATGCAGAGGTGCATCTTCGCATTGATCCTCTGCCCGAGGGCAGCGGTATCGTGACCGCCACCGAGTGTCCCACCGACACCCTCAGCCTTAATTGGCAGAGGCTGGTTATCACCCACCTTGAGGAGAGGGTGCATCGTGGCGTGCTTACCCGCTCGCCTCTTACCGATGTGCGCATTACTCTCACCGCGGGCAAGGCACATCTTAAGCACACCGAGGGCGGCGACTTCCGCCAGGCTACCTACCGCGCCGTAAGGCAGGGACTTATGAAGGCAGAGTCGGTGCTGCTGGAGCCAACCTTTGACTTTTCCATTGAGCTGCCGAGGGAGAATCTCGGTCGCCTGATGAATGATATAACCGCTATGCAGGGGGTGGCAAATCCTCCTGAGATCAACGAGGGCGTGGCAGTTCTTGAGGGCAACTGTCCTGTGTCCACTATGCGCTCCTATGCAAAGGAGCTGCGCGCATACACCCGCGGGGAGGGAAAGATCTCTCTGTCCGTCGGCCCCTATAAGCCCTGTCACAATACCGCTGAGGTTATGGCAGAGAGGGGCTACAACCCCGAGCTTGATGAGAGAAATCCCGCAGGCAGCGTGTTCTGTAAGGGAGGCTCGGGCTATGCTGTGCCCTGGAATGAGGCAGACGAGCTGATGCATATAACTCCTACGGGAGTCTCCCGCGAGGTAGCCGAGCAGACCCTGACGCCCAGGGTGGCGAAAAGGGTGGATTACCGCGGCACCGTAGAGGAGGACAAGGAGCTTATGCGCATCTTTGAGAGCACCTACGGCAAGATAAAGCCCAGGGTGGTCCACGAGAAGCGGGAGAACGCCGCACCTACCCCCGAACGCCGCGAGAGACCGAAAAAGCTCCGCGAGCGAGGAGAGGAATACATCATTATTGACGGCTACAACTTTATCTTTGCCGTACCGGAGCTGCGCCGCGCCGCCGAGAGCGATATTGCCAGAGCGCGCGATCTGATCGTGCGACTTATGTGTGACTATGCCGCCTTCCGCCGCTGCAGAGTGATAATCGCCTTTGACGCCTATAAGCGACAGGGCGGAGAGGGCAGCATTGAGGAGATCGGCCCCGTCACCGTGGTGTATACCAAGGAAAAGCAGACGGCAGACGCCTATATTGAGCGCACCACCTATGAGATCGCCGAGCGTCACTCGGTGCGTGTGGTCACCTCCGACTACCAGGAGCAGCTCGTTATACTGGGCTCGGGCGGTCTGCGTGTGACGGCGGGCGAGTTTTACGCCGAGATAATGGATAACCTTAAGCTTATACGCGAGAAGATCGCATCGTATATGAATAAATCATAGTCGTGCCTATCAGCCGTATATGAATAAATCATAACCGCGCTCCTTCGTATATGAATAAATCATAAAACGGGCAGGGTAATTGTAAAATTATCATAAAGCTTAGGTAAACCTTTTGTCACCTCGGTTGACCCCCCTGTCCCGAAGTGATATAATATCAAAAAATGTGAGGAAGAGAATTGAGCTTAATTAAGGACAAAATCGTTGAGTCGCTCAGATCGGTACTGCCGATAGCCTTGATAGTTCTGGCGCTGAGCGTAACCTTAGTACCTATATCAACGGGAGATATGTTCCTGTTCCTTGTGGGCGTGGTCTGTCTTATCATCGGTATGAGCCTGTTTACCGCCGGCGCAGAGATGTCTATGCAGCAGCTGGGCTCCAAGATAGGATCCACCGTGGGCAGCAGCAAGAAGATATGGCTTATCGCCTTTATCAGCTTTATTATAGGTATACTCGTCACCATATCCGAGCCCGATCTGGTTATTCTCGCAGAGCAGGTAAACGGTATGGACAACTGGATACTTATTCTGACCGTATCGGTGGGCGTGGGCATTTTCCTTGCCATCGCGGTTATGCGTATAGTGTTTAACTGGAATCTCACCGCCATTATGATAGGCTTCTATGCTGTGGCATTTGTTCTCGCCTTCTTCGTAGACAAGAGCTTTTTGTCGCTTGCCTTTGACTCGGGTGGAGTGACCACGGGCCCTATGACCGTACCCTTTATTATGTCTATCGGTGCGGGCGTGTCTATGTCCAAGATGAGCAGCAGCGAGCGCAACGACTCCTTCGGTATTACCGGACTCTGCTCCATAGGTCCCATCATCTCGGTGCTGGTGCTTGGTATTGTTATGAAGGTAGAGGGTACGTATATCCCCACCGTAAACGATCCCGTTACCGATACGAGAGATGGCGTGGTTAGATTTTTACACGGCTTTGGCGAGCATATGCTTGACGTGCTTGTCGCCCTGGCTCCCATCATTGCCTTTGCCATCCTGTTCCAGCTTATGAACCGAGCCTTTAACAAGGGTCAGATAATCAGAATGGGCGTGGGTATAGTCTATGTCCTCATTGGACTTGCGGTGTTCCTCACAGGCGCAAACGTAGGCTTCCTCCCCACCGGCACGACCATCGGCCAGAGCCTTGCCTCCATTGGCGGCGGCTGGCTGCTTGTTCCCATCAGTATGCTGCTGGGCTACTTTATCGTAAAGGCAGAGCCCTCGGTATACGTGCTTAACAAGCTGGTTGAGACTATGTCCGCAGGCGCTATCTCGGGCAAGACCACAGGTCTCGGTCTTTCTATCGGTGTGTCGGCGGCTCTCGGACTTGCCGCTGTCAGAATTATTACCGGTATCCACATTCTCTGGTTCCTTATCCCCGGCTATATTATCGCCCTGACTCTCAGCTTCTTCGTGCCGAAGATCTTTGTAGGTATTTCCTTTGACTCGGGCGGAGTTGCCAGCGGTACTATGATGAGTGCCTTCGTTCTTCCTCTCTGTATGGGTGCCTGCAGCACCCTGGGCGGTGACGTAATGACAGACGCCTTTGGCTGCGTTGCCTTTGTGGCAATGGCGCCTATTATAGCTATACAGGTCTGCGGCTTTGCATATAAGGTCAAGACCGAGGACAGAGTCCGTAAGTTCGTATCTGCCAGCGAGAGCTTTATAGATTACGAATACGACAGAGATGTTCGCCGCAGTAATGTTTATACTCATTATCTGGCAGAGGAGGAAAAAGAGAATGGCAAGAAGACCAGCGCAGGAAAATAACAAGGTCAAGCTGCTCATCGCCATCATAAACAAGGAGGATGAGACCCGCCTGACCGACACGATAAACGATTGTGCCACCGCTGTTCACTTTTCCGGCGTTGGCCACGGTACTGCAAGAAACGCATATATGAATTATTTTGGTCTCGGTGAGGTTGAGAAGCGTCTGACAATGTCGCTCATACCCGCCCCCGCCGAGCACAATATCCTTACCGCCATAGGCCACGAGCTTAAGCTCTATCTGGTAGGACGCGGCATAGCCTTTACGGTTCCGCTCTCGGGCATATCCAGCATCATAAACGGTGCTATCCTCTCGGGAGGAGATAAGTCCGACAGACCCACAGCCCGCCGCGCACCCATTTCAAAGAAGAAAAAGGAGAAAGAGATCATGCATGAGCTTGTAATTGCGGTAGTGAATACCAAGTATACCGATATAGCTATTGAGGCGGCGAGAGCCGCAGGCGCCACAGGTGCCACCGTATTCCATACGAAAAGCACGAATAATGACAGAGCCGAGCAGAGCATCGGCACCACTCTGAGCCACGAGACCGACAGCGTATTCTTCCTCACCACTCTGGAGTACAAGACCAGGATCATGGAGGCTGTGCGCGATGCGGCAGGCCTTAAGACCGAGGGCGGCGCAATAATCTTCTCGCTGCCTGTTGACGACCTGGTAGGCGTAGGTCGCTTTGAGGATTATGTAGACGGCGAGGAAAATCGCCCATAAGGGACTCTGTCCCAAAAATTCGCCCACCCGTGTGGGCAGAGAGGAGGATAAAATGAAAAAACAGCAGAATAGATTTGCTCTTTCCAGACACACTATATGCGCCATCGTGGTTTTTTTAGAGGTGCTGCTTATGGCGGCGGTCATTTTTGCCGCGTCGGTGGTGTCCTACGTATTCTTTATCCTCGCTCTTATCGTTGACGTGGTGACGGTGCTGGTCATCGTGAACCAGGACGCCAATCCCGACTACAAGGTCAGCTGGATCGTGGTAGTTATGCTGATGCCCCTGCTGGGCGCTCTGCTGTACGCCATCTTCTACCGCCGCAGCCTGTCAAAGAGGGAGGTGCGTCTTATTGAAAACATCTATGACGAAATGGGTCGGTACAAGGGAGACGACTCCACCCTTGTGGCTATGGGAGAGGAAAATCCTGTGGCGGCGGGCAAGGCTCGGGCAATTCTCAACGCCGACAGGCTGGCAGAGCTCTATTCGGGCAGCGCGTCAACCTATTTTCCCACAGGTGAGGAGTACTTTGAGTCGCTGATCGCCGATCTCAAGGAGGCAAGGAGCTTTATCTTCCTTGAATATTTCATCGTTCGCCGCGGAGATCTGTGGGGTGAGATCCACAGGATACTTAAGGAAAAGGTGGCAGAGGGCGTTGAGGTCAGGATGCTCTTTGATGACTTCGGCTGTATGCGAAACCTCCCGCCCTACTACGAGCTTAATCTGCGCGCCGACGGAATAAAGGCCCATACCTTCAATCGCCTCAGCACCAGGATGGACTCCTCTCAGAACAACCGCGACCACCGTAAGATTTGCGTAATTGACGGCAAGATCGGCTATACGGGCGGTGTAAACCTGGCTGACGAGTATGTGAACAGGATAGTCCGCTTCGGCTATTGGAAGGACGGGGGCATCAGAGTGACCGGCAGCGCGGTCGGCGGACTTATGAAGCATTTTCTGTCCATCTGGAGCTTTACCGTCGGTGTGAGCGAGAATTATGACGGCTATTTTGCCGCTCTCTCACCTACCGCGGAGGCGGACGGAGGCTATTATCTGCCCTTTGCCTCGGGACCCGTGCCTATTTATGAGCGTTCCGCAGGCAAGCACGCCTTTCTTAATATGATAAACCAGGCGAAGAATTACATATATGTAACCACTCCCTACCTTGTGATTGACTACGAGATGACCGAGGCGTTCTGTAATGCCGCTCTGCGCGGTGTGGATGTACGTATTATCACACCCGGCATCCCCGATCATAAGGAGGTGAAGATCGTGACCAAGAGCAATTATCCCCATCTTATGGAGGCGGGCGTTAAGATCTATGAGTATCTCCCCGGAATTATCCACTCAAAGAATGTGGTCTGTGATGACGAGTATGCCGTCGTCGGCACCATAAACTTTGACTATCGCAGCTTGGCGCATCACTTTGAGGATGCGGTCTGGATGTACAATACCCCCACTATCAGCGCGGTGAAGGAGGATTTCCTCACTACCGTTGAGCAGTCGGCAGAGGTGGATGAAAAACGGGCAAGGCTCACCCCCACCGAGCGCATAGTTAAGATCTTTATCAAGTTGTTTTCACCCTTGCTCTGATGGACAAGCTTGAATATGAAATGAATAAAAAAAGAGAGAACAAATCGGCAAGCTCCGAGGTGTCCTCTCTTTTTTAATGATGTGTGCTTCGCACAATAGTGTATGCTTCACACAATAGTGTGTACTTCTCGCAATAGTGTTGTCCGCGAGGACAAACATCCTTTAATATGTAAACTAAAGGTGACAAAAATGGGTTAAATGCCCTCAAAATCATTGAGAAGGCACTCGCTCTCGGGAGTGATCTTTTCTTCAATATCGTCAAAGAGGTTTGTCTCCTGCTTGTGACGAGCCTTTTTCTTCCCCCTGCTTTTCAGCTCGCGCGGGGGCTCAACCACGTCAATCTCCCCCTTCTTGCTTCTCATACGGTCGGAGATCTTAGCTCCCGCCTTTTTCAGCGCTTTGCCGATAAGGTGGGTAATGAGCTCGCATATCAGCCTCAGCACGACGAACACCGCGCCAAGCAGCGAGGCTATAAGGACTATGGGTGCCAGGGGGGAGGAGGTGTCAAAGGCAACTATCAGGGCGTAAACGGCGGTCAGCGAGCTGACGGCGCGTGCTATCATCTTAAAACGCTTGTAATACCTTTTTGCCTTCTTGATCTCGCCCGCACGCTTCTCTGAGGAGAGCCTGAGAACGATATATACGACCATAAAAGCGGCGGTCATTATTGCCAAAACAATGTTGAGCCACTTTACGCCGATGTCGGCGAATATAGAGATGATCAGATACACGAGATAGATAGAGTAGACCGTCATATTGAAGGTAATTGACAGACGGCGCAATACATCGCTTATGGCCTCAAAGAGACCGATCTTTTTGTTTTTCAAATTGTCTTCCCCTCTCAAAAATGCTTTTTATATATTTTACCATAAATCCTCCGAAATGGCAAGACCCCGACCGAATAAATTATGACTTTTCTGCCAAAAATATGAGAAAAAAGGAAGTGTGAAAATGTGTACGGCAATAAGATTTAACGAGAGATTTTTTGGGCGGACATTTGACTTTGAGCGCAGCTTCGGTGAGCAGCTGATCATTTCACCGAGAGAGAGCATTCGTCTCGGCGAGAGCAAGAACAGATACGGCATACTGGGTATCGGTGTAAAAAACGGGGACACGCCCCTCTATTTTGACGGCATAAACGAGTGGGGGCTCTGCTCGGCGGCGCTGAACTTTCCCCACTTTGCCCGTTACTCCGATTCTGCGGGGCAGGGGGTGTGGTCATCGCATCTGAACAGCCTTGTGCTTGGCTACTGTCGGAGCGTGGCGGAGGCTCGGGAAATGATCTCCCACCTGGTGATACGGGGTGGTGACGGCAGCCTGCCCGAGAGCCCTCTCCATTGGATGATCGCCGACGCCACAGGCGCGATCGTGATTGAGCCCACCGAGCGTGGATGCATTATCTGCGACAACCCCTGCGGCACCCTTACGAACTCGCCGCCCCTTGACTACCATATGAGCAGAATGGCCGACATTGTGGGCCTCTCGCGGAAAAATCCCACGCCACAGCTATATTGCCGCGGTCTCGGCGCCGTCGGTCTGCCCGGCGACTACTCCAGCTCGTCAAGATTTCTGCGGGCGGCATTTCTGCGCAGCAGCTGCTTTGACCGCGTGGCAGACGGGGAGTGCAAAAAGGAGGGCAACGCGGCAACAGATACCGACTGTACTATGGGCGGTGTGGGTCTGGCTATGGATGTGCTTTCTGCGGTGTCAATCCCCCGCGGCGCCGTTCTCTCCGACGAGGGAGAGGCGGTCTATACACGCTATCGGGTGGTAATGGATATGGAGCGGCCCGCCTACTATCTGACCACCTCCACCAGCCGTTCAGTCAGCCGCCTGACCCTCACAGACCCTCTCCGCGACGGCAAGCTTATCGTAACCTACCCCCTCTACCGCAAAGAAAGTATAACGGAAATATAATTTCTTCAAACAAAAAGTGTTTTTGTAATAATGTTTCGTATCTTAATATACAAATTATTACAAGGGGTGGACAACTATGACAACAGTTTTAGAGCTTGAGTTCGGTTATGAGTGCGGCACGGTAGCGAAGGATGCGTTCATTGTTTTTGGGAAAAGATACAATTGGGATTTGTCGCAGTCGTACAGGTTTGGTCCCAAAATGCTGCTTTACGCCCGTTCTGCTACCCCCGAGGGGTATAGTCCGTGGTTTGTTGCTCATTCTAATTTTATTGATGATGAAGATACCAACGGCAGATGGCTTAACAGATTTGAGGGAGATCTTCTTTTGGAAGAATGGTTGCCCGAAAGCGGCTCGTACAAAACAGAGATGTCATCGGATAATACAAGGCGTATTGTTTTTGCGAAAAAAAGAAGTGGAAAATATTATTTTTATGGTGTATATGAGCCCATTAGCATTATCAGAAACGAAGAAGGAAATTATGTTAAAACTTATAAAAGAATAAGCAAGGTTTATCCTATAAGTCAATAATCTATAAAAAAAGCAGAGCGTTTAGCTCTGCTTTTATCTGTTTTTCAGGATTTCTCTTGCCTTGAGAATGGCTATCTGAGTCTTGGCATCGGTGATCTCGCCCGACATTACCATCTCGTATAGTTTGTCAAGGGTGAAATACTCAACCTCAAGAAACTCGCCCTCGTCAAGACGGCTCTCGCCAAAGGTCAGTCCCTCTGCCATATAGATGTGGATAACCTCGTTTATCAGAGCGGGGGAGGGAGCGACAGAGCCCAGGTAGGTGTATCGCTCAGCCGTCGTGCCGGTCTCCTCAAGCAGCTCGCGCTTTGCTCCCTCAAGGGGTGGCTCGTCGGGGGTATCCAGCTTGCCTGCGGGGATCTCCAGCATAACTCTGCCGTGGGCGTAGCGGAACTGCCTCTCCATAATCACCCGTCCGTCAGGGAGAATGGGGATAACCGCCGCCGCGCCGTTGTGCAGGCTGATCTCACGCACGCTCTCGCTGCCGTCGGGCAGCTCTATTCTATCGCGCACCACGTGGAGCGCCACGCCGCGAAAGATCTCCTCGCGGCTCAGTCTTTTTTCAAATAAATTGCTCATTTTTTCTTCTTAAACCTCATTAGCACGCCCTTTACGGTCTCGGGCTCAACCGATGACAGAAATACCGCGAGGAACACGACCCCGCAGCCGATATACTCGCGCGGACTCATTATCTCACCGAGGAAGATCGCAGCGCCCACAACGCCAAACACCGATTCCAGCGACAGAATCATAGAGGAAACGGTGGGATCAGCCTCCTTCTGTCCCACGATCTGCAGGGTATAGGCAATACCGCTGGAGAGAACACCGAGGAAGAGCAGGGAGGGCAGTGCGCCCACAAGGTCGGGCGCAGTATATGTCTCACCGATGATGAGCGAGGAAACGCCATTCAGCAAAAGTGAGGTGGCAAACTGTATACAGGACATACGCACACCGTCACAGTCTACCGACAGGCGGTCAACACAGATGATATGAACCGCAAAAATGATAGCGCAGACCAGCACCAGAAGATCTGCCACGGCAAAGGACTCGTTGCCCCGGATACACATCAGGTAAAAGCCCACCACGGCAATAGGAATACTGATTATAGAGGTAACGCCCGGCTTCTTGCCGAATATAGCCGCGATAATCGGCACGATAACCACATACAGCGCGGTGATAAACGCCGCCTTGCTTGCCTCGGTCTGCCCGATGCCATACTGCTGAAAGGCGGTCGCAACCGTAATGATCACGCCAAGTATCACACCGCCCTTTATCTCGGCGGGGGTAAAATCAAGCTTGCCATTATTTATGAGCTTTCTATCATTTTTAGTCAGTTTGTCGGTCAGGGGGATTATTGCTACAAGAAACAGGGTGGCAAACAGGCTGCGCCAGGCACCTACGGCAAATACGGGGATAACCGAGGCGTCCTTTTGCGCCACAAAGGCAAAGCCCCATATTACCGTCGCTACGAGAAACAATAGATAGGAAGTTCGTTTTTTCATAGTAGTATTTCAGAATATATTTTTTTGAGAATTGCTTTACGCCTTCTTCCAGGTGGCAGGGCTGAGCAGCACAAGCATCGGGAACAGCTCAAGTCTGCCCGCGATCATATTGAAGGTCAGCATCAGCTTAGACAGGTTGGAAAAATCTGCAAAGTTGCTCGTGGGGCCAACCTCGCCAAGACCCGGTCCTACGTTGTTGATGGTGGTCGCTACCGCAGTAAACGTGGTCACAAGATCCCGTCCGTCAAGCGAAATGACCAGCAGGGAAACGACGAAAAGAAGTATAAAGCATACGATATAAGAGCTTACCGACTTGATAACCTCCCTGTCAACCGGACGGCCGTCAAGGGTGATCTTCTTCACCTGTCTCGGATGGATGAGGGTAAACATCTCACGGATAAAGCCCTTTATGGCGATCAGCCATCTGGACACCTTCAGACCGCCTGCGGTACTGCCCGCGCATCCACCGATGAACATTATCATCACCAGCACGATCTTTGAGAGAGTGGGCCAGAGGTTAAAGTCCTCTGTACCAAAGCCGGTGGTGGAGATCAGCGAGGAAACCGAGAACGCCGCGTGACGCAGCGCTACCCATATGCTCTCATAGTTCTGATAGATATTGAGGGTGATAAAGCCGATAGCCACGGCAACGATGATGAGAAAGGCGCGCACCTCCGCATTGAAGGCGTCGCGGAACTTGAGTCTGAGAATAAGATAGTAGGCGTTGAAGTTGATGGAGAATGCCAGCATGCCTACAATGACGATAACCTGCTGAAGCGCATTGAAGGAGGCAAGGCTGTCATTTCTGATGCCAAAGCCACCCGTACCCGCAGTTGCAAAGGCGGTGTTAATAGCGTCAAAGGGCTTCATACCCGCAATCATCAGAATAACGAAGAGCATAACGGTCATTCCGAGATAGATGGAGTAGAGGATAACAGCCGTGTGCTTAACCTTGGGCACCAGCTTTGATACATCTGCACCCGTGGACTCCGCGCGCATAATGTGCATGTTCTGTCCGCCGCCAAGGGGCAGGAATACCATAATAAATACCAACACTCCCATACCGCCGACCCAGTGCATAAAGCTACGCCACATAAGAATGGCGCGGGGCAGACTCTCAACCTCTCGGAAGATGGATGAGCCTGTGGTGGTAAAACCGCTCGCGGTCTCAAAGAGAGCGTCAAAATAGTTTGTGGTCACGCCCGAGAGCATAAAGGGAATTGCGCCGAAGATGGAGAGTAAGATCCAGCTCAGCGATACGATAACAAATCCCTCACGGGCAAAGATGCCTGTCTTTTCAGGCTTTTTATATACGCAGAGAGTGCCTATGCCGAGGCAGACAAGGGCGGTTATTGCAAAGGAGACCAACGACTGCCACTCGCCGTAAACGACGGCGGTGATCATAGGCACCAGGAAAAATCCCGCCTCAAACATCATAAGCCAGCCCAGCGTATATTTTATCATACGATAGTTCATAGTGGGCTCCTTATTTGTTCAGTATGTCTGTGATCCTGTTAAGCGTAAGACCCTTGGTGACGATTACCACAGAGTCGCCGGGCTCAATAACGTCCTGACCTCTGGGGGTGATCTGCGATCTGCCGCGCTGAATGGTGGCGATAAGCACATCGGGCTTCAGCGACAGCTCCATAAGAGGCTTGCCTACAATGGGCGATCCCTCGCTTACGGTGAACTCCGCCGCCTCAACCCTGCCCTTAAAGAGGCTGTATACCGTCTCAATGTTAGAGTCTGCGGTCTTGTTCATAGCTCTTACATAGCTGACGATGATGTTGGCGGTGATGTTCTTGGGATATACGATAGAGTCCAGATCCAGCTGGCTGGTAATATCGTCAAAGTCAATTCTGTTGATCTTGGTAATGATCTTACGGCTGCCGCTCCTCTTGGCGAACAGCGAGAGCAGGATATTCTCCTCGTCAAAACCGGTCAGGGAGACAAAGGAGTCGGAGCTCGCAATGCCCTCCTCGCGCAGAGTGTCCTCGTCGGTGGGATCCGCGTTGATCACGGTCACGCGCTCAAACTCGTTTGCCAGCTCGGTGCAGCGTCCCAGATCCTTTTCCACAACAGTACAGGATATGCCCGAGTCGCTGATCAGGTCGCAGAGGTAATATGTAATGGGGCCGCCGCCTACGATAAGGGCGTTTTTGATGGGCTGCAGACTGTAGCCTATCTTCTTAAAGAATGCCTTTGCGCTCTGGGGAGAGGCGATTATTGAGATAACATCTCGCTCGCAGAAGATAAAGTTACCGTTTGCAATGAAGATCTCGTTGCCTCGCTCTATGGTGCAGAAGGTGACGGAGGAGCGGAGCTTTGTCGCCACGTCCTTGACCTTCATACCTACAAGACGGCTATCTTCGGGCAGCTTAAAGGTGAGCAGCTCAACGCGTCCCTTTGCAAAGGTCTCAATCTTGATAGCAGAGGGGAAGTTCAGTATTCTTGCGATCTCCTTCGCCGCCGCCAGCTCGGGATTTATTACCATAGCCAGACCAAGCTCGTTCTTGAAATAGGGGGCGTCAATATTGTATTCGGGGTTCTTAAGGCGGGCAATGGTACGGCAGTTTGCCGACTTCTTTGCCACAAGGCAGGACAAGAGGTTAAGCTCGTCGTTGCCCGTTACCGCAACCAACAGGTCGGTGTTATCTATCCCCGCATCCTTCTGGGTAGAGCGGGAGGCACCGTTGCCTATTACACCCATAATATCCAGCTTGTTGGCGAGAGTCTTTACCTTTACGGGATCTTGGTCAATGATAGTGACGTTGTTTCCCTCGGCGTTCAGCTGAGCGGCAAGGGTTGAGCCGACCTTTCCGCAGCCTACGATAATTATATTCATTCGGATTACCTCCGTGCTAATAATGTTCTTTTGCTTTTAGCTCGCCCGCGTCACACGCACGCGCGGGCAATATTTCTACAAAATATATTATATTCTAATAATTTCGTTTTGTCAAGTTAAAAGGCGGCAAAACATAGCCTGAATATATATACCCAAAAGAAGCATAAATAAGCAAAATACGGCATAAGCAACGAGAAAAGGGACAGGGAAAGGCAAAAAAGCAAAAAAAAAAGAGCTTTCTCAACGCGCAGCCGGAGTTTTTGCACAGAGCTGTGTTGAGGAATACGAGGCAGATCACGGTGAAATTGAACTGGCCGAAAAAAAGATATAATCATACCGAAAACTCCTTGTAAATGATAACAACATGATAACACTATGTGTGTATAAAGTCAAGGCGCAAACGAGTATAATGTTATTACTATGTTAGTGAGGTGTTATCGTGGCTACTAATAAAATACAGACAGGCATCAGATTTGAGCCCGAGCTTTTATACAAAATCTCGCAGATAGCGAAGAAAAACAAGCGTTCTCTCAATGCACAGCTGGAGTTTTTGGCACAGAGCTGTGTTGAGGAATACGAGGCAGATCACGGTGAAATTGAACTGGACGAAAACGAGATGTACAAAAAATAAAAAAAGACCGACTCGCCGTCGGTCTTTTTTTATCCTAAAAATTATTCTGTGGTGTAGTTGTCAAAGTAGCCCTGGATATGCACGATGGGCGTACCCTTGTCGCCCGAGCCGCTTGTCAGGTCACAGAGCGAGCCGATAAGGTCGGTAAGACGGCGGGGCGTTGTACCCTCGGATGCCATATTTCCCACCAGGTTTGCGTCCTTCTTAACGATCTCCGCCTTGATAGCCTCGCGCAGAGCCTCGCCCGAGAGGGCGGCAAAGTCATTATCTGCCAGATACTTCAGCTTCAGCTCGTTGGGAGTACCCTCAAGTCCTGCGGTATATGCGGGGGATACAACCGGGTCAGCCAGCTCCCAGATCTTGCCTACGGGATCCTTGAAGGCACCGTCACCGTAAACCATAACCTCTACCAGCTTGCCGGTAGCCTTCAGCACTCTGTCCTGGATGTCCTCAACGAGGGTCTGACAGTCGCGGGGGAAGAGCTTTACCTGCTCCTCGGTCGCCTTGTTGGAGCCAAGCAGACCGTAATTCTCGTTGTAGCCCGAGCCGTTGACCGGGGCGGTGAGAATCTCATCCATTCCGTATACGGTCTTGGCGCCTGCTGCCTTAAGTATACGCTTTGTGCGTGCGCGTGTGTGAATGTCGCAGCTCAGCACGTTGTCGGTATAGTCAAGAATAGCGCGGGGGTTGTTGGCAAAGATGATCTCGCACTCGGCACCCTCGCCGCGAATAAGCTGCTCGTAGTATTCCACATAGTCCACACCGGTGAAGCGGTGCTTCTCATAGCCGAAAAGCTCTCTGTATCTCTTGGTATCAAGCACGTCGCGATAGGGATCAACGCCGCACTCGTCAAGCTTGTCAAGCGAAACAAGGTGATTGCCCACCTCGTCGGAGGGGTAGGACAGCATAACCACTACCTTTTTCGCGCCTCTTGCGATACCCTTAAGGCAGATGGCAAAGCGGTTGCGGCTCAGAATGGGGAAAATAACACCGACGGTCTCACCGCCGAACTTCGCCCTCACGTCTGCCGCTATATCGTCAACGCTGGCATAGTTGCCCTGGGCGCGCGCCACGATAGCCTCGGTCATAGCGATTATATCTCTGTTTCTTATTTCGTAGCCCTCGCTCTGTGCCGCCTCAAGCACGGATGCGGTCACGATCTCAGCAAGGTTGTCACCGCTTCTGATTATGGGGGCTCTTACGCCACGGGATACGGTGCCTATCATACGACTCATAGTAAAATCTCCTCCTCAGTGAAAAAGAATTAATTTAACCTAATAATTATAGCAAATATATGTCGGTTTGTAAAGTAATTTTGGATAAAAATGTATATATTTTTGAGAAAAATGACGAAGGAGTATTCTTCCGGGCAGGACACTTATTTTGGCTTTTTATACGGATATCCATTGTTCTTGGTTTTTAGATATGCCGAAAAATTGACAAAAAACGGCTAAAATGCAAACCTAAGCTTACAAAATAGCCGTTTTTATACCAAAAATATTCAATTTTTAAGTGCGCGCTTTATGGCGTCAAGCGACTCGTCGCTGATGTGATGCTCAATCTTGCAAGCATCTGCCGCGGCAACCTCCTCGTTCACGCCGAGAGAGGTGAGAAACTCGGTCAGCACTTTGTGACGGTCGTAAATCTTCTGTGCCACGTCCTTGCCCGACTCGGTAAGGGTGATATAGCCGTCCTTGTCCACCAGGATGTATCCGCCCGATTTCAGCAGACCGACCGCGCGGCTAACGCTGGGCTTGGAAAATCCCATATGCTCGCATACGTCAATAGATCTGACGTGCGCCCTCTCGCGAGAGAGTATTAGTATTGTTTCAAGGTACATCTGCCCCGATTCCTGTAGATTCATCCCGCACCCTCCTTGCTTTTTTATATAGTTTAACATAATTTTCGGGAAAAATCAAGTGAAAACTTGCTTATAGTCAACAAAACGGATATTTTTAATAAAAAAGTGGAAAAAGTACTTGACAAACCGATTTCTTTGTGCTAAAATAGACGAGCGTAAAAACAATAGCGGAATTGTGTAAAGGTAGCACAGCAGACTCTGACTCTGTATGTTGGGGTTCGAATCCCTATTCCGCTGCCAAAGAAAAAAGACCATCATTTGATGGTCTTTTTTCTTTCTAATAAAATCCCCTTGCCAAAATGATTTTATTGTGATACAATAAGGTATAAAAATCTTTAGGAAATGAGAAAATGAAGAAAACCAAGGATATTCTTAATTTATTTCTCACAATGTTTAAGATCGGTGCGTTCACCTTTGGCGGCGGATACGCTATGATCGCATTGCTGGAGAATGAGTTTGTTTCAAAGAAAAAATGGATGGATAAGGACGAGTTTCTTAATATGGTAGCTCTCGCCGAGTCAACCCCCGGCCCCATCGCCATCAACTCCGCCACCTACATTGGCTATGGGCGTGCGGGCGTGCTGGGCTCCGCGGCGGCAACCCTGGGCGTCGTGCTCCCTTCCTTTATTATCATCTACATAATCTCGCTCTTCCTTGACGCCTTCCTCACCTTTGAGCTGGTGGGCTTTGCCTTCCGCGGTATACAGGCGGGTGTGGTTTATCTGATCCTTTCCGCAGGCATCAAGATGCTGAGGGTGCTTAAGAAGAACGCTATGTCTGTTGCTATCCTTTGTACCGTTCTGGTGCTGATGGTGGTGTTCTCGCTTCTGGCGGTCAATTTCTCTGCCATATTCTTCATTCTTATCTCGGCGGCGGTCGGTCTTACCGTATGGGGCATCGGCAAAATGCGAGCTAAGAGAGAGGGGGGCAGGAAATGATCCTCTTTGAATTGTTTATAACCTTTTTCCAGATCGGTCTGTTCACCTTTGGCGGCGGATACGCTATGATCTCTCTCGTAAGAGAGCAGGTGCTGGCACACGGCTGGCTCACAGAGGCAGAGCTGCTCAATATGATAGCTGTGGCGGAGTCAACCCCCGGCCCCATAGCCGTGAATATGGCAACCTTTGTGGGATCAACCCAGGCAGGCATACTCGGATCTGCCCTCGCCACTCTGGGCGTCGTGCTGCCCTCCTTCATTATCATTCTGCTTATCAGCGCGCTGATGAAGGACTTTATGAAGCTTGAGCCTGTTGAAGCCGCCCTGCGCGGTGTCCGTCCCTGTGTTGTAGCGCTGATCCTCGGTACTGCAATCACCCTGGCGCTCAGCACTCTCCTCGGTCTGTCATCCCTAAGCCTTACTCTCTCACCCGATATCCGCGGTATAGCGATCTTTGCCGCCGTAGCCGTCTGCTCTCTGGTGTATAAAAGGCTTACTAAGAAGAAAATGTCACCTATTATAGTGATACTTATCTCTGCCGCTCTCGGAATGATACTCTATTCGGTATAAAAGGGCTGTCAAAGCCTGTCAAATTATAAGAAATAAGCCAAAAAACGCTCAAAAATTGATGTAAACAAATGTTTGCAAACAAAAGTTTACATTATAGCAGGGCGGTCGGGAAGAATAGTACTCCCGACCGCCCTTTTTCTTTTTTAACACGCACACGTGCGCACGCGATTATAATAATATGGTAGAAAAAACGAAAAGCGAAAAAAATCAAACAATTCAGCCTCTTTTTGCCGAGCCTTTGAAAAATGGAGCGATTTTTCCGTTTTCCCTTGAAAAACCTTGATTTTTCGGTGTTTTTTATGGTGTTTTCGTAAACAACAGTTTACAAATTAACAATCCGATTTTTCGGCTTATTTTCTGATAAAGTTAGTTCTTGCGCCTCTCTCACACTCGGGCAGGCCGAGATTTTCCTTTCCCAGCGCTACCGAGCGCATAAGGAAGAGCATATTACGGGCAAGATTTCTCATAGTCTGCATACCCTCCTCGTCAAGAGGGGCATCCTCGGCAGAGCCTCCGTGTACCTGGTTCCAATATGTTGACGTGGCGATGGGCATACCCGATATGCTGAAGTACTTGTTCAGCACATCAAAGGCGGCGGTGCAGCCTCCTCTCCTGGCGCAGACTACCGCGGCACCAACCTTATCCCGCTTGTCAAACCGAGCGCTGTAAAACAGACGGTCAAGCAAGGAAATGACAGCACCCGTCGGAGAGGCGTAATGAACGGGGGAGCCTATCACAAGTCCGTCTGCCTCCGCAAGCTTCTCGGCTATTTTGTTCACCTCGTCGTCATAGACGCATTTTCCCAGCTTCGCACAGGCGGAGCAGCCCATACATCCTCTGATTGCCAGATGACCTATGCTGATCATCTCGGTCTCCACTCCCTCGGCGCAAAGCACTCCGGCAAGCTCGGTGAGGGCCGCATTTGTAGTGCCGTTTTTGTGGGGACTGCCGTTTATAAGTAAAACCTTCATACAAGTCTCCTTTTCGGTTGATTTATTTCGTGAGCTTTTGTCAATATTATATCACGTTGTGATTTTGTTGTAAAGTGCATTTTCGTCCTTTTTACCGAGAAAGGACAATCTTTTTAGGCATAATCACCAAAGTTTTTCAAAAAAGTAAAAAAATATTAAAATATGCTTGCAAAAGCTGTCCGACTGTGCTATAATAACTCCGTAATAATATATTTATACGCGTAATACTTGTTTTTGTCGCACGTGAGGGGGACGCGGGCGCAGAAGAATTTAGCGGGCGTGTAAGTAACTCGCAGGCATCTTGCCTGCACAAATACGGTTGTCCTTGCGGATGCAGAAAGGTCGGATATCCCATGAGCGTTGTTATCGGAATTGATATTGGCGGCAGCAGCACTAAGATTGTTGGATTTTCGGCAAAGGGCAAGGAGTGGGAGCTTATTGAGCCTCAGATCATCAAGGCCAACGATCCCGTCACCGCAACCTACGGTGCATTCGGCAAGTTTACCGATGAGAACAACCTTGCGATCTCGGATATCTCCAAGATCATAATGACGGGCGTGGGAGCCTCCCACGTAAAAAACAGTCTGTACGGCCTGAAGTGCCAACGCGCCAGCGAGTTTGACAGTATTGGTCGCGGCGGTACATATCTCTCGGGCATCTCCGAGGCGATAGTGGTCAGTATGGGCACCGGTACAGCCATAGTCCACGCGAGAGCCGACGGGACTATGAAATATATGGGCGGTACGGGAGTCGGCGGCGGTACCCTGGTGGGGCTGTCAAAGCTGCTTCTCAACGCCGAGACAATGAGTCATATAGAAAAATACGCCGAGTCGGGTAGCCTTGATAACATTGACCTGCGTATTAAGGATATGACGGAATCGGACTCAATGACACAGCTTGAGGGCGATCTTACGGCTGCCAACTTCGGCAAGCTGTCTGATCTGGCAAGCAAAAATGACATAGCACTCGGTATTATGAACCTGGTGTTTGAGACGGTCGGCATGGTTTCGGTCTTTGCCGCCCGCTCGGTCGGAGTTAAGGATATAATCCTCACCGGCAATATCACCCGACTGGCTCACTGCAGACGCAAGTTTGAGGAGTTCGGTCAGCTTGAGATCGGGCGCGGACTTAATTTCGTGATCCCCGAGAGATCAAGATTTGCCACCGCCATTGGCGCAGCGATGATCGGAATGCGGTGGGGTGAAAAATGAATATAATGCGCTATTTAGTACCCAAGAGCCTGGTTGAATATGTGACACTTGATCACACCGTGAGACAGGCGCTTGAGAAAATGCGATTCCACAGATACGTTGCTATTCCCGTTCTTGACGGCGAGGGTAAGTATGTGGGAACGCTCCGTAACGATGATATTTTTGAGTACTTTCTTGACAAGGGCAGCTTTGAGACCAAGTCTGCCGAGCGCGATCGGGTTGCAGATATTGTGAACAGGGGTTATCCGCCTCCACTATATCACAGCTCGTCAATGGAGGAGCTGGTTGAC
>JAZSIK010000075.1:0-20597 GCA_045533775.1 Eubacteriales bacterium
CAAGCTTTCCCTTAACGTTAAGGGCGGTATCATCCAGGAGGCTCTCGTTGAGACCATCGGATGCTCCGGTATGACCCACTCTGCAGCTATGGCGGCAGAGATCCTTCCCGGTAAGACTCTTCTTGAGGCTCTTAACACCGACCTTGTTTGCGACGCTATCAACACCGCAATGCGTGAGCTCTTCCTTCAGATCGTATACGGTCGTTCCCAGTCTGCTTTCTCTGAGGGCGGTCTTGTTATCGGTGCAGGTATGGAAGACCTTGGTAAGGGTGAGAGATCCATGGTTGGTACTATGTACGGTACTAAGGCAAAGGGTGTTCGTTACCTTGAGATGACCGAGGGCTACTGCACCAGAATGGCTCTTGATGCTGACAATCAGGTTATCGGCTACGAGTTCGTTTCTCTCGGCAAGATGACCGACTTCATTAAGAAGGGTATGGAGCCCAACGAAGCATATGAGAAGTCTAAGGGTACATACGGCAGATTTGCTGACGCCGTTAAGTACATTGACCCTCGTAAAGAGTAATTAAGGAGGAAATACAATGGCACATTTTGAAGGTTATGAAAGACGCGAGGCGAAGATTCTCGCTGTACTTAAAGAATATGGCATTTCCTCTATTGACGAGTGTAAGGCTATATGCGATGCAAAGGGCATTGATCCCTATAAGATAGTTGAAGAAACTCAGCCTATCGCATTTGAGAATGCAAAGTGGGCATACACCGTTGGCGCAGCTATCGCAATCAAGAAGGGCTGCACCAAGGCTGCTGACGCCGCTGCCGCTATCGGTATCGGTCTCCAGTCCTTCTGTATCCCCGGCTCCGTAGCAGAGAACCGTAAGGTTGGTCTCGGCCACGGTAACCTCGGCTCTATGCTTCTCTCCGAGAGCACAGAGTGCTTCTGCTTCCTCGCAGGTCACGAGTCCTTCGCGGCTGCTGAAGGTGCGATCAAGATCGCTCTTAACGCTAACAAGGTTAGAACTAACCCCCTCCGCGTTATCCTCAACGGTCTTGGCAAGGATGCCGCTATGATCATCTCCCGTATCAACGGCTTCACCTATGTACAGACCGAGTTTGACCCCTACACCGAGGAGGTTAAGGTTGTCTCTGAGACCGCATACTCCACCGGTGACAGAGCAAAGGTTAAGTGCTACGGCTCTGACTCCGTTCCCGAGGGCGTTGCTATTATGAGACTTGAGAATGTTGGCGTTTCCATTACCGGTAACTCCACCAACCCCACCCGTTTCCAGCATCCCGTTGCAGGCACCTACAAGAAGTGGTGTAACGAGAACGGCAAGAGCTACTTCTCCGTAGCTTCCGGCGGCGGTACAGGTAGAACTCTCCACCCCGATAATATGGCTGCAGGTCCTGCTTCCTACGGTATGACCGATACTATGGGCCGTATGCACGGCGACGCGCAGTTCGCAGGCTCCTCCTCCGTGCCCGCTCACGTAGAGATGATGGGTCTCATCGGAGCAGGTAACAACCCCATGGTTGGTATGACTGTTGCTGTAGCGGTAGCAATTGAAGAGGCTTGCAAGTAATTTTTGATGGGCATATTTCGGTGCTAACCGCCGTTTTCCGACAAGCTCGCAATAGGTCACTATTGCTTCGGTCGTAAGAACGACGCTTATCCCACAAAATCTGCTCCCTCAAAACTGCAAAATATATAACAAAAAATGCCACGAATACCGTGGCATTTTTTATTTGCCTCACAGAACGAGGCGCACCCTGTAGGGGCGAGCATTGCTCGTCCGTAAATCCCATCATCTCTATGTGTACGCAAAGCAAAAGCGAGCCGATATCGGCTCGCTTTCGTTATATATCTTAATCACATTCATCGCAATAGAGATCATTGGCACAATATGTATAGTTTGGACAAGTGTTATTCTTTCCATAACAAGGGAATGGCCCATACTCCTTGCAGGCAGGATGTCCACAATCGTTGCTGCTTGGCATAATCTTTGCCACAAGGCAGAGTCCTATCACTACAGCAAAGGCGCAAATTAATGCATTAACTCTCGTTTTTGCAGCAAGATCTTTCGTTGCCGAGATTTGCGGTTCTGTAACTATTTGTCAACATACTCCTTCAGAGTAATTTTCCCGGTAGCAAGAGGGTGGAGCTTAGCATTGATCTCATCAACGGTATAACAGGCTATCTGTATCATATGCCTGATAACATCGCGAGTAATTATTCCTTCAAAAAAGCTGGAGGCGACTCTGTATGCGATCTCGCCCGTAAAGATTGAATACTCAAAGCAACCGTAGTTCAAATGTTCGTTGGTTTCACAAATAGCCAAAGCACCTTCAACCAGTCTGTCACTTGAGAAAACATAGGGCAGCTGAGAAAGAACCTCAACAAGCTGCTCATTCTTCTTGACAATAACATAAAGGGGAATTGACATATAGTCACCCTTTGCACCCGTCTCTACAAACAGATTTTCATCATTAGGCGTGTAGGACCATCCGGATTCATCAAGACTTTCCTTAAGAGTATTATACACTAACTGTGCGCGCTCATTCAACGAACTCATATAAGAACCTCCGAGTTTTTATCTATATTCTACCACTTTTCAAGCAATTTGTAAATATGTTTTATAAAAACCTTGCTTTATGATAAAAAAACTGATATAATTAAAATATCACGATAAAGGAGTAGCGCTATGAAGACCTTTCTTAAAGTACTTGCGGTAGTATTGCTTGTTGTTCTTGTTATTTTCTTCTTTTATCTTCCGCCTTATCTTATGAGCAGCAGAGTAATTGCCCCCGCCACCCCGACATCCGATGGTACTATGACTATTATGAGCACAAACGTCAGATACATTGCCCCCGAGGACCTGTTTACCAGGAGCTGGTTCTATCGCGCAGATCTTATTTCGGATGATATTGATGGAGTTTTGCCCGATATAATTGGCTTCCAGGAGGCAACCTTTGTTCACTACGATTATATGAAAAAGTTTATGGTGGGCTATGATTCAGAGAATGCATACCGTGACGACTTCGTGCTTTCCGAGGGATGCCCGATATTCTGGCGCACCGACAGATTTGAGAAGGTGCAGAGCGGCTCATTCTGGCTCTCGGAGACCCCCGAGGTAATGAGCAAGGATTGGGGCAGCGAGCATTACCGTATCTGCGTATATGTAATTCTCCGCGAGCTTGACAGCGGCAAGGAGTTTGCCGTATTCAATACCCACCTTGATCACACCAGCGATCTCGCGCGTATAAATGGTATTAAGGTCGTGCTTGACAAGATTGCCGAGTTTGGGGATGTTCCGTCATATCTTATGGGCGATCTGAATGCAAAGGAGGATTCCGAGACCATTCAGTCAACCAAGGAGGCGTTTGATGATGCAAAGCTGATTGCCGGTATAACCGATGACAGCCCCACCTTCCACGGATGGGGACAGGCAGAGGACCCTCGTAGAATTGACTATATTATGATCAGCAAGGGAGACGCAGATGTATCTGAGTATCACGTGGTATACAATCTCCACGGAGATGTTTATTCATCAGATCACTCATCAATCTACATTAAAACAAAGCTGAGATAAGCTTGCATTGGGAAATCCCCGAAAAAACGGGGATTTCTCTTTTTTCTTGCAAAATATAACACGATGTGCTATAATACTTGTGGAAAACATCTTTACGGAGTAAAAATATGAGAGATTATCTATTAGACTTTTTCCTTACCTTTGAGTATGACGAGGCAGATAGCGACCTTTTGCTCTCGGTGTATGATAGGATCGCAGGGCGTGATGATACCCTTGCGGTATGGAATGAAGCGATTAAAATATACGAGAGGGATAAGGACTGCGACTTTAGTCTTATCATTTCTCTGGCACAGGATGTGGCTCAACGCCTTGATATTCATCGCTACACCACCGAGCTGCTTATTTTCATCTGCCTTTCGGCTCATCTTAAGGAGCTGTATATAGAGAGTAATATTGATCTCGGCATTTATTATAATACTATGCTTGACCTTAAGTACAAGCTTTGGGAATGTAAGGCGGTGAAGGGCATAGTAGGCTCCTTTGTCGCATTCTGGTTTGACCGTTTCTTTAAGCTGGAGCGCTTTGCTCTTGGCAGATTGGAGTTTGAGGTAGACAGATTCGGCAGACATTACGAGAGGGATGGGCACACACTTACCCCGGATAGCTATGCTATAAATGTTCATATCCCTCGCACCCTGACTCACCTGACTCCCGATAGCTGCGACGAGGCATTTTCAATGGCAAAGTCCTTCTTTGGGGACAAAGTAGATGATCCTACGCCCTTTATCTGTCACTCGTGGATGCTCTATCCCGATAACAGATATATTCTTCCCGAGGACAATAATGTGCATAGCTTTATGTCCCGCTTTGATATTTTTGAATTCGCCGATGATCCTAAGATTGAGGACCTATGGCGCCTGTTTGACACAGATGAGAAAAATCCCGATCTACTCGTTGGTGATACTCGTATGAAGAGAGCATACATCGCCCGCCTCAGAGAAGGCAAGCCTCTTGGTTGGGGGCAGGGAGTATTCTTCCTGTAAAATAAAAAAAGAGCCGGATGGCTCTTTTTTTACGCTTTATTCTCGCTTCTCTTTTCTAAAACGGGATCAAAGAACTTGTGCAGCTCCTCAATATATCCGTCACCGGCATAAATGTAAGCGAGACCGTGCTCCGCACCCTCAACGACCAGCAGCTTTTTTACTTCAGCCCCACAGGCCTCGTAGTTGATTTTACTCATTTCCAGGGGTACGAGCTGATCTATATCTCCGTGCACGAATATTGTGGGTAGCTTGGACTTTTTAACCTGCTCAAGCGGAGAGAACTCCTCAAGGTCAAATCTGCCGAATATCCTTGCTCCCAGCTTGACAAATGGGTAGAGAATATCGGGCGGCAGCTTCATATCCTTGATAACCAGCTTGATTATATCCTTAGCCGAGGTGTAACCGCAATCTGCAATAATTCCAACCATATTTTCGGGCAGATCGTCATATCCCGAGGTTATCATAGCGGTTGCTGCGCCCATTGATACACCCGAGAGTATGATTTTCGCATCCTTGTTTATCTCGTTTATTACAAAGTCAATCCAGCGTCTGCAATCCTTGCTCTCGTTGATTCCAAAGGTCAGAGTATTGCCGTCACTGAGACCGCTGCCGCGATGATCGTATGTAAGTACGCTGTGTCCAACATCAAGAGCACGGAAAATGCCTCCGCTCAGGTCTCTCTCAAGATTGCCGTGATAGCCGTGCATCATAATCTCTATAGGAGTATCGGGGCTCTTTTCATAGTACCTTCCGCGCAGGGTCAGACCGTCAAAGGTCTTGATCTCCACCTTTTTATAGGGGAGCGCCCGCGCCTTATCAGTCCAATCTCTCATCTTAGGATAGTGGGGCACATAAATATCATCGGGCGGCAGATCGTATTCTCCCTCGCCAAGGGGTTTTCTGCTTGGAGAATAGAAAACGATTTTATAGCATATCGCTGCCGTTATGAGTACGAGCAACGCGATTGCTGTCAAAATTATCAGAATAATCCAGAAAATGTCCATAAGATGCCTCTTATTATTTTGTTATGCATTTATTCTATCACCTTTTTTCCTTTTTTTCAACAAATAGTATTATTTTTTTAGCTTTTTAACATAAAATTAATAAATAATGTTGATTTTGTTAACATTGTGTTGTATAATGTATAAGATCAGTGAGGTGACATATGAAAAATACAAATAATATTGATGTAAATTATAAGAATAAAAAGCGGTATAAGACCGCAAAGTATCCCATAAGACAGCCTATATATCTTACCGCTCTCATATGGGTGCTTTCCTTCTTTGCCACTCTGTTTACCAAGCATAAGGTTGAGCGTATTAATATGGATGGGCTTAAGCCTCCCTATATGATGCTCTCCAACCATATGTCCTTTATAGACTTTGAGCTGGTAGCTCTTGGCACATTCCCTCACCGCGTGAATAATGTTGTAAATATAGACGGCTATTATCAGCGCGCCTGGCTTATGGAGTGGATCGGTGCTATCTGTACGAGAAAGTATACTATGGATCTCCATCTTATCAAGTCTATTCACAAGGTGCTCTCCCGCGGAGATGTGCTTGGTATGTATCCCGAAGCGAGATATTCTCCCTGCGGAACAACATCTTATATTCCCGAGTCGGTCGGTATGCTTGTAAAGAAGAATAAGGTTCCTGTCGTTGCGGTGGTACACAGAGGTAATTATCTTCACTCTCCCTTCTGGGACTTCCGTCGCAAGCGCAAGGTTCCGCTCTACACCACCCTGACCAAGATCCTTACACCTGAGGATATTGAGAAAATGTCGGTTGATGAGATCAATATTAAGATCCGTGAGGCTCTGACATACAATGATTATCAGTATCAACTTGACAACGGCATATTGATCAAGGAGCCTTATAGGGCAGAGGGAATGCACAAAATACTTTACCAGTGTCCCGCCTGTCATACCGAGCATAAGATGAGCTCTGGGGGTGCTGAGATATTCTGTACCGAGTGCGGCAAGCGTTGGACTCTTAATGAGAACGGTACACTTTCTGCCAACGAGGGCGAGACCGAGTTTGTCCACGTACCCGATTGGTTTGAGTGGGAGAGAGCACAGGTTACCGAGCAGGTGGAGAGCGGCACATATTCCTTCTCGGATGATGTGGATGTATATTCTATGCCCAGGTGCTATAGCTTTATTGATCTTGGCAAAGCACATCTCACCCACGATATTGAGGAGGGCTTTGTTCTTGAGGGATATTATAACGGCGCGCCCTACCGCATCCACCGTCATCCCTTACAGACCAATAGCCTTCATATTGAATACGATTGGTACCGTATCAGACGTGCAGATAATATTGACATCTCTACCGAGAACGACTCCTTCTACTGCTATTTCCACAATGCCGAGAATGTGGTTACCAAGCTTGCTTTTGCAACCGAGGCGATCTATCATAAGCATATGAGAGAGAGACGCCCTCAGTCCCTGGATGCTAAATAAACACATAAAAACGGCTTGGTTTATTAACAAATTACAACCTTTTTTGAAAAAAATAAAAAACATTACTTTTGTTCATACTTTGGACACAATTATCTGCTATAATAGTCGCCGCTTATAGAGTGAACCTTTTGTTGATTATTTAATAAAATATGGATAAAAGCAATCGTTTCACGGAACAATAAAACACCGGAGGAGCGCCATGGTACTGGAAAACTTAGAAGTATTGCATAAGGCTTTTGGAAAGGGCACGATCGTTGCTGTCAACGGTAAGTATATTACCGTAAAGTTTGATAGCACACAAAAGATTTTTGTATATCCCGATATCTTTGAGAGATTTCTCACTCTTGCAGACGGCACAGTCCCCAGCGAGATAACTGCTGATATCAATGCTACAAAGGCGCAGAAGCAGAGAGAGCTTGATAAGAAGAATGAAGAGAACCTTCGCGCCATGACTCGCGGTATAGTTATTCCCGGTAAGGAAAATGTTAACGCAGAGTCCGAGGATGAAGAGGGTAGATTCAAGAATACAGATAGTGACGAGGGCTGATCCTCGGAGATTATGAGTCGCCATACAAGCTGTGGCGGCTCATTTTTCGTATTGACTTTCCTTGGGTGGGGAAGTATAATATTATTAAAACGAGAAAGGAGAGAACTATGATACTTAAGGGCTACCTGTTCGGTATACTCTATGCATTGATTTGCCTTTGCATCGGATTTGCAATGTATAAGCTCGGAGTGCCAAAGCACCTGACGAGAAAGATCGTGCATATCCTCGTAGGCTTTGAATGGGGTATTCTTTATCATTTCTTTGGCGCAAGTATTCATTTTCTTGTTGTCTGCCTTTTGTTTCTCGTCCTTCTCACCCTTGCGCATGTAAAAAAGCTTATGCCTATGATTGAGTCGGACGGGGATAATTCTCCCGGCACGGTATACTATGCCGCAGCGATGTCAATTATGGCTTTGATAACCCTCTTTGTACCCGATATGATAATTCCGTTTGGCATCGGAGTATTCTGCACATCTATTGGTGACGGGCTTGCAGGAGTAATAGGGCAGAGTGTAAGGCTATCGGCCAATAAAAAAATATTTGGCAAAAAAACGCTCTTTGGGAGCTTGACTAATTTTATTGTCTGCTCTCTTTCTGTCGGAATAATAAACATCATTTTTAATCTCGGCATGAATATATGGCACATCCTTGCCATAGCTCTTTTTGCAACCGAGCTTGAGTTGTTCTGCGGCAGAGGTCTTGATAATATCGCAGTTACCGTCGGAGCATCCTTGCTCAGCTATTTATTTGTTTTTTATCCCACGGTAGAGAACTATATTGTACCCATACTTCTGACCCCCGCCATCATTGCTTTTTCGTATAAAAAGCGCGCCCTAACAACAGGCGGAATTGCTGCCGCCCTGGCTCTTGATATTGTGGTTTCTGCTACGCTGAAAAATGCAGGATTTGTAATTCTTCTTTCCTTCCTTGTTGGTGGAGTGGTAGTTGATAGAATTAAGAAAAAGTATAAAAAAACGGGGCAGAATGGTAATATAGAGCAGCGAGGTGATTGTCGCGATCAAGTTCAGGTGCTTGCAAACGGTGGCGTTGCCGCCATTTGCTCTGTGCTTTATTTGTATACCCAAAATCCTTTGTTTACTGTTGCCTATGCGGCATCTCTTGCCGAGGCATTTGCCGATACTGCTGCATCGGGCATAGGTGTTCTCAGCGGCAGATCCTACGATCCCTTCAGACGTAAAGTCTGTCAGGTAGGAGTCAGCGGAGGTATGTCTGCCCTCGGCACACTCGCCTCTCTTGGGGCAGCCGTTCTGATCGCACTACTTTCTCTCGCCTTCGGCTTGATTACACCGGCTGCTGCGTTGGTGGTTTCATTGTCTGCCTTTCTTGGCGCAATATTTGACAGTATGCTCGGTTCACTGGCTCAGGTAAAGTATCACTGTTCTGTTTGCGGCGCAATAACCGAGCGTAGGGAGCACTGTGATGCCCCCGCTATACGCCATAGCGGACTTCCTTTTGTAACTAACGATGTCGTTAACCTTCTCGGAACTATGTTTGCTGCATCCTTTGCTGCATTTATCTGCTTTGCCATCGGTATCTGTTAGATTAATTAGCTTATAGACCGGATTTTAGGGGTTTCCATTATTATTCTTTATTTATTGACGGCTCCCATATCGCAGTATGCAATTGGTTTATTGAAGAATGCGCCCGCGTGATAAAAAATGAAACCTGCATTAACTCCGTCTCCGCGTATCAATTCTTGAAGACTTTTCACAAAATGAAAAAAGTGCCGCACAACCCGTGCGGCACTTCCTAATTCTACATTATTTTAGAATTATTAATTGGAAAGGAAATGGTTCAGCTAAAAATTAGCCGTTGCTCTTGATAGAGTTCTCGTAGGACTCTACCATCTTCTTTAATATATGTCCCATACGAACTATGAGCTTTGACCGCCCAAATCGCATTAAAAATGCGCATAAAAGTGTACATAATTACCACTTTACCGTCATAATTTGACCATTTTTGCCATTTTTATCCCACAAATTAATTACAAAAAATGACAGAAAACAACAGATTATTTGTCCCGCACGACTCACGAAAAATGTGATTTGTATCGAAAAGCAAAGAATAATTATCGGAATAATATCCTACGAATTTTATTATCAAAAACTATTGATATTTTACCGATAATGTGATATAATAGTACCGATAGACAATGGAGGACTTAAAAAATGAAATATATTTCCGTAGCTGAAACAGCCGGCAAATGGGGCATAACCGAGCGCGCAGTAAGAAAATATTGTGCCGAGGGAAGAGTAGCTGGTGCTATTCTTCAGGGCAAAACCTGGCTGATACCCGAATCCGCCGAAAAACCCGTAAGAAAAAAGAGGGAAGATGCTAAACCAAAGACGCTTCTTGACATACTCAAGGAAGAGAAAGAATTGAAGCTTCATGGTGGCATTTACCACAAGGTACAGATTGAGCTGACCTATAACTCAAATCATATTGAGGGCAGCCGCCTGACCCACGATCAGACACGCTATATTTTTGAAACCAACACCATAGGAATCACCGACGGTTCTGTGCGTGTTGACGATATCGTTGAAACCGCAAATCACTTCCGCTGCATTGATCACATAATTGATAAAGCGGATAACAGTATCACAGAAACACTTATCAAGCAGCTTCACTTTTTATTAAAAACCGGAACAAGCGATAGCCGCCTTGAATGGTTTGCCGTCGGCGACTACAAGCGTATTCCCAACGAGGTTGGGGGCAGGGAAACCTCATCACCCGAGCAGGTCGCAAATGAAATGCGCGCGCTCCTTGAATGGTACAATTCCATAGCGGAAAAGACCTTCCGCGATATAATAGAGTTCCACTATCGCTTTGAGTCCATCCATCCCTTCCAGGATGGCAACGGACGTGTTGGCAGATTGCTTCTTTTTAAGGAGTGTCTTAAGTATAATTTCGTGCCCTTCGTCATTGACGAAAAACGCAAAATGTACTATTACCAGGGGCTTTCCAAATGGAAAGAAGAGCAGGGATACCTTATAGATACCTGCCTCTTCGCCCAGGATATATTTAAAACTTGGCTCGACTATTACAGAATTAAATATTGAAAAAGTGCCGCACATCCCGTGCGGCACTTTTTTATATCCCACAAGCGAGCATAAAAGGCTCGCTTTTTTAATCCAATTCCAGATCGTCACGCTTAAACAACTCATCGTCAAGGAACTCAAATATTGTCATATCAAATCCTCGCGCAAGTCGGTATATTGTGGTAAAAGTGACGGTTTTATTCTTGTTCTGCAATATTCGGTCCATAGCTCCGTGAAGTATTCCCGAATTCTGCTCCAATCGGTATTGAGTCATATTTTTTTGCCTCAATAAATGAAGAGATCTGATAGCTACAGCTTCGTTTATTGTCATGGTATTACCTCTGCATTTTTAAATACACATTTATTTTATCAAATATTTAAAGAAAATATACGCCTTTAAAAATGCATATTTTTATTGAATATAAAATATTTTTGTGATAAAATCTTACTAGAAAGCAATTCATAGTAAATGTCCCCACTTCTTGTAAAACATTGATCGTAATTTAATTTATTCAACCTTGATTTTGTGATAAATGCACAAAATATGAACGTTATTTTTGACGGTGAAAAAACACTTGGGCATTTATTTTGCTTCTTGCGAAAAAAATCGCACCGAGTAAGATAATGTGTTATTATATATAAAAATATAATTAGGGTAACTATACCTTTGCATTTTGGAGGAATTATGGAAAAGATTAAACAGCTTTGGCTTGGGTTTGAAGAAAAGCATCCCAAGCTATCACAGTGGGTTAGAGAAGGAGGACTTTTCGTTATCGTAAGCAATCTGATTACAGTATTTAAGTATCTGCTCTTAACCTTCTTGCCCATGGCATTTGCTTTTATGGGCAGTCAGGATTTCGGCTTCCCAGGCATTGACATTACACTCTTCGGCATTGAGTTTAAGTGGTACATAATCGGATACGGTGCAGAGCAGGGAGGAGCTGCTTATTTCACTGCCTATATGATCGCAATGGTTATTGGAGAGGTGATCAACTTCTTCATCCAGCGCAAATGGGTATTCTGTTCTAACGGAAACATAGTTTTCCAAGGACTTTGGTACCTGCTTGCATTCTGCGTTGTCACCTGCGTGGTAAACTCTATTAACTGCATTTGGGCAGCCGTTGCGGGTCACTTCGTTGATCCTTGGCTTTACAACATAGGCACGACCGTTCTCAACGGCGGCGTTTCAATGGTTGTTTTCTTTATCGTGAACAAGATTGTGTTCAATGATGCACCCAAAAAGCAGGAAAACACTACAGCGGAAAATTAATTAAAAATAAATAAAATTAGAGTAAACAAAAGGAGGGTTAAATTATGAGAAAACCTTGGGGTGTTTTGGCCGGTATATTTGCAATTATCTGGTCATTCGCATTGATTGCGCTTATTGCGGTTTACGTTATTTCCTCGATGATGTATGCAGAGGTCGGTGGTGACGACGGACTTAGAGAGTCTTGGTGGTTGTTCCCGATCTTCGTTACCGAAGTCATTTCCAGTATAGGACTTGCAGTGAGTCTTATTTGCTACGGCTTCAGAAGATAAGCTTACAAACACAAAACAACGTTAAAACAGGAGAAAACTATTATGATGTTTCTGAAAAGATCATTCTGGGCTATGCTGAGCATTTATATGTGCATTTGGCTTGCGATCGCTATGATTGCTGGTTCGGTGTTGGATAGCTATAAGAATGTAATTAATGCGACTCTCGGACTTACTGGTTACAGGACTGAAACCATTACTACCGAGGGAGAAGACCTTGAACACTTTAAGTCAAATTACGTGCAGTACAATGAAGACGGTACTATTAAATACGTTACCGATGAGGATGGCTACGTTCATCAGGTATACGATGATGTTGCTCTTCGTGCAGCTGCTCTTGAGAAGGCAAGCCAGGTACAGAGAGAGGGAACAACCATTCTTTGGAACTCCGACGATAGTGGCCTTCCTCTTGATAAGGGCGATAAGGTCAGCCTGTTCAGCCACTCTACAGTGGATTGGGTATATTCGGGCGGTGGCTCGGGCGGAGCTCGTACAAGTGGTGCTTCCGATATGAAAAAAGCTCTTACAAACGCAGGCCTTTCTGTAAACAACACTCTGTGGGATTTCTACAAGAGCGGAGCAGGTAAGGACTACGTAAGAACCGATAGATTTACAATTAACGAGGTTCCGTGGAGCAAGTACACCGATGCAGTTAAGAATTCATTTTCTTCTTACGGCGATGCAGCCATCATCGTGCTTTCCCGTAGGGCTGGTGAGGGCTCTGTTGCACAGGGCGGTGCCTTTGACGTAACTCAGACCGAGGCAGACACTCCCAGCGGTGATTACTATGATATGAGCGCTCAGGAGAGAAAGATGATCGAGGAGGTTGTCGCTCTTAAAAAGGCGGGAGTCTTCAAGAAAGTTGTAGTGCTTCTTAACACCGCTACTGATATGTGGCTCGCACCTCTTATGGCATTCAAAAATGATATTGACTGCTGCATGTGGGTTGGTCAAACGGGTTATCAGGGACTTAACGAGGTAGGTAAGATTCTCGTTGGTGATTCCATTCCTTCGGGACATCTGGTTGACACATTCCTTATGAATACACAGTCTACTCCCGTATTTGCAAACTCGGTTGCGGCTATGTACACTAATGCAAATTCCTTCAACTTTATGAACAAGGGATACCAGGCAATGTACGTTACCTATGCAGAGGGCATTTACGTTGGTTACAAGTATTATGAAACCAGATATGAGGATGCCGTTATGGGTAATGGTAACGCAACATCTGGTGCAGGCGCGGTGAACTCCAAGGGTGATTGGGTATACGGAGAAGAGGTTGCATTCCCCTTCGGATACGGTGATTCATACACAACCTTTGAGTACAGCAACTATAATATCACGGAAAACTCTGACGGTGATTATGAGATTACTCTTACCGTTAAGAATACCGGTAAAGTGAAAGGTGCAGATGCGGTTCAGATCTACATTCAGAAGCCTTATACAACTTATGATAGAATGTGGGGAATTGAGCAGGCATCGGTTAACCTTGTAGGATATGCAAAAACTTCTGAGATTAAGCCCGGCGAATCCGAAGAAGTTAAAATCGTTGTTAGGGATGATGCATTCAAGACCTACGATGCATATAACAAGAAAACATACATTCGTGAGAAGGGCGATTACTACATAACAGTAGCTCAAGATGCTCACGAGGCTATAAATAACATTCTTGCTGCAAAGGGATTCACTCCCGAAAATACAAAAAATGTAATGGATGCAGCGGGTAATTCTTCTCTTGTAAAGACGATAACATTTGATAATGATGATTACACCACATTTAGTGTTTCTGAGGTTACAGGTAATCCCATTACCAATCAGTTTGACGATGCAGACTGGAATCTTTACGAAAATAAGACCGATGATAAGGTAGTTTTCCTTTCCAGAAGTGATTGGCAGGCAACATATCCCTCTGTAACCACCAAACTGACTATGAATCAGGAGATGGTTGATGAAACAAAGTGGAATCAGAGTATAGCGGCAGATCCTGCTGACAAAATGCCTACAACAGGACAGGGACGAGTATTCAGTCTTATTGATATGATGGGCAAAGCATTTGACGATCCGACTTGGAGTCAGTTGCTTGATCAGCTCACCATTGATGAAATGATAAAACTCCTCAGTACCGGCTATCATGGTATGAAGGAGGTAACCAGCATTGCTAAGCCCGCAGAGGTTACCAAGGACGGTCCTTTAGGTGTAAAGCAGAAATATCAGACCAACTCTAGTGAATATACCCTCTCGTATCCCTCCACCACACTTCTTGCAGCGACCTATAACGATCAGCTTGCATACGAGGTTGGCGAGCTTATGGGTGAGGATATGATGCACGCGGGCGTAACGGGTATTTACGCTCCCGGCGCTAACATTCATAGATCTACTTATTCCGGCAGAAACTACGAATATTATTCCGAGGATGGCTTCATCAGCGGTATTATGTGTAAGCAACAGACCATGGGTATTCAGTCCAAGGGTTGCTACGTAGTTATTAAGCATATTGTTCTTAACGACCAGGAAACCAACCGTCACGGCATTAACACTTGGGCAACCGAACAGGCTATACGTGAAGTTTATCTCCCTGCATTTGAGTATGCGGTTGTTGAGGGAGATGCAATGGGTCTTATGAGTGGCTTCAACCGTATCGGTACAAAGTGGAGTGGCGCTCACGCTGGACTTCTCACCGACGTTCTTCGCGGCGAATGGGGCTACGAAGGATTCGTTATCAGTGACTGCGCTTGGCGTGACTATATGGACGTTGAGGATGGACTTCTCGCGGGTAACGACTGTATTCTTGATACTGTGGATGCAAGTAACTACAACCAGGTTAAGAATAATCCTACTCTCGCACAGGCTCTCCGTGAATCAACTCACAGAGTTCTTTACGTTGTTGCAAATAGCAATGCAATGAATGGTTTCAGCTCCAATACCAGGGTTTATGAGGTTAAAGAGTGGTGGCAGGAACTTGTTACCGATATTCAGACGGGTGTTGCAATTGCAACCGCAGTGGTAATTGTTATCACTATTTTGATGTTCATATTCGGCAGAGGCTTCGGCGGTGGCTCCAGTGGAGGCATTATTTCTATAATAGTTTGCCTTGTGGTATCAATAGCTATCCTCGCCGTATCTGTGATTGTTCCCACTACTCTTGCTAAAGAACCTTTAGACCTATCCGGAATACTTGGTGGAGAATCCTCGGACGAGGAGGGCGAGGGAGAAGGTGAAGGTGAAACACCTACAGAGCCTTCACTTAAGGATGAGCTTGAGGGTGACTACGAAACCTATATTTTCGAGGCAGAATGTTCTGAAATTGAAACAACCATCACCGAGCTTGGAGCCGGTATTGAAAGCGGTAAGTCCATTGGTGGAGCTAATTATCCCAGCGGAGACGGTTACGTTTACTGTCTCTCAAAGGAAGGAACTGCAACTCTTACCTTCAAGGTTAATTCCTCCGTTGATGCAAAGGCTGTTCTCAGCATCTGTATGGGACGTAGCGGTGAAAAGAATATCTCTGAGCTCTTCACCATCAAGGTTAATGGCATCGATTGCTCCGTTGATAACACTATTGTATTCCCTGAATACGAGGGCGTTCAGTACTTCGATTGGATGGAAAAAGAGATTGTGCTTATTGACCTCAAGGCAGGCGATAACGTAATTGAGTTTACCAAGACTACGTCCGGTCTGAACTTCGACTATATGGCACTCACTACTGTGGCAGTGCTTCAGGACAGCCGTGAGGTAGCGCTGGGTGGACATAGCTATGGCGAATGGAACACTGCGGCTATTCCTACCCTTGAATCAGAGGGAAGAATGACAACATATTGTACGCTTTGCCGTGATTTCAAGGAAGTAATACTTCCCGCAATCTCTGAAGCAAACGGATATACAAAGAACGTTATTACTCCTGCTACCTCTACCACCTTCGGAGAGGCAGAATGGACTTATAGCAAGGATGGTATCAACCAGACCTTTAAGACAAAGCTTTATCCCGATAACGCACAGAGCTTCAAGTTCGAGGCAGAGAGTGCTGAATACGATGGCACTGCACAGAGATACAGCGATGCAACGGTAAGTGCTGGCGCATATCTTGGTAAGCTTGCAGGCGCAACGTGGAATATTACTCTTAATATCGTATCTGATAAGGAGTGCGATGCACTTCTCATTATGAACGTGGGACGCAGAAACGACAGAGATCTCGTTATGCACAATAAGACTCTTAAGGTAAATGGCGTTAAGGTGGATATTGCTAAGGACGTTGTATTCCCCCAGATTGATAGCGACTCTAAGTATCTTAACTGGGAAGAGTTTGAGATAGTAGTTGTACATCTTAAAGCGGGTAATAACGTTATCACGCTTTCCAATACTGGAACCGCGTTCACAAACATTGACTACTTTAGATTCGTAACGGTAGGAAACCTTAGCTGGTACACCGAAGAATAAAAATAAAATATCTTCCCTCTTGCCACGACCGAGAGGGAAGAGAAACAATATTATAATCTAGGAAGGAAACCGAAAATGAAAAGAATTTTAGCTACTATTCTTTTAGTATGTGTAGTTGTTTCCGGTGCTGTAATGCTCTCGTCTTGTGAGAAAAATGAGTTTACCTCAATGATCCCCGGACTTAACGCAACGATGGATTTGATAGAGGAGCTTACCCACGTACATAAACTCACGCTTGTAGAGCAGGTAGATCCTACCTGCAACGATGCAGGAACAAAAGCTTACTATGCTTGCAAGGGCTGTGAGACAATTTTTGCAGATGAGAATGGCGAGATGGTTATTACCTCTCCCGATCTTATTGAAAAGCTCGCTCACGCATATGATGATGAATATGATGCAGACTGCAATCTCTGCGGAGCAGTACGTACTGCAAAGTGCAGACATGCTAATACAGAAGTTTTGGCTGCAAAGGCTGCAAATTGTACCGAGGCGGGATTGACCGCTGGTGAAAAATGCCGTGATTGCGGCGAAACTCTCATCGCACAGGAGACAGTTCCCGCGCTCGATCACCTCTATGACAACGATACCGATACTACTTGTAACAGAAACGGTTGCGGTTATGAGAGATGTCTTCATACCAATACCGAGGCTGTAGGCGCTGCTACCGAGTCTACCTGTTCAGTTCAGGGCTTGACTGCGGGAGAGAAGTGCTCAGACTGTGGAAAGATCCTTGTAGAACAGGAAAAGCTTCCTCTTAAGGATCACACCGAGGTAAAAGCGGAATCGGTAGCAGCAGGCTGCCTTACCGCGGGTCTGACAGAGGGTACAAAGTGCTCTGTATGCGGTGATGCTATTAAGGCACAGGAAACTGTTGCGGCTGCAGGACACAAGTGGGAAGGCATTAGCTGTACCGTGTGTGGAGCAGTTAAGTTTGAGGCAGAGGATTCTGTTCTCGTAACCGACATTGAAAGAGCGGGCCAGGGTCTACAGAGTAATAAGACTCTTGCACAAGCAAACTATCCCAGCGGAGACGGTTACGTTTACTACCTCAGCGATGACGGTAACGCAACCCTTACATTCACTGTTAATTCCTCTAAGGCAGGAAAAGCTGTGATCAGCTTCTGTATGGGTCTTAGTTACGAGTATAAAGCATCTCAGCTCTTTACTCTTACGGTAAACAATACTGATTGCGAGTATTACGCAACTGCTATATTCCCTGATTACAGTGATGCAGGCGTCACTCGTTACTTCGGCTGGTATGAGGTTGAGGTTGCAGACGTTGAGCTTGTTGAAGGCACTAACACAATAGTTCTTACTAAAGCCACTAAGGGTATTAACTTTGACTATATTGCACTTAGAAGCACCGATGGTGCAACTATCGGCAGTGCTAATTGTGCGGCAGACGGTCACAATTACGGTGATTGGACAGTAACCACTGCACCTACGTATGAGGCAGCAGGCGAGATAAAGAAGGCTTGTACCGCTTGCTCGGATTCCAAGACTGCTACTATTCCTGCAGTTTCTGCCGAAAACGGATATACCAAGGTTAGCTCCGATGCATTTTCTTCCGTTTGGGAATATACCTACGAGGGTGGTAAGATTAACGTTACTATTGAAGACGTCAAACTCAGCACTTACGAGTTTACTATTGCAGATAACGATCCCTTCGATGCTACTAACGGAGGCTCGGTTGTAAAGGGCACAGTAGATGGAAGCCAGGAAGTAGGAAAAAATACCAACAAGTACGGTACGTTTTACGAGCTTAACAAGGGCGCAACCTTTACCCTTACCGTTAACGTAACCGAAGCAACGGACGTTGCCTTTATTATTAAAGTATGTAGTACAAACAACTATTCCTTCGACTACTCTAAGGTGATAACCGCTATTTCATCTAAGAATTCTTCCGGAAGTGAAAATAAAATAGTTGTAAACTCCGGTACTGTTGATACTGTTGGTTGGTATACCAGTACAGCGTCCGCAATTGAAATAGCAACCATTTCTTTGGCAGAAGGCACGAACACTATTACGTTCACTATGGGAACTGAAACCGCTAAGACTCTCAATATAGCTGCTATTGCTTTTGAATCGGCTGTTCCCGTTGTTCTTGGAACGAATGAATAAAGCTTTCTTTCATAGGCGTTTCGACGTATGAGATAAAAGAAGCATTTTTAAATTTATTTTTTAAATATTTTATTATAATTATTATAAAAGGAAGAAATTATGAAAAACAGAAGAATTATCACATTGGCGCTCGTGCTCTTGTTGCTTATTTCTTGCGTAAGTGTTTTTGCATCATGCGGACATAGGCACAAGCTGAGCGCGGTTGAGGGCAAGCCTGCAACCTGCACCGCGGCTGGAACAGAAAAATATTATGCTTGCTCCGGCTGTGACTTGCTTTTCGCAGACGCAGAGGGCAAAGTAGAAATTGAAGCTCCAAAGGTTATAGAAAAGCTTGGACATGCATTTACAAACTATGTATCAAACAATGATGCGACCTGCACTGCAGACGGTACTAAAACCGCGAAGTGCGATAAATGTGACGAAACAAGCACCATAGCCGACGAGGGTTCAAAAAAAGAACATACTCCCGCGGCAGCAGTTCGTGAGAATGAAAATTTTGCAAGCTGTGGTGAAAACGGCTCTTATGATAATGTTGTTTACTGTTCGGTTTGCGAGGCTGAGATTTCCAGAACCGAAGAGGTTATCATTGCTACCGGCGAGCATGTATATGCTACGGTAACAGAAAAGGTTGATGCAACCTGTACCGATGACGGTTATGTCATTAAGGCGTGCAAGTGCGGCGAAACCAGCACCGAAACCATTTCTAAACTTGGCCATAAAGAAGCAGATGCGGTTAAGGAGAACGAGATTCTTGCAACTTGTACTTCCGAAGGAAGCTATGATCTCGTGGTACGCTGTACAGTATGTAACGCGGTAATCAGTAGTGAACAGAAGACAACCCCGATAGAGGATCACTCCTTCACAAACTACGTATCCGATAATAATGCAACCTGTACTGCCGACGGCACCAAGACCGCAAAGTGTGACGGTTGTGATGAGACAAAGACTGTTGCAGACGAAGGCTCTAAGAAGGATCACTCCTTCACAAACTACGCATCCGATAACAATGCAACCTGTACTGCTGACGGTACTAAGACCGCAAAGTGCGATGGATGCGATGAAACAAAGACTGTTGTAGACGAGGGTACAAAGAAGGATCACTCCTTCACAAACTACATATCCGATAATAATGCAACCTGTACTGCTGACGGTACTAAGACCGCAAAGTGCGATGGATGCGACGCAACAAAGACTGTTGTAGACGAAGGTTCTAAGAAGGGCCACTCTCCTGCAGAAGCAATTAAGGAGAACGAGATTCATGCAAGCTGTGGTCAAAACGGATCTTATGATAGCGTGGTTAATTGCTCTTCCTGCGGTACCGAGCTTAGCAGAACAAAGGTTACTGTTGAGACCACTGGTGATCACGTATATGCAACAGAACAGGAGAGAGTTGATGCAACCTGTGAGACTGATGGATACGTAATCAAGGCTTGTGGATGTGGCGTAACTCAGACAACAATACTTGATAAAACCGGTCACGATTACGCAGGTAATGTAACCGAACCCACCTGTGAGGCTCAGGGATATACAACGTATGTTTGTAAAAATGACAACACTCATACATACGTAGATGATTATGTTAACGCGAAGGGACATACTGCTGCAGAGGCAGTTAAAGAAAATAATGTAGATCCCGATTGTGTAAATGCAGGATCTTACGATAGCGTAGTTTATTGTTCCACATGTAATGAAAAGATGAGTAGCGATACCATTGCGGTTGATGCTCTTGGCCATAGCTTCGGCGGATGGATTTCTGTAACAACTCCGACTTACGAAACAGAGGGCTCTATTTCCGCTACATGCGGACGTTGCCATGCTACTGAAACAAAAAATATTGGTGTTATTTCTGAAGAAAACGGTTACACCCGTATTTCTACTGGCCTCGTTTCTCGCTGGAATTACGTGATT
>JAZSIK010000022.1:0-51608 GCA_045533775.1 Eubacteriales bacterium
GAGGTGTGAAGCGCGTGGTGCGCAGCGTGACATCCATATCCGCCCTTGAAGTAGTTGTCGTAAACTTCCTTGATGATGGGGTTCTCGTGAGACTTTCTCATAGTCATAGCCTCGTCCTGATCGTAGAGAGCCTTTGCGCGAACTGCCTTAAGGTCTACGGTATCGCGAACGTGCTGAGGCTGGATAGGCTGACCGCCGCCGTTTACACAGCCGCCGGGACAACCCATAATCTCAACGAAGGTCCAATCTGCCTCGCCGCTTGCGATCTTGTCCATAATCACCTTAGCGTTAGCGGCACCGGATGCAACAGCAACCTTGATTTCGTTACCTGCAATATTGTAGGTAGCCTCCTTGAGACCCTCTGTTCCGCGAACCTGGTGGAACTCAATCTCGGAGTTATCCTTGCCTGTCAGCACATCGTTAGCGGTACGGAGAGCAGCCTCCATAACGCCACCGGTGGCACCGAAGATAACCGCCGCACCTGTGTCAATTCCGAGAGGACAGTCAAACTCCTCGTCGGGAAGGGAGGTGAACTTAATGCCGGCTCTGCCGATCATTCTTGCAAGCTCTCTGGTGGTGAGGGCAACATCTACATCAACAGTACCCTCAGCGGCAGACATATCCTCTCTGCCAACCTCAAACTTCTTTGCGGTGCAGGGCATAATAGAAACAACAAAGATATCCTTAGGATCATATCCCATCTTCTCAGCCCAATAGGTCTTGATGAGCGCGCCGCCCATCTGCTGAGGAGACTTGCAGGAGGAGAGATGATCAATCATATCGGGATAGTAGATCTCGCAGAACTTAACCCATCCGGGAGAGCAGGAGGTGATCATAGGAAGAGTGCCGCCGTTCTTAACTCTCTCAAGAAGCTCGGTCGCCTCCTCTACAATTGTAAAGTCTGCCGCGGTATTTGTGTCAAATACCTTCTCAAATCCGAGTCTGCGGAGCGCGGCAACCATCTTGCCCTCTACATTGGTACCGATAGGCATATCAAAGCACTCGCCGAGAGTCGCGCGGATTGAGGGCGCAGTCTGAACTACAACGTGCTTTGTGGGATCGGCAAGAGCCGCCCATACCTTGTGGGTATCATCACGCTCGGTAAGAGCACCGGTAGGACATACAGCGGTACACTGACCGCAGGAGATACAGGGTGTCTCGCCAAGAGAGAGGTTAAAGGGCTGACCGATGCAGGTATCAATACCGCGGTTGTTTGCTCCAATAACCGAAACATACTGCTCCTCACAAACCGCAACACATCTGCGGCAGAGGATACACTTGTTGTTATCTCTAACGAGGTGAGGGGTAGAGTAGTCAAGCTCATAGGTAGGCTTGAAGCCCTCAAAGGCGTGAGAATCAACGCCGTATTCAAGACAAAGCTTCTGAAGCTCGCAGTTGGTAGATCTGGAGCAGGAGAGGCAGTTCATATCGTGGGTGGAAAGAATAAGCTCAAGAGTGGTCTTTCTCGCCTCTCTGACCTTAGGGGTGTTGGTGTTGATCACCATACCGTCGGTTACGGGATAAACACAGGCGGTTACAAGACCGCGCGCGCCGCTCGCCTCAACAACACAGATACGGCAAGCACCGATCTCATTCTTTTCCTTCATATAACAAAGGGTAGGGATCTCTACGCCGGCTACGCGAGCAGCCTCAAGAATTGTAGATCCCTGGGGTACGCTTACCGCAATACCGTTGACAGTTACATTTAACATTTCCATTTTCAGCGTACTCCTTTCATTACTTCTTAGAAATTGCATTAAACTTGCATCCTGCTACGCAAGCGCCGCACTTGATACACTTGGAGGTATCAATAGTGTAAGAGGGCAGCTTGTGACCGGGAGCAACATAATCGGTCTTGGTAATGGCATCAACAGGGCAGTTCTTTGCACACTTGCCACAGCCGATACATTTATCCTGATCAATTACAAAGGAGAGCAGGCTCTTACATACGCCTGCGGGACACTTCTTGTCCACAACGTGAGCGATATACTCCTCGCGGAAGAACTTGAGTGTGGCAAGAACGGGGTTGGGCGCAGTCTGACCCAGACCGCAGAGAGAGTTTGCCTTGATATAGTTGCAAAGGTTCTCAAGTCTGTCAATGTCCTCAAGGGTGCCCTTGCCGTCTGTGATCTTGTCAAGTATCTCAAGCAGGCGCTTTGTACCAACACGGCAGGGAGTACACTTACCGCAGGACTCATCAACGGTAAACTCAAGGAAGAACTTTGCCATATCAACCATACAGTTGTCCTCGTCCATAACGATAAGACCGCCGGAGCCCATCATACAGCCGAGAGCGACAAGGTTATCGTAGTCTACCTCGGTGTTAATAAGGCTTGCGGGAATACATCCGCCGGAGGGACCGCCTGTCTGAGCAGCCTTGAACTTCTTGCCACCGGGGATACCGCCACCGATCTCGTTGATAATGGTATCAAGGGTAACACCCATAGGAATCTCAACAAGACCTGTATGCTGGATCTTACCGCCGAGAGCAAATACCTTAGTACCCTTGGATCTCTCAGTACCCATAGAGGAGAACCACTCAGCGCCCTTAAGGATGATCTGAGGAATGTTGGCAAAGGTCTCAACGTTGTTCTCAACGGTAGGCTTGCCGAACAGACCCTTTACAGCAGGATAGGGAGGACGGGGACGGGGCTCACCGCGGTTACCCTCAATGGAGGTCATAAGTGCGGTCTCCTCACCGCATACGAATGCGCCCGCGCCAAGCTTGATCTCAAGATCAAAGTCAAAGCCGGAGTCAAATATGTTCTTGCCAAGAAGACCGTAAGCCTTAGCATCGTCAATTGCCTTCTGAAGTCTGGTAACAGCGATGGGATACTCAGCTCTTACATAAACATATCCCTTGGTAGCACCAACGGCATAACCGCAGATGGTCATAGCCTCAATGATACAGTGGGGATCGCCCTCAAGAATAGAACGGTCCATAAATGCACCGGGGTCACCCTCGTCTGCATTACATACAACATACTTCTGGTCAGCCTTGTTAGGAGCGCAGAGTGCCCACTTGCGACCGGTAGGGAAGCCACCGCCTCCTCTGCCACGAAGACCGGAATCGGATACAACCTTAATTACTTCCTCGGGGGTCATCTCGGTGAGAACCTTACCCAGAGCGGCATATCCGTCCATGGCAATATACTCCTCAATGTTATCGGGATCAATAACACCGCAGTTGCGGAGAACTATACGCTTCTGAGACTTATAGAACTTGGTGTCAGAAAGAGAAACATTCTTTGCCTGCTCCTCAACGATCTGATCGGTCTCGGTATCTCTGTAAACAAGGCGGTCAACTATTCTACCCTTGAGAAGATGCTCTTCAACAATCTCCTCAACATCCTCCTCGGTTACACGGCTGTAGAAGGTGCCGTCGGGATAAACGATAACGATGGGACCGAGAGCGCAGAGACCAAAGCAACCGGTCTGAACCATTTTTACTTCTTCGGTAAGACCGTACTTAACCAGATTGTTGTTAAATGCTTCCTGCAGGGTCTTGCTGCCGGAGGAGGTACAACCTGTACCGCCACAAATCAATACGTGTGCGCGAATCATTAATGTAATATCCTCCTATCAGTTTTCGTCGGTTACGGTGTATTCCGCAACGATTTTTCCGCCCTTAAGATGCTTTTCAACAACATCCTTTGCCTTTTCGGCGGTCATATGAATATAGGTAACCTTATCCTTACCTGCCTCGTAAACCTCTACGATGGGCTCAAGCTGGCAGTAGCCAACACATCCGGTCTGAGATACGGTAACCTTTTCATTGAGTCCTGCATTGTTTATCTCCTCAACAAAAGCGTTGAGCACAGGACGGGCGCCGGCGGCAATTCCACAGGTAGCCATACCGACTACCACACGAACATCACCGCTGCCTTCACGAAGAACTATCTTATTCTTCATTCTTTCCTTGATTGCTTGAAGTTCAGCCAAAGATTTCATTTTCTTTGTTTCCTTTCTGGAACATCTATATTTTTATTTATTGATTTCTGAGTATTGCTCTGTCAGACTCTCCTTCACCCAGATGAGCACCTCAAAGGTGTCAAGGGGGAGGTCGCCCAGCACCTCGCGCATTTGTCGGGTGTCAAGCATAACAGTCTGTCCGAGAATATTGTGGGTAAACACAAGGTCTACCGAGGGATGCCCCTGTATAATAGTGGTTATTGTTGAAACAATATCACCGAGGGGAGTAAAGTCAATATGCTGCTTGTTTAATTCAGCACAAACCACGGTGCCGTGGTCATCGGGGTAATCGCTTATATGACGGGAGAGGATAGACAAGCAGCCACCCGTTTGCTCTGCGGCGAGTCTGAACAGGGGGATGCCCATTCCGACCTTACGCGTCGTTCTGGTGGTGAAAAAGGGATCGGTAACCGATCTCAGCGTGTCAGGTGTCATACCCGTTCCGTTATCGCTTATTTTGATGGTAAGAGTGCTCTCATCCTCTGAAATTGCTATCTCAATCAATTCTGCCTTAGCTTTTGTTGAGTTTTCTACAATATCAAGGATATTCAGGGATAATTCCTTCATTGCATCGGCCTCCGTAGGATCTCAAAAATACAGCGCCTGATCTCATCCTCTCCCTCGTATTCATCTTCAATCTCAAGATAGCAGTCTGCATCTCTCATATCGGTAAGACGGTGGGAGTCTGAGTCAATGATAAACCTCTCGCGCGGTATATTATAGGTGGATGAAAGCTCGTCAAGCATTTCTTTACCATACAGCTCGTAGTAGTCAAAGGGAGAGTCCTTTGGAATAGATCCAAGCACGGCAATAATACCGTTTGACTCTCTGTCAATGTGCGCGGGATAGCATACTCCGCCAAAGCTCTCAACCAACGGTTTTACATCGGAAATTGAGATGTGAGTTGCGCTGATCAGCAGGCTGTCAACCTCACAGACGGGGTTATCCTCGCCGTCAAGAACAGCTTGTCTGCCGAAAATGTCAGGTCTGTTCTTTATTTTTATGCGCTGGTCATCAATGTATTGATCAAAGGCCATCGCCCGATCAAGCTCTTCAAAAAGGCAAACCACATGAATATCCTCCGATGTGGTAAGCTCCATTCCCGCAATGGGAATGATACCGTATTTTCTTGCCGCCTCAAAAAAGGCAGGACAGTTTTTGCAGCTATTGTGATCGGTGAGAGCAATTATGTCAAGTCCGCACAGCTTTGCCATACCGGCAATATTGTTCGGTGTGTTATCCTCATCACCGCAGGGGGATAGGCAGGAATGTATGTGGAGATCGTAATAATACTTTTTCAACGAAGCAGCTCCGATATCTGAACAGCGGCCTCGTATGCTGACAGGGAGGTTGAGAGAATGTTGACCCCCTTGGATTTTGCCGCCTCAAGCATATTGTCATCAGGCAGCACATTCTCTGCCAAAATTATGCAGGAGCAGTCGCTCAGCGTTGCGACGGCAACAGTATTGATATTAGACATAATCGTGATCCACATATTATTCGGTTCAGCCTTGCCCATAACCCAGCTGAGAAGATCGCCTATGTACACACCTTCAATCTCTCTTTCGGGAGAGGGGATGCAGATGGGCTTGTAGCCGGATCTTTCTGCAAAAACCTTTACAGTCATAATTTACGCCTTTCCGCCCTTGTCCTGTTGCACATCTCTCAGGCGACAGTCCTCGGGACAAGCATTTTTCTTGATAACATCCTCGGCAAAGGCGCGGCAGGTGGGTGCGCCACAGGCACCGCAGTCAATACCGGGAAGGGTAGATTTGAAGCTTTGAATGTCAGCCATCATTCTCATGGATTCGGCAATGCTGCCGCCCAGTCGGGTAATGGATTCGTATTCGGGCATATCCTCAAAGAGGAACATATCGGGAATATAGCTTACACCCTGAGGCAAAACATTGTGCGATATGGGCATATAATGTCTCAGCGTCTGCAGCCTCGCTCTCGCAATATAGGGATTCTGCATAGCCAGCACACCGCCGACACAACCTCCGGGACAGGCGTTAAGCTCAATGAACTCAAGGGGTGGGATATTTCCGTTTTCCACCTGGTCAAGCACGTGAATAACATTTTCTATTCCGTCAGCCGCCAGATAGTCTTCATTGAATATGGCGGTAGCCTCTCCACCGGATTTTGCCCAGCTTATGCCGATCCTTCCCGACTCGGAAAGATTTTCTATACGGTCATCTGCGTGCATCTCACCGATGAGCAGAAAATAAACATCGCTGATAGAAACAACGACATCAACCGCGCTCTGATACTTGGCAAAACCGTTTTTTACATAGCTGACCTTCGCAGGACAGGGAGTAATAAAGCAGACGCCTATATCCTCGGGGGAAAGCTCAGGGTGATTTTCAAGAGCTCTTGCCTTGGCAAGCTTCGCGGCTATTTCCATGGGCGGCAGCATATGTATCACATGCTCCTCAAGAGAAGGGAAACGCAGAGCGATCAGACGCATAATTACAGGACAGGCAGAGCTGATAGCGGGTTTTTTAACACCCTCTGTCTGTAGATAAAGTCTTGTATATGCTGAGACCAGCTCGGCTGCCTTGGAAACCTCGTATACATCGTCAAATCCGATCTTGAGAAGACCGTTGAGAACATAATCCACATCGTCAAGATTGTCAAACTGACCGTAAAGAGTGGGGGCAGGGAGAGCAATCTTCCATTTGTAGCGATCCATATCGGACAGCTTGTCGCTGACGGCCTTTTTCGCACCGTTTGTGCAGCGGCGGATACACTCACCACAGTCAATACACTTCTCAGATTGAATTACTGCGTGTCCGTTTTTGATTCTTATTGCCTCGGTGGGGCAATGCCTGATACAGGTGGTACAACCGGTGCATTTGCTCTCGTCAAGCAAAACCGAATGCTCATATCCTGACATCTCTGTCCTCCTTAAAGCATCACTCGCATTACAATGCGGGTTCCTACGCCAAGCGTAGATGATATTTCCATAGAATCGGTATTTTTCTTCATGTTGGGGAGACCCATTCCGGCGCCAAATCCTAAGGAACGGATTTTTTCGGTAGCAGTAGAATAGCCGGCCTGCATAGCACGGTCTATATCGGTTATACCGGGGCCGCGGTCTTCAAGGATGATCTCAATATACCCCTCGTCAACAATGACCTCGGCGACGCCACCGCCGGCATGAATGACCATATTTATTTCTCCCTCATACATCGCGATAGAAACTCTTCTGATTATCTCGTTGTCAAAACCGAGCTGACGCAGATTTTTCTTCACCTGCACGGATGCCTGACCCGCAGATACAAAATCGTTTCCCGCAACGTCAAAGCGGAATGTTAGCCTTTCGCTCATTTTTTGACCTCTTTTGTTCCGACAAGGCCATTGGAATACAATGTACCACAGGCGGTGTAGAGAGTCATAGCGGTATTCATCATAACAATACCGTGCTCCTCTGCGAGACGTATCATCTCGTCGTTGGGCTTTTTGGTACGCACGAAGATAATGCAGGTCATATCCATCATCAGCGCGGTGCGTATAACCTGGGGATTAACAAGACCTGTGAGCAGTACTGCCTGGTCTGTAACATATGCGAGCACATCGCTCATCAGATCACATCCGAATGCAGAGTAAACATGCTTGCCGAGATTTTCCTCACAGCAAAGCACCTCAGCATCAAGCAGCTCCTGGATCTTTGATATTTTCATTTTGTTATCCTACCTGATAAGGTTTTTTTAGTGGTATTCTGCGATAATGCCGGGAACATCATCAACGGTAAGTCTGCCGCATACATCCTCGTTAACTGTAAGAACGGGTGCAAGACCACAGGCACCGATACAACGGGAAGCAGCAAGAGAGAACTTTCTGTCGGGGGTACACTCGTCACCGCCGATACCAAGTATCTCCTGGAACTTTTCGTAAATTGCGCCGGAGCCCTTTACATAGCAGGCAGTACCGAGGCAGATCGCAATATGATTCTCTCCCTTGGGGGAAAGAGAAAACTGAGCATAGAAGGTGGCAACTCCGTAAACCTTTTCCAGGGGAATGTCCATTCCCTCGGCAATCTTATTCTGTACTTCAATAGGAAGATAGCCGTATATTCCCTGAGCCTCCTGCATAACTGCCATAAGACGACTCTTGTCGCCCTTGTATTTTGCAATTACGGCGTCAAGCTGCGCATCCTGCTCTGCAGTTCCCGAGAAGGGAATTGTTGAAAGCTTTTTCAGCATAATTTTTCTCCTTAAATATAATATATTTTAGAATATCTCTAAAAGTATATCATACCAAATCCGAAAAATCAATAACAAAAACTAAAATAAAATAATAAAATGTTGAACATTATTCACAAGTTTGGCAATTTGCATAATTTGTGAATAATTTATCACACAGGGTATGTGCAATGTGTGGATTTTTGCCTCCAACGGCTAATTTGTCAATTTCTTTTACCGTTCTGCAGAGCTTGGTTGTGCTGGTTACAAGCACCTCATCAGCCAAAAAAAGCTCTTCCTTTGTGAATGGTCGTTCCTCGTAGGGAACACCGAGTTCTTCACAGCTTTGCAAAAGATGGGATCTAACTATTCCGGGCAAAATATTATTATTGGTTGGATGTGTGATAACTCTGCCTTGCTTTATTATCGCAATATTTGATTTTGCGCATTCTGTCACAATCCCATTTCGCACGAAGACAGCCTCGTCGCATCCCTGTCTCTCTGCCTCTGTGGATGCCAATACTGCGGGCAGCAGATTTACTGTTTTTATATCGCAATATCCGTATCTCAGATCGGGAAATGTTATCAGCTTCATAGGGGCGAGAGCTCTTTCAATTTTTAGGGGCTCTATTGTGATAAGCAGGTTTGCCGAGCATCCTGTGGCGGAATGCTTTCTGCGAACGCTCGCCCTTGATATCTGAAAATATATAAGGTAGCTTTTTATCAGCGATTTAATGGCAACCTCCCGCAGAATTGAGGACAAGATCTGCCGGTCATAGCCGTGCTCAATTCCGAGCCTTTCCGCATTTTTCAGCAATCTGTCTATATGCTCCTCCTCCCACATTATTCTGTCATAACAGCCGATCGCTGCCTCGTATACCGCGTCACCGAAGAATATGCTCCTGTCTGAGAGTGGAACGGTTATTTTTTCTTTCCTTCCAAAGCTTCCGTTATAATATGCATATGACCTCATAACAAACCTCCTGTTAATACTTTTACAGTTTATTCCCACGAGGCTGACAGAGTGAAAAAGGTGCCCGACCGGGTCGGGCACCTATCAGAAGCTTTTGGTAAATACAATATTTCCGTCAAAATCAAGGACGGTAAAGCTCCTGCTTTCATATATCATATAAGTCTTTGGGTTGTTTTCCTTTGGGATCGTCACAGAGCCGGGATTAAGATAATAATTCTCATCTCCGAACATCTGACAGGTAAGCACATGAGTGTGTCCGTGCAGCAGAATATCTCCGCGGCACAGGGGTAGGGGATTGTCGGTATTATATTTGTGTCCGTGGGTTGCATATACCGTAAGTCCGTCAAGAAACAGACAGCAGTAGTCGGCTAAAACAGGAAACTCAAGCACCATCTGATCAACCTCTGTGTCACAGTTACCTCTTACGGCTAAGATCTTGTGCCTGTATTCATTCAAGGCTTTGATAACAGACTTGGGATCATAGCCAGCGGGCAGATCGTTTCTTGGTCCGTGATATAAAATATCTCCCAGCAAAAGCAGTCTGTCACAGCCCTCGCTTGTAAATATTTCAAGTATTCTTTCGGTGCTTTGAATATCACCGTGAATATCCGATGCAATCAGCAGCTTCATATACTACTCCAATCACTTGTTTTTATGTTATTGTATCATCTTTTTTTCCTCATTTCAATACTAAAATAAAAAAATGCAAAAAATGTAAAAAAAGACTTGATTTTTTGAGAAGCTTATGATATAATGACTACATCTGTGACTATGCCTATATGGTAATTATGCCTATTGGCAAAACAGTATTATTATCAGGACGGTCCTCTACGATGCTCTGTACGAACGTCCGAAGTTTGAAGGAGGCCCTAAAATGGAAAAGATCCAGGCTTTTGTAAGTGAGCAGCTTAAGACCGATGTTCCCAAGTTCGGAATCGGTGACGGCGTAAAGGTTTACGTCAGAATCGTTGAGGGTGAAAAGGAAAGAACCCAGATGTTTGAGGGTACTGTTATCGCAAAGCACGGCGGTGGCATTTCCGAGACCTTTACTGTAAGACGTGTTTCTTACGGTGTAGGTGTTGAGAAGACCTTCCCCCTCCATTCTCCCAACGTAGAGAAGGTTGTAGTATTCCGCGAGGCTAAGGTTCGCCGCGCTAAGCTTTACTACCTTCGCGACAGAGTTGGTAAGGCAGCTAAGGTTAAGGAAAAGGTTAACTAATCCTTCTTATGCCAATATAAAAAGCAGGGCAAATCGCCCTGCTTTTTATATTTTATACTATATTCTCGGGGAGCTGTTTTCCACCGAGAATATGGAAGTGCAAATGCTTTACCGTCTGAGCGCCGTGCTCACCGATGTTAGTAATAACTCTGTATCCATTGGAGAGACCGAGCTGGGCTGCTATCTTGGGTATTGCGGTGAAGATTGCAGCAATGTACTTTGAGTTTTCCTCATTTACCGCATCGGCAGAGGAGATATGCAGCTTGGGTATTACAAGGCAGTGAACCGGTGCCTGGGGTGAGATGTCATGAAAGGCATAGCACATATCGTCCTCATATACCTTTTTTGACGGAATGTCACCGTTGATAATTGCGCAGAATAAGCAGTCCATATTAATTACCTCACTTGTTTTTTATATTTAGATTTTATCATATTGAGAAATGTTTTTCAATAGTTTTTTATTAATTCTTGACTTTTCACAGATTTTGTTATAATATTTATATATCAAATATTTTGGAGCTGACTATGGCATATACGATTTTTCCGTTGCCGTCATATCCCGCGATGGGGGATATGTGGGAAGAACTGAAGAACGAGTCCCGTCCTATCGTTGTATACGGTATGGGCAACGGGGCGGATAAGCTGTTTGAAAGACTTGAGGAATACGGCATCTCCGTATGCGATGTATTTGCCTCCGACGGCTTTGTACGCGGTCACTACTACCGTGGTTACAGGGTAAAATCCTTCTCTGAAATAAAGGAGACGTACGCCGATTTCGTTATACTGCTTTCCTTTGCGTCAAACAGAGAAGAAGTTGTTGATATGCTATCTGCCATTGATGGAGAATATGATATGTATGTGCCCGATATGCCGGTGGCAGATGTGTCGGAGTACTTTGATAAGAACTTTTATAATTCAAATTATGATGAAATTATTAAAGCGTACAGCTGCCTTGCAGATGAGGAATCCCGTGCCATTTTTTCCTCGGTTGTAAACTACAAGCTCAGCGGCAGAATGAAGTATCTGCTCTCCTGCTTTGAGACGAGAGACGAGATATACGGGCTGATGCCGAAGGAGAGCATTAGGACCATGGTTGATGCGGGAGCCTATAACGGTGATACCGCAAGGGAGGCAAAGGCGTATTTCCCCAATTTGAAGAGGGTTTTTGCCATAGAGCCCGATAGAAAAAATTATAAGAAACTCTTGAGATATTCCGAGGCAGAAGGCGAAATTGAGATAATCCCAATTAATTCTGCGGCTTGGTGTAACAATGTGGGCGGTATGTTTTTCGGTAGCGGAAACAGAAACTCCACTGCTGTTGCAACAGCCTCCTTTGAGCACCGGGAGGACGAGGTTTCAATGGTTAAGATTGATGATATAGTCTCGGGAAAAATTGACTATATAAAGTATGATGTTGAGGGGGCAGAGCGTGAGGCCATAGAGGGCTCGCAAAGTATAATTATGCGTGATGAGCCCACACTTCTTGTTTCGCTCTACCATCGCAGCCGCGACATTTTTGAGTTGATAAATCTTGTTCACAAAGCCTACCCTCAATACACGCTATATTTACGCCGACTCAGATGCCTTCCTGCCTGGGAGATTGATCTTGTCGCAGTAAAAACAGACCGAAAGGATCAGATATGAAAAGACCCGAAATACTTTCGCCCGCAGGCAATTTTGAGAAGATGCGCGCGGCAATCAGATACGGAGCAGACGCGGTATATCTTGCAGGACATATATTCGGTATGCGCGCCGCTGCGGATAATTTCTCGGTAGAGGAGCTTGCCGAGGCTGTGGAATATGCCCACGCCAGAGGCGTTAAGGTTTATCTTACGCTCAATACTATGCCGAGAGAGTATGAATATCCCGCTCTCCGTAAATATCTCAGCGACCTTTCGCATATAGATATTGATGCTATGATAATTGCCGACATCGGCGTTCTTATGCTGGTAAAGGAGCTGCTGCCTCATATGGAGATCCATATTTCCACACAGGCAAATGCTACCAGTGCGGCTGCCTGCCTTGCCTGGTATGCCCTGGGCGCCAAGAGAGTGGTGCTTGCGAGAGAGCTGACTCTTGATGAGATAAAGGCTATCAGAATGGGCATTCCCGATGATTTGGAGCTTGAGTGCTTTGTACACGGCTCTATGTGTGTGTCTTATAGCGGCAGGTGTCTGCTTTCAAATCATATGGTGGGCAGAGATGCCAACCGAGGCATGTGCGCTCAGCCCTGCAGGTGGAATTACACCATTAAGCGCTACGAGATTGAGGAGGAAAAGCGTCCCGACTGTAAGATGCCCGTTGAGGAGATAAACGGCGAGACCTTTATTATGGCGAGCCGCGACACCTGTACGATAGAGCATATTCCCGAGCTTGTCTCGGCGGGTATAAACTCCTTTAAGATTGAGGGCAGAATGAAGTCGGCTTATTACACCGCGGTGGTTACGAATGCATATAAAATGGCTCTTGACTCTTACTTCTCGGGTGAATATCAGTATAATCCCGAATGGTATAGAGAGCTTGAGTCGGTGAGCCACAGAGATTATTATACAGGCTACTATTTCACAGATTCTCATATGGATGCTAATCTTGCTCCGAACAACGGATATATCAAGGATAAGGCATATCTGGCGGTGGCTGTATCCTATGATGCAGAGAGCGGGCTTGCAGAGTTTACCCAGCGCAATAAAATGTGCTTTGGCGATGAGGCAGAGATCATTTCTCCCGGCAGCATAGGCAGGGAACTGACGGTGGGAGAGCTTTTTGATGAAAATATGAATCCCATTGACAGTACACCACATCCCTATATGAGATTCTTTATGAAGGTACCCTTTGAAATACGCGAGGGAGATATCCTGCGCGCTAAGTAAGGAAGATAATAATGTTTATTCTTGAAATACTTAAGGCGATAATAATCGGAATAGTTGAGGGCATAACAGAATGGCTACCTGTCAGCTCAACAGGTCATATGATACTTGTTGACGAGCTGATAAAGCTTGATGTTTCGCCTGAGTTTCTTGAGATGTTTCTGGTTGTTATCCAGCTGGGAGCGATACTTGCCGTGCCTGTTTTATTCTGGAAGAGGCTTTGGCCTCTGTCCCGTGGCAGCAGCTGTGAAGAGAAAAAAAGCATACTCAACCTGTGGGGCAAGGTGATAGTCGGAGCGATTCCCGCTGCGGTGCTTGGACTTCTTCTTGACGACCTGCTTGATATGTATTTATACAACTATATTGTGGTTGCCATAGCTCTGATCGTATATGGAGTTGCTTTTATTTTCGTAGAAAAAAACAGGGCAGAAAAGAAAAACAGCATAGAAAGCTTGGAGGATATGACCTACACGGATGCTCTTAAGATCGGTGCGTTTCAGTGCCTTTCGCTGATTCCCGGAACCTCCCGCTCTGGCTCCACTATTCTTGGCGGAATACTCTTGGGTGTATCAAGAGAGGCGAGCGCAGAGTTCTCATTTTTTATGGCGATTCCCATTATGTTGGGTGCCTCGGGATTAAAGCTTCTGAAGTTTATTCTTGAGGGATTTGGCGCAAGCGGTGGGGAAATACTGCTGCTCGTTATCGGTATGATCGTTTCCTTTGTTGTTTCTGTTTTCGTTATCCGCTTCCTTATGGATTTTGTAAAGCGTCACGATTTCAAGCTTTTCGGATATTACAGGATCCTGCTTGGTATTTTGGTTGTTATTTACTTTTTGATTAAAAGCTTTGTTTAACAAGAGGATAGAAAAATGAAAGATAATTCCTTTGAAAAATCGCTTTCTAAGCTTTCGCTTAAGGTTGATTATCGCTTTAATGAGAAGCTTGACAGAGAGGCATACTATCTACACGCCGACGGCGTAGCAGCAACGGGCAGAGTAGAAAACTATGTTCTTCGCGATGAGAAAAACCTTGCTCACCGTGAGGATAAATCCAAAAAGATAAGCGTTTTTATTCCCGATAGCTATGACGGTGTGACCCCTCACGATATTCTTTATTTCTTTGATGCTCAGAACCTCTTTTCTCTGGCAGGGGAATATACCGAAAACGGTGATCCCTACGGTTCCTGGCAGCTTGATCTTGTAATTCATCAGCTCCACCGGCTCTACGGTGAAAATATAATTGTCGTAGGAATAGATAATGCCGATGAGTACAGAAGCCATGAGCTGTTTATGAATCCCGAGAGATTTGGTAGGCTCTCGCCTCTTGCGACCGCGATTCCCGATGATAATTTTTCAAGGGGATATCTTGAGAGCCTCTCGTCCTTCATGGTTACCACCCTGCATAGCTTTATCAAGGAAAAATACTGCGTTAAGGATGATAATATCGGTATCGGCGGCTCGTCTATGGGAGGTATTGCGGCATTCTTCTGCGGACTCTATGAGATTGGCTTCTATAAATATGTCCTTTCCTATTCTCCCGCGTTTGGTCTCTATGAGATGGAGGCGTTTGATAATTGGTTTGGCAAAATTGATTTTGCCCGATATACCGACATTCTGCCAAGGATACATATTTATTGCGGCGGCGGTGATATGCTGGAGCAACAGCTGCTGCCGTCATCAAAGGATATGAGGGAGCTGCTCGCCAGACATGGCTACCCGATTGATAGGGTGTTTGAAAGCTATGATATGGAAAAGCCCCATAACGAGGAGTCCTGGAGACTTATTTTGCCCGAGAGCTTTTCACTTTTGTTTGACCTGTTCTTAGAGGAAAAATGATATGACACAGAAAAGAAATAAGATTAAGCTTGCTATTGTTGATTTTATCGTTATTACCTTCGGTGCGCTGATAGCCGCCGCAGCAATATTCTTCTTTATGATACCCAGCCACGTTGCGGTAGGCAGCGGATCGGCGCTGGCTATGGTTCTTAGCAACTTTATTCCTTTGCCCATTTCGGTGCTCAGCCTGGCGATAAATGTTATTCTGCTTATCCTTGGCTTTATTCTGATCGGCCCCGAGTTTGGCGCAAAGACGGTGTATGCCGCTATTATGGTGCCTGTATTTATGGGTATGTTTGAGCTTCTGCTCCCGAACTTCAAGTCGCTGACCGACGATCCTCTCCTTGATGTTATGTGCTACATACTTGTGGTGGGAATGGGAATGGCTATTCTGTTCTCAAGGAATGCCTCCTCCGGCGGACTTGACATAGTAGCCAAGATACTGAATAAGTTTCTCAGAATGGAGCTCGGCGAGGCGAGTGCTCTGGCGGGAATAGTCGTGGCTCTCAGCTCGGCACTTGTCTATGATACGAAAACCGTTGTTCTCAGCGTGCTTGGTACATATTTTGGCGGTATGGTGCTGGATTACTTTATTTTTGGTATGAGGCTGAAGAAAAAGGTGTGCATCATCTCGCCTAAGCTTGACGAGTTCAAGAACTTCATTCTCAACGACCTTCACAGCGGTGCGACCATATACGAAAGCTACGGTGCATACGGAGAGGTATCCCGTAAGGAGATCGTTGCAATAGTGGATAAGAGCGAGTACAGAAAACTGATGGAGTTTATCAGAATAACCGATCCTAAGGCTTTTGTTACTGTGTATGCGGTAAAGGAAATGCAGTATCAGCCCAAGGACAGAAGCAACAAAAACGAGGCGAAGTAATCGCCTCGTTTTTTTATGTAAGTATTAAACAATATCGTTTATCTGCTCCCATCTGACAGGAAGTTCTCCGCAACTCTCAAGGAAGGCGTTTGCCTTTGCAAAATGACCGCAGCCGAAGAAGCCGTTGTAGGCAGAGAGCGGACTTGGATGAGCGCACTCAAGAACGAGATGCCTCCGGTTGGTGATAAGCGACTTTTTTGCCCTTGCATTTCCGCCCCAGAGCATAAACACAACAGGAGTATCCTTCTCGTTAATGATCTCAATTATCCTGTCGGTAAGGATCTCCCAGCCCCGTCCCTTGTGACTCTGAGGAGTTGATTCTCTAACCGTAAGGGTGGTATTGAGAAGAAGAACGCCTTGCTTTGCCCAGCCGATAAGCTCGCCGCAGGGGGGCTCGGCAATTCCCAATTCGCTATTCAGCTCCTTGAATATGTTTTTGAGGGATGGGGGCGGGGGAGTACCTCGCTTAACAGAGAAGCAGAGTCCGTGCGCCTGTCCGTAGCCGTGATAGGGATCCTGACCGAGAATGACGACACGAGTGTCTTTATAAGAGGTGTAAACCAGGGCGTTGAATATATCGTCTGCGGGAGGATAAATGTTTATTCCCGAGCGATAGTATTCGTTGTATAAAAAGCCGCGCAGCTTCTGATAATATTCCTTCCCGAACTCATCCTTTAACAGATTGTCCCAGTCATTTCCGATTGAAACCATAGCACTCTCCAAAATGTTTTTCTTTATTTTACCACACCCCAAAAGCCAAGTCAATAGAAAAGCCCGGAAAAACCGGGCTCATAAGCTAAAAGATCGTTTCTATCACTCTTTGAGAAACCGAGGGAGAATATCTCCAGGTGTCTATGTGAGTTGTTTCGCTTGGGTCAAGAAAATAGGAGATTGGAGTTGCTCCCAAATCACTGTCGTCGGTATCAATGATTATCAGCTTGATCTTCATCTTATCCGGAATTATGCTTTTTATGTATACCGCGGCGGTCTGCCCCGGTTTGACGTCTGCTCGGTATTCGGCGAGTCCTGCTAGGTTAGGGGATAGCTCTACAAAGATTCCGTAGCTTTCCACACCTCTCACTATTCCGCGCACCGTCTGACCCTCCGAAAAAAGGTCTGCGTTTTCCTCCCAGGTGCCGAGCATCTCTCTGAGAGATATAAAAACTCTGCCACGCACGTCAATGCTTTTTACTACGCTGTAAATCAACTGACCCGGAGTTAGTCTGGCGGATGGGTGGGCTATTCTTGAAACAGAAATGCAATCAATAGAGAGCAGAGAGATCCTTCCGCAGCCAATATCGGCAAATGCGCCGAAGCTTTCAAGATGTGTTATCCTGGCGGGAATAATATCTCCCGCCGAGAGGGAAGCAATATAGTTTTCAACGCACTCTCTCTGGGCAGCTCTGCGGGACAAGATTGCGATCCACTCTCCGGTGTGAGTTCTTCTGAAGCCACAGACCTTAAAGCATACCGGCTTTCCCACTCTTGTAAGAATTGCAATATCCTTTGCCTCTGCGCCCTCGGGAGAGTATTCCACCTCGTCTCTCGGAATAATGCCCCTGACTCCCGCACACAGCTCTACGTGAAGATCAAAGTTGTGGTCGCATAAAACTACCGGTGCTTCAAGAATAGTCTGTTCCTCCAGCGCTTTTTCAAGTCCCTTTTTTGATGAAATATATTCATAGTTTGCGGGTGTTTTAATTAACATTCCTTCGGGCTTATATTTGTTCATAGCCGCTACCTTTCTTATAATCTTTTTTTATTTCATAGTAAAGATTATGCCTGTGGTAGCGTAAATATTCCTTGGCGAGTCAGCCTTCGTCGGTATTACTGCCCGAAAGACCAAAGCTTACCTCAATTGCGTTGTTAACGCTGCTCATCGTCTCGTCGTTAAGATGCCCCATCTTCTCCTTCAGTCTTTTTTTGTCTATGGTTCTTATCTGCTCAAGCAGAATTATACTATCCTTTGCGAGCCCGGCATCCTCTCCGGGAACATCAATATGTGTTGGTAGCTTTGTTTTGCTCATTTTTGAGGTAATTGCCGCTGCAATTACGGTAGGACTGTATTTATTTCCTACATCGTTTTGTACTATCAGAACAGGTCTGAGACCGCCTTGCTCACTGCCTATAACAGGGCTGAGATCGGCATAATAAATATCTCCGCGTTTTATGTTCATTTTCAAATCCTCTTTCCAAAAAGCGAAAGTTTTTTCTCCCTTGTTGTTTTCTTTACACAATTATTTTGTCTTGTTTTTGCCATTTTAATCAGCATATATCAGTAAAGTTTCTCAATATTATTTTATGAAAAGGCAACTTTTTGTTTCAAAATACAAAAAAATATTGACTTTTGTTATAAAAGCATATATAATAAATACATAGAATATGAAGGAGGTTCATATATGTCAAATATCTGGCACGACATTTCACCCAAGAGAATTAATCCCGAGGACTTTATTTGTGTAATTGAGATTTCTAAGGGCAGCAAGAAGAAATATGAGCTTGACAAGGAGACCGGATATATTATCCTTGACAGAATCCTTTACACCTCTACTCACTATCCTGCAAACTACGGCTTTATTCCGAGAACCTACGGTGATGACGGAGATCCTCTTGATGTTCTTCTCATCTGTGCAGAAAAGCTGGAGCCTATGTCGCTCGTGCGAGCATATCCCATCGGCGTTATTACTATGATTGACAACGGCAGATATGACGAGAAGATCATAGCCATTCCGTTCAACGACCCTAACTATAATCACTATACAAGCATTGACGAGCTTCCCAAGCACATTTTTGATGAGATGACCCACTTCTTCAAGGTTTATAAGAATCTTGAGAACAAGGATACTGCGGTTGATGATGTGCACGGCAGAGGCGAGGCTATCAAGATTATTTCCGACGGTATAGAGCACTATATTGAAAGCTTTTGTAAGTAAATAACAACGGAGCGAGCCTATGCTCGCTCCGTCTTCTTTTTAAGCGTGGGTGCTTGCAACCTCTTCATTGTCCATGAAAAGCATAGAAATGCACCAGATTCCGGCAAGTGCTATAACTGTATATATAATTCTTGCCATAATCGCGGTCGCACCGCCGCAGATCCATGCAACCAGGTCAAAGGAGAACAGACCGACAAGACCCCAGTTGAGCGCGCCTATAATTATCAAGGCAAGCGCTATTTTGTTTACAATCATCATAAAATATGACCGCACCTTTTTTAATTAATTCTATGGACCGACTCCGTGCGGATACGGCACGATCCGTTTTTATTTTGCCACAGAAAGCGGTTTTTATTCCAAAAAAACAAAATTAATCGTCAAAGCAGGGAATTATGTCGCCGAAGGAGTCCTTCATTTTTTCCAGCGCCTTCTTTTCTATCCTTGAAACATAAGAGCGCGATATACCGAGATGCCTTGCCACCTCTCGCTGTGTTCTCGGCTGAAAGCCCTTTAATCCGTAGCGAAGAACGATAATCTCCTTTTCCCTTGGGAGCAGCACCGTATCAACCAGAAGACGCAGCTTTTCAATATGTACCTTAAGGTCAAGATCATTTTCAATAGACTCGGGCACGCTGATTATGTCAAGATACGTCAAAGGATTTCCGTCCTTATCTACGTCAATCTGATCGTTTATGGATATTTCCATCCCTCTTTTCTTTTTGCTTCTGAAAAACATAAGGATCTCGTTTTGAATACACTTCGCGCCGTAGGTGGCAAATCTGGTGCCAAAGGAGGGCTTGAAGGAGTCAACAGCCTTTATAAGCCCGAGACTGCCGATGGAGAGAAGCTCGTCGGGATATTCATATGATGAGTAGTACTTTCTTATTATGTGCGATACCAGGCGTAGATTATGCTCAATCAATCTGTCGCGCGCCCTTTCGTTTCCTTCAGCCATTTTCTGAAAAAGCTCGGTTTCCTCGGCTCTCGGCAGCGGTGGCAAAAAGCTCTGACTGTCCTCAATTCCAAGTATTAATGAAATAAAGCGTAGAAGCAGACTTCCTATTTTCATTGATATTAGCCTTTCGTTGCATATTTTTATAGCCAACAAAGACAAATGCTCTGTTGGCTAATTGAATATATGCTCGTGGCGCTTGTACGCTTTACTGCTTTTTCTTAAAAAGTGCATATTCGGGTGTCGCAATATAATATCCGCGGCCGGGCTCAAGCGTGATCATACGCTTGCCGATGCATGCTTCCAGCTTTTTATTCATAACAGACAGATGGGTTCTGATGCTGGCGGGCTCGGGAGCGCGCATAGGTTTGAAGGCGTATTTGATTATACTCTCTGCTTTCTGCGGTACGGGATAGCTCCTGATAAGATAGCGGAGAATCATAGCCTCGGTTTTCGTAAAGTTGACCTTTGTATAAAAATAATTTACTCCGACAGTACTGCTTGAGGCGTCAAATCCTGCGAGGAAATAATCTCCGATTTTTGCGTGATTGTTCTCATTGGCATAGCTGATTATTTTCTGCGCCAGGGCGGGAGTAAAGTGAGGCTTTGTAAATACACCGTCAAAAATATCAGGGTAGTATGAGGGCGGTTCACCGTCCGTAAGAGCAAAGACGGGAATATCGCTATTGTAGGATTTGATTCTTGTCACATAGTCGTTAATGTCGGGGAAGCCCTCGGGGCTGATGATCAGCACCGCGCGGTACATAGTTGATACCTCGGAGAGCGCTTCGTGAGGCGTAGCGGCATATGAAAGAATGCTCATATAGTGAAATGTTTCCGAAACACTACGGGCAATACGTCTGCTTTGACTGATAATTAATAGCATAAGAACCTCTTTAACATTGATTAATTTGATTATACACTTGAAAGTCGGTCTTGTCAACAGGAAAAAACTTGACAGCGCAAGAAAAAAGTTGTATAATTAAGAAAATAAAAAAACAGAAGGTCGGAATATGAAGACGGTATTAATCACGGGCGGCTCCCGTGGCATAGGCAGAGCTATGGTTGAGCTGTTCAGTAAAAATGGATATAAGGTAGCGTTCACCTACAAAAGCTCTGAAAACGAGGCAAAAAACCTGGCAGAAACCACGGGTGCGCTTGCAATCTGTGCTGACAGTGCAGATGAGGCTCAGGTGAACTCAGCGGTCAGCCTTGCTCAGATGGAGCTTGGAGGAATTGGTTGCCTTATCAACAATGCGGGCGTTTCTTCCTTTTCGCTTTTTACCGATATTTCGCTTGAAGAATGGAACAGGCAACTTGCTGTTAATCTGACAGGCGCTTTTCTTTATTCAAAAGCGGTCATTCCCGGTATGGTGTCGGCAAAAGCGGGTAGAATAATCAATATCACATCTATGTGGGGTATAACAGGATCCTCCTGCGAGGTGCATTATTCCACCGCCAAAGCAGGACTTATCGGTATGACAAAGGCTTTGGCTAAGGAGTTGGGCCCCTCTGGAATTACCGTAAATGCTATTGCTCCGGGGCTTATTGATACAGATATGAATCGCGGTTTGTCCGAGGAGGATATTGCCGCCGTTGCCGAGGAGACGCCGCTTATGCGTATTGGAAGTGCCAAGGAGGTTGCCGCGGCAGCTTTGTTCCTTGCCTCTGACGGAGCAGGATTTATTACAGGTGAGATAATGAATGTCAGCGGCGGTTATATTATGTAAAATATTTTTGAAATATACTTGCAATTTACTTTTTGATATGATATAATTACTTAGTCACTTAAAAAATGACGGCTTCGGTGTGTCGGATGGAGTCATACCAGTCGGGGCAGTAGCGGCGCCTTGTACCTGAAATCCGCTATAGCAGGGATCAATTCCCATCCCGAGGATTATTCTTGTGTAGACTGCACCGTTATTTTCTGTGTTGAAGAATGGGTCTTGCGCAACGTGAGGCTGTGAACCATGTCAGGTGGGGAACCAAGCAGCATTAAGCGGTTTATCGCGTGTGCCGCAAGGTCGCCTGTTCCGAGCAGAATTAGCGGTTACCGTATGTAAGAGTATTTTCAAAGGAAGGGTGTATGGCTCTTTCCGACATACCGAAGACTTTGGCACGCTGGCGGCGGATAATATGCTGTCGCGTGCTTTAATTTTTAGTTGGGGGAGGTATTGTTTTGGCTGATTACAGAGCATTATACAGAAAATGGCGTCCAAGCGATTTTGATGACGTTTGCGGTCAGGACGGCATAACCGATATACTTAAATATGAGGTTGCAAGCAACAGACTTTCCCATGCTTATTTGTTCTGCGGCTCAAGGGGTACGGGTAAGACCAGCTGCGCCAAGATTCTGGCAAAGGCGGTTAACTGCGAGAACCCCCATAACGGAAATCCCTGTAACTGCTGTGAGGCCTGCCGTAGCATTGATGCGGGTATTGCAACAGATGTTATTGAGATGGACGCAGCCAGCAACAACGGTATTAATGATGTAAGAGATATGCAGGATGAGATCGCCTTTACCCCCGCTCTTCTAAAATACCGTGTTTATATCATTGACGAGGTACATATGATGTCCGGTCAGGCGTTTAACGCCTTGCTCAAGACCCTTGAGGAGCCGCCGGCATATGTGATCTTTATTCTTGCTACTACCGAATATCATAAGCTGCCTACCACCATCGTTTCAAGATGCCAGCGCTTTGATTTCAAGCGTATTTCTACCGAAGTTATTATTGCCAGACTGCTTGAGATATCAAGGGCAGAGGGAATTGAGATAACCGAGGATGCGGCGAGGATCATCGCCAGGGTATCAAGGGGCGGTATGCGAGATGCTATCAGCCTGCTTGAGCTTTGCGCCGGTGCAAACAGAAGCATTACAGAGCAGGTAGTATTTGACACCGTCGGCAGCGGAAACCGCGAGAGCGCTTTCAAAATGATAGAGGCGGTGGGTAATTCGGATTACGAGACCGTATATTCTGTCATTAACGATATAGTTATGAAGAGCGGAGATCTCTCTGTATTCTGGCAGGAGATAATTGATGCGTATCGCGATGTTATGATCGTAAAGAACAGCGAGCGTGCAAAGATCTATCTTGATCTTACCGACGCAGAGCACACCTATCTTTCGTCTATTGCATCGTCGTTCACTATGTCGCGACTCAACTATCATACCGCTATGATGGAGAAGGCTATGGCGGATATGCAGCGCGCAATTAACTCAAAGCGCGCTATTGCCGAGATAACTCTGACTCGTATGTGCGACCAGCGACTTTCTACATCGGAGGAGGCTCTTGCCCTTCGTATTGAGGAGCTTGAGAAAACTGTTAAGATGATGAAGCTCGGAGTTCCCGCGTATACTCAGCAGGCAGTTCCCGCTCAGGCAGAAACACCAAAAACTCATAAACAGGATGAAAAAAACGAGCAGAATGCGTCAACCCCTAAGTCTGCAGAGAAAACCGAGGCAGCTCTGTCTCTTTATGGAGAATGGGGAGAGGTGCTGAAAAAGGTGTCCGAGCTTAAGCACTCGCTTTCCGTCGGTTTTGCCGGCGCATCGGTATATACAGATGGCAGTGGCAGGTTCGTTGCCAGAATGAATCAGTTCTTTGCCGACAAGCTTAGAAGCGATGAAAACGATATTGCTATTATCAGAGGCGTTATCGCTGAGCAGGAGGGAAAAAATCCTGCCGAGATCACTCTTGTCATTGAGTCAAACAGCGGCAAGGGCGGCAGATCGTCTCAGAGCGCAGTAGATTTATTTGGTTAATAATTTTGGAGGATAGATAAATGAAGGTTAGAATCCCACAGGGAATGGGCGGCGGCCCTTCCAATATGCAGTCCATGCTCAAGCAGGCTCAGAAGATGCAGGAGGAGATGGCTGAGAAGCAGGCGGAGCTTGAGGCTTGCGAATATGACGTTGCTGCCGGCGGTGGTGTTATCAATGTGAAGATCAACGGAAAGAAGGAGATCCTTTCTGTTAAGATAGACCCCGAGGTAATTGATCCCGATGATGCAGAGACCCTTGAGGATCTTATCGTTGCGGCTGTAAACGAGGCTATAAAGAAGGTTGAGGCTGTTTCTGCCGAGGAGATGCAGAAGATTACAGGCACAATGAACCTTCCCGCAGGTATGTTCTGATATGGCGGAGTATATTGCCCCTATTCAGCGACTCATTGAGGAGTTCAGGAGACTTCCCGGCGTGGGTAGTAAGACTGCTGCAAGGTACGCCTTTGCAGTTCTGAATCTCACAGAGGATGAGGCTGCCGGCTTTGCAGATGCTATCAACGGCATAAATCGCGATGTGCATAGATGCCCGGTATGCTTTGGTCTGTCCTCATCTCCCGAGGAGTGCGAGATCTGCAGAAACGAGTCAAGAGATCACTCCGTTATCTGTGTTGTTGAGCAGCCAAAGGATGTTATGGTTATGGAAAAGGTGAGAGGATATCGCGGTGTGTATCACGTGCTCGGCGGTGTGCTTTCTCCTATTGATAATGTAACACCGGACGATCTTACGATAAACGAGCTGGTTGCCAGAGTGGAGTCGGGCGATGTGGCAGAGATCATTGTTGCTACAAACCCTACGCCTCACGGAGATACAACCGCGGCTTATCTTGCCAGGGTGCTTGAGCCCTACGGCATTACGGTTTCCAGACTCGCTTACGGTATTCCCGTAGGCGGCGATATTGAGTATGCCGATGAGGTTACTTTGTACCGTGCTATGGAAGGAAGAAGATATTTTAATTAATTATGCGAAAAGGACGGAGATACCGTCCTTTTCTTTTTTTATACAGTAGCACATTTGTATTTGAGGCGAAGATTGTCGGCTATCATGGCTATAAACTCAGAGTTGGTGGGCTTGCCGCGACTGTTCTGAATGGTGTATCCGAAGTAGGAGTTCAATGTATCTATATCGCCTCTGTCCCAGGCAACCTCAATAGCGTGACGGATAGCGCGCTCAACACGGGAGGTGGTTGTCTGATATTTCTTAGCTACGGTAGGGTAAAGTATCTTGGTTACCGAATTAATGATATCGTTATCCTCAATGGTCATAAGAATTGCCGTTCTCAGATACTGATAACCCTTGATATGCGCGGGCACACCGATCTGGTGGATGATCTTTGTTACCTGAGCCTCCATATCGGTTACAGGGGAGAGCGAGGACTTGATCTCACTTCTTGAACGCAGCCTCAGCAGCGAATCCATATGTGCCGCAAGAGATGCACAGTCAAATGGCTTGAGTATACATATATCGGCACCTGCCTCCGAAGCCTCTATCAGAATACTTTGCTTGTTTATTGGAGACATAAGTATGAATGAGGGCTTGTTTTTGAGCGAGCTTTTCTGTATGTTTCTGATAATTCCGATACCGTCAACAACCGAGAGCCACAGATCTACGATAGCAAGATCGTACAGCCCTCCCGACAGCTTGCTCAGCGCCGCCTCACCATCGCTCGCCTCGTCAATATGAGTAAAACCTGCTTTGAATAAAAAGTCGGCTATTCTTTTCCTTTCTTCGGCATTTTCGTCGCAAAGTAGTATTTTAGAGTTGTTTTCCATGATTATTCCTCCTTAAAATGATTATTATTTGGAAAAAATTGGTATTTTCACGAACAACATCATTTTATCATATAATACATAGAAAATCAAGGTGTCAAAGTGCGAAAAGATAAAGGCTTAAAAAGATCTAAAAATTGGTAAAAATTACCAATTCGCAAACAAAACAATTGATTTTTTTACATAGTGTGACATAAAGCGACATAAGACGTAAATGGCGCGAAAAAGAAAAAAGTATGAACTTTTGGTTATTTTTTGTAAAATTGCTTGCAAATAGGGAAGCGTGATGATATAATGTTATTGGTGAAAGTTGAACTTTTTTATTTTTTATTAAGGAGTAAGAATTAATGAATACCAATGTAACGGGCAATAGCTTTATTGACAAATGGATCGCCGAAATGGCAGATCTTGTTCAGCCTGACAATATTGTACTTATTGATGGCAGTGAGAGCCAGGCAGAGCTTCTTCGTGCTGAGGCATGTCGCACAGGCGAGATGATAAAGCTCAATCAGGAGGCGCTTCCCGGTTGCTATCTTCATAGAACTGCAATCAATGACGTTGCCAGAGTAGAGGACAGAACCTTTATCTGTACCTCCAAGAAGGAGGATGCGGGAAATATTAATAATTGGATGGATCCCGCTGAGTGTTATGCTAAGCTCTCCAAGCTTTACCGCGGCTCTTATAAGGGCAGAACAATGTATGTCATCCCTTATTCTATGTCTGTTGTAGGCTCGGATTTTGCTAAGTACGGCATAGAGCTTACCGATTCTATTTACGTTGTTCTCAATATGCTCATTATGACCCGCGTAGGTCTTGATGTGCTTCGCGCTCTCGGTGACAGCTCCGACTTTATCAAGGGTCTGCACGCTAGAGCGGATATTGATGCGGAGAAGAGATATATTTGTCATTTCCCTAAGGACAATACCATCTGGTCCGTTAACTCCGGTTACGGCGGAAACGTGCTTCTCGGCAAAAAGTGATCTGTACTTCGTATAGCATCCTACCTCGGCAGAAAAGAGGGTTGGATGGCAGAGCATATGCTCATACTCGGTGTTGAGTATCCCGACGGAACAACCAAGTATATCTGCGCTGCTTTCCCCTCCGCTTGCGGTAAGACCAACCTGGCTATGCTTATTCCTCCGGAGATCTATAAGAATAAGGGATATAAGGTATGGTGCGTAGGCGATGATATTGCCTGGCTCCGCGTAGGTCAGGATGGCAGACTTTGGGCGGTTAACCCCGAGAACGGCTTCTTCGGTGTGGCTCCCGGTACTAATGAAAAATCCAATCCCAACGCCCTTCATACCTCTATGAAGAATGCCATATTTACCAATGTGTGTCACAATCTTGATGACAATACTGTATGGTGGGAGGGACTGAATGACAATCCTCCTCACAACGCTCTTAACTGGAAGGGTGAGAAGTGGGATTATACAAAGTATGATAAGAGCGACAAGGTAAACACCTCCGGCGCTCACCCCAACTCCAGATTTACCGCTATGGCAGAGAACTGTCCTTGTATCTCGGATAAGTTTAACGATCCCGCGGGCGTTCCTATTTCTGCTATTGTTTTCGGTGGCAGACGCGCAAAGACAGCTCCCCTGGTATATCAGTCCACCTCCTGGCAGCACGGTACCTTTGTAGGATCTATTATGGCTTCCGAGACTACCGCTGCGGCTGCAGGTGCCGTTGGTGTTGTTCGTCGCGATCCTATGGCTATGCGTCCCTTCGTCGGCTATGATATGGGCGATTATTGGGCTCATTGGCTGAATATGGGCAAGATTATCAAGCATCCCCCGAAGATCTTCCACGTTAACTGGTTCAGAACCGATGACGAGGGTCATTTCATCTGGCCCGGCTTCGGCGATAATATGAGAGTTCTTATGTGGATTCTCGCTCGTTGCGACGGTAAGGTTTCTGCAAACGAAACTCCTATTGGCTATGTACCCAATGCAGAGGACATCAATATTGAGGGACTTGATCTTGATATTGACACCATCAGAGATCTTCTGTCGGTTGATACAGAGCTGTGGTCGGAGGATTGCAAGGCGATCCGTCAGTTCTACGCTCAGGTTGGCGAGAGAGTTCCCGCCGAGCTTTATGACGAGCTTTCAGCTCTTGAGGATAGACTTTCCAAGTAATTATATGGGCAGAACGTATTCGTTCTGCCCATGCTTTTTATAGCGAAGATGATTGACAATATAATTATTATGTGATATAATTTTACCATCATATCAATGAGGAATAATCAATGAAAAGAATAATATCACTTATTTTAATTCTTTCTCTGTTTGTTGCAAATATGCTTTGTGTCATATCCTGCAAGCCCACAGTACCCGATACGAACCAAAATCAAGGGCAGGGCGGCAGCCAGGGAGGAGATAATACCCAAGGTAGCGGCGATCAGAATCAGGGCGATAATAACGGTGAAAAGCCGAGCTGTGATGAGGTTGGTCACGTAGACGCAGACGCCAACGATTACTGCGATAACTGTCAGGTCTATGTTGCCGTTGTTATTGATTTCTATGTAATTAACGATCTTCACGGCAAGTTTTGCGATACCGATGCTCAGGCTGGCGTTGACGAGCTTGCTACATATCTAAAAAATACAGAAAAGACCGACGATAACGCCATTTTTATGGCGACGGGCGATATGTGGCAGGGAACTGCCGAGTCAAATCTGACCCGCGGAAAGATTCTTACCGAGTGGATGAACGGACTTGACTTTACGGCTATGACTCTGGGAAATCACGATTTTGACTGGGGCGAGGATGCTATCAGAGAAAATCTTGAGGTTGCCGAGTTCCCGTTCTTAGCGATTAACGTCTATGATCTCACTACGGGTAAGCTTGCTGATTACTGTACCCCTTCTGTTATGGTTGAATGTGACGGCGTACAGGTGGGTATAATCGGAGCTATCGGAGATTGCTATTCCTCCATTTCATCAGATAAAGTGGAGAATATTGAGTTTAAGGTTGAAGATGAGCTTGCTGCTCTTGTAAAAGCAGAGGCAGAGAGACTTCGCTCTCTCGGTGCGGACATTATTGTATATTCGCTTCATGACGGACACGGCAAAAGCTCCAGCGGAAAGAAGAGTATTTCCAACTCTGATCTGAGAGAATATTATTCTCCCACACTTTCAAACGGTGTTGTTGATATTGTTTTTGAGGCTCATACTCATCAGAACTATACGCTCGTTGACAGCTACGGAGTATATCACGTTCAGGCGTCGGGCGAGAATAAGGGACTCTCTCACGTTGAGATGTCCTATAATACCGTTACGGGTGAAAACAGGGTAAAGCTTGCCGAATATGTTCGCAGTACTATGTATTCCTCTCTTGAGGATGACACAGATACAGAGGCTCTTGAGGACAAGTATTCCGAGATTATTGAGATATCATATTCCTCACTTGGCAGGGTTTCGCGCTACTATGACGATGATGTGCTGGAAAACAAGGTGGCAGAGCTCTATCTTGAGGTAGGACTTGAGGAATGGGGCGATCAGTACAATATTTTCCTTGGCGGTGGATTCCTCAGAACCAGATCCCCCTACAACCTCAGTAGCGGAAATGTAACCTATGCACAAATACTCTCCCTGCTGCCCTTTGACAACGACATTGTGCTTTGCTCGGTAAAGGGACGCAAGCTTAAGAGCCAGTTCGTTTACACGACAAACAGTGACTACCATATGGCATACAGCCAATACGGAAATAGCCTTATGGATCAGATATCCGATGATGCTACATATTATGTTGTAGTTGATACATATACAGCTGTTTATTACTATAATGAATTGACCATAGTTGACTATCTTGACAGCGGCTTATATGCCCGTGACCTGATAGCCGAGGCCATTAAGAACGGAGAGCTGTAAACAAAAAAAGCCGTCCTAAGTGACGGCTTTTTCTATTGATAAAGTAATAAAAGCAATGGTGGCACAGAGCACCCCCTGAAGCAGCTTTGATAAAATGTATCTTGTTTTTGGCATCTCCTTTGGCAGAAGGGCGAATGTCTGCATATGAACGGATAACCCGGAATAGCCGAGTGAAAAGGCAATTAAGGTATACCTGATTACAGGTGAGATGCCACCGAGCGAGGCTAATCTGCGTGCAGCATTTGATAACTCAAGCAGCGATGATACAGAGGCTATGAGTAGCTCGTTTGGTGTTATTTCAGCTATCAGTCCTATCAGCGCGGAGAAGAAAATTATATATGAGCTGACCAGGATTGACGTCGTTCCTGCTGATTTGACAGATTCAACAAAATTGAACGACTGCCCGGATTTAACTACCGTATTGTGAGAAACGCTTGCTTTTTTTCTTAGTATTATGCCTGATATTATAGCCGAAAGAACTATGGAAAAATAGAGCAAAAATCCCAGTTTGATATCTCCTAAAAGTCCTGCGCCCACACCCGAAATTACAAAGGCACAGGAGGGGTTGCTTGAGTACATACATACACCCTCAAGCTCTTCAATGGATATCTCCTTTTCCCGATATTGCTGCGAGGCATATTTCACCCCCAGGGGAAAGCCGCATATATTACCAAGCAGGAATGCGGGCAGTGTTCTGCTACTTACCGAAAACAAACCTTCATATACCTTACAAAGTCTGCTTCCGCCGTCAATTCTGATCACTGCGGCAAGATAGTCCGACAGAATAAAGAAGGGAAACAGAGTGGGTATTATTGTGGTAAGACACAGATCTATTCCATCTTTTACTCCTCGCTTCAGTCCGTCGCCAAGTAACAGCATAACCGACATAATTAAAAGGAAAATAATCATAGAGAGGCCTCCCCGCGTCTCTCTTTTTTCTTTAACCCCTCGGTATACCGTCATTTTTTATTTCTCCAATCATACATTTTATTAATCAAGATAATTTTATGTTAAGGAGAAAACATTAATGACCGGTAGGGATAAGAAGAAAAAAGCGGAGAGCGGTTCTCCCTCTATGTCCTTTAATATGGAGGCAGAGCGCAGCGGAGGAGGGATGTCACTGATCATAGGAGGTATAATCGGGGTTGTAGGTTTTTCCGAAAAGGAAATACTTCTGTTAAGTCACGGTGGCAGAATAGGTGTCTTTGGCATCCGACTTCAAATGTCTGTTTTTGATGGAAACAGCGTTGAGATCGCAGGGCATATTGAAAGGATAGAGTTTAAGTATGGTAAGGATTGATTGCTTGATATTTGGGTACAGAAGGTTGAAGATTGAGCCAAATGATCTGAGCCTTGTTACATCAATTCTGATTCGCTCCTCGGTTTTTTCATCAATTAATTCCGATGGAACGATAACTGTAAAAGAAAAGGATTTTGAGAAAATAAAGAGTTTATTATCGGGCAGAGTTGATTTTTCTTTCTCTGACCCCCTGGGACTTTACGGAAAATGCCTGCGACTTGAAAACAAGCGCGCTATAATCTGTGCTTTAGCTTTTTCTCTGTTTTTGACGCTGTTTCTATCGGGGGTTGTCTGGGACGTCAGGGTCAGCGGTAACGAAAGAATATCTGCTGATGAGGTAATTGACCTGCTTTACGACTCAGGCTTTGGCGTTGGAGATTTGTGGCTTCTTTCGGACAAGAGTGCTATTGAGTCAGACTGCCTCGCCGCAGACGATAGGGTAGCCTGGATAAACATAAACAGACGGGGAACTGTGGCATATGTGAGGATCATTGAGCGAAATAATGAAACAGAGCCGCCTGCTGCCATTCCCGACGGTTACAGTAATATCGTTGCCGCCAGGACCTGTGTGATTGAGGAGATCACCGTTAAGAGAGGTGTGGCGGTTGTAAAGCCCGGAGATGCGGTCAAAAAGGGCGATCTTCTTGTAGCCGGGATACTTCCGGCTGAATCGGGCGGTGGCTTTTGTCACGCAGAGGCGAGTATAATCGGTCGTGTTGCCGACAGTGTTACGGTTGATATGAGCAGAAATTATGATAAAATGACCTATCTTGGCAGAGAAACTTATTCAATAAGCCTTAATTTATTTAATTTTTCAATAAATATTTTCAAAAAATATGGAAAAATGACAAACGAGTGTGATATAATAGATGATGAGATAACATACACACATTCGGGCGGGGGTCGGTTGCCCTTCTCAATTACCGTAAGCTACATACCGCTTTTTGAGGCTGTACCGACTGAATATACCGACGATGAGCTTGTAATGCTGGCGTCAGATAAGATGACAGAGCTGATTAATGAAATGCTCAGCGAAAGCGACCTTTTAAGGATACAAACAGAGGGTGATTTTACCGAGGGCGGATACAGGCTGACATCAAGGCTGATATATCTTGCGGGTGTGGGTGATAATATTGATTTTACGGCGGAATGATCTGAAAGGAGATTATCTGTGACCGAAAGAATTGTAATGACTAATTCAAGCGAGGTTACCTCGGCTATATTCGGCTCCTTTGATGCAAATGTGAGAAGGATAGAGCGAGCATTTGATGTTCGTATATCAAACAGGAGCGGCGGAGGAGATAGCGGAGATGCTATTTCTGTCAGCGGAGAAAAGGAAAATGCCGATAAGGCAGTCAGGGTGCTTGAATATCTGAAGCATATGAGCGGTGCCGATGAGACCATCAGCGAGCAGAGCGTTGAGTACGTTATCGCGCTTGTTAACGATAACTGTGACGAGAGCCCCGAGAGTCTGAGCGGTGATGTGATCTGCGTGACCAACCGCGGCAAAACCATAAAGGCAAAAACCTTAGGTCAGAAAAAATATGTTGAAACCATTAAGAAAAACACCATAGTTCTTGGTCTTGGCCCTGCAGGAACGGGAAAGACCTTTCTTGCCGTGGCAATGGCTGTTGAGGCTCTGCGTAATAAGAGCGTGAGCAGAATCATTCTGACAAGACCCGCAGTTGAGGCGGGAGAGCATCTCGGCTTTTTGCCCGGTGATCTGCAGAGCAAGATTGACCCTTACATCCGTCCGCTCTATGATGCGCTCTTTGAAATGCTAGGAGCAGAGAATTATCAGCGACATATGGAGCGCGGTATAATTGAGATCGCACCTCTTGCCTATATGAGAGGAAGAACGCTTGACGACTCCTTTATCATTCTTGACGAGGCGCAGAATACGACCCCCGAGCAGATGAAGATGTTTCTTACCCGTATAGGATATAATACAAAGGCGGTGGTCACCGGTGACCTTTCACAGACCGATCTGCCGATGGGTAAGAAGAGCGGACTCTCAATTGCCGCAAGGATACTTGGCAATATTGAGGGTATAGGTATATTTGAGTTCTCAGAGCGCGATGTTGTAAGGCATCACCTTGTGAAGAAAATTATCAGCGCATATGAGAGCTATGAGAAAAATCAGGCAAAAAATAAAAATTAAGATACAGAAAGTAACAGAGGAATTACAAATGTTTGAAAAAAGACTTTTTATCAGCTTTTCAGCTACCAAGGAGCTTCCCGAGTGTAACTATAATCTCAAGTCTGTCGTGAGACGGGCTATTCTGGCGACTCTTGACTATGAGGATCTCATTTTTGGCGCGGAGGTTTCTGTGACCTTCTGTGACAATGAATATATCAGAAAGCTTAACAGCGAGTTCAGAAGCAAGGATGCAGCCACCGATGTGCTCTCCTTCCCGATGTATGATTTTGAAGGAGAGGATGAGCTTCCTCTCAACCCCGACGGATCTGTTTCTCTCGGCGACATCGTTATCTCGCTTGAGCGCGCGGCAGAGCAGGCTAAGGAGATCGGCAACAGCTTTGAGAGAGAGGTTGCCTTCCTTGCAATTCATTCAACCCTCCACCTGCTCGGCTATGATCACGAGAGATCAAAGGATGACGAGGAGGCTCAGTGCCTCGCGCAGAGAGAAATTATTGAAAGCCTTCAGTTCTAAGAGGAAAACCGTATGAGAAAAACAGCTTTTATTGCAATTATAGGCAGACCTAACGTAGGTAAATCCACATTGCTTAATGCCATTCTCGGTGAGAAGGTGGCTATCGTTTCCAAGAAGCCTCAGACCACCAGAAACCGTATTACAGGCATCCATACAGTTGGAGAAAATCAGTTTGTTTTCCTTGATACACCCGGTATACATAAGCCCAGAACTAAGCTGGGTGACTTTATGGTAAGAACCACCTCGCAGACTGTTGCGGGCGTTGACACCGCTATACTCGTTGTTGAGGCGAGAGAGTCTGTGGGCGACATTGAGGCAAAGATGATCCAGCGCTTTAAGTCCGAGGGCATCCGCGCCATTCTTGTAATCAATAAGATTGATACCGTACGTCCCGAGAATGTTGCCAAGACTATTGCCGCATATGCCGAGGCGTTTGATTTTGAGGCAGTTGTGCCTATGGTGGCAAAGAACGGTAAGGGTGTGGACATCCTTCTGTCCGAGTGCGAGAGCTTCTTACGCGAGAGTGAGTGGTTTTTCTCGGAGGATATTGTCACCGATCAGCCCGAGCGTCAGATAGTGGCGGAGATAATCAGAGAAAAGCTTCTTCGTACTCTTGACGAGGAGATTCCCCACGGTACTGCTGTTACTATTGAGGAGTGGAAGGAGGAGGGCAACCTCGTTTCCATCCGCGCCGAGATCTACTGTGAGAAGGCGTCTCATAAGGGAATTATTATAGGCAAGGGCGGTTCGCTTATCAAGAAGATAGGCTCCTATGCCCGTCAGGATATTGAGAAAATGCTGGACTCCAAGGTGTTCCTTGATCTCTATGTCAGGGTAAAGGAAAATTGGCGTGACAGCGGATTTAATATTTCTGACTTCGGATTCAAGGACGAGGAATAATGACTACCGAGGTGCGCGGATTAATTATCCGCACGGTTGATATTAAGGAGACAGACAGGCTTGTCACTATATTTACCGAGGAAAACGGGGCAATGACCGCCCTGGCGCGTGGCGCCCGCTCGCTGAAGAGCAGAAAGCTGGCGGCTACAATGCAGTTTTGCTACGGAAGATATGTGCTTTATAAGCAGGGGGACAAGTTCTGGATAAAAGAGGCTGAGCTGATAGAGAACTTTTTTGATATCAGACAGAGCATAGAGGGACTTGCCTTGGCAAACTATATTGCCGAGGTATTGTCGGACGTTACCGTTGAAGAGGCAGAGCGGGATCTGCTCAGGCTTTCTCTTAATTCGCTATATGCTATTGCAAAGGGGCTATATTCTGTTGAGAAGATAAAGGCTGCCTTTGAGATGCGTGCGGTGTCTATTCTCGGCTTTATGCCCAGCGTTCTCTCCTGTCATATCTGTGACGAAAAGAGTGGCGACTTTTTCTTTGACATTATGGGCGGTATTATTGAGTGCGCCTCCTGTCGTGAGAGAAGGGCAAAGCAGCATATTGAGCACGAGGACCCTCACGAGAGTCACATTATCTGTATTTTATCGGAGGGGGCAAAGACTGCTCTCGGATATTGCATATATGCTCCCATTGAGAGGGTGTTCTCGTTTAATCTTTCCGATCAGGATATGCATCTGTTTTCAAGAGCGGCAGAGGAGTATATTCTCAACCAGCTCGGACACAGCTTCAAATCACTTGATTTTTACAAAAGCGTATTACGCTAATTTCCTATTCAGGAGCTATAAATAAATGTTATTTACGGCAAAAACACTTTCTACTCTGGAATATGACAAAATAATAAATATGCTGGTGGATTGTGCCTCTACTGAGGGAGCAAAGGCGAGAGCTTTGGCACTCTCTCCCAGCGATGACTTTGAGACGGTCAGTCTGAGGCAGCGTAAGACTGATGATGCCAAGAGGCTCATTAATACAAAGGGCTATCCCGCCTTCTCCGCGCAGGACAGAGTTGTTGCGGCGGCTGAGAGAGCCTATAAGGGAGCTATCCTGTCTCCTCAGGAGCTTATTGAGGTAGCGGCTCTGCTTCGCTCTGCAAGGGCGGTGCTTGACTACGCGGGCACCGACAGGACCTTTGAAACCAGCCTTGACGAGATATTCACCCGTCTTATGCCACAGCGCGATCTTGAAAACAAAATTACAAGATCAATTATTTCAGAGGATATGATTGCAGACGAGGCGAGCCCCGCTCTTGCGGATATTCGCCGTAAGATCCGTCTGGCAAACAATAAAATAAAAGACACCCTCCAGAGTTATGTGGGAGGTGCAAGGCTTAAATATTTACAGGAAAATCTTGTTACTATGCGTAACGGCAGATATGTTGTTCCCGTTAAGGCTGAGTACAGAAACGAGATCAAGGGCCTTGTTCACGATACATCCTCCTCGGGCGCGACTCTCTTCGTTGAGCCCATCAGCGTTGTGGAGGCAAACAATGAGCTGAAGTCTCTCGCGGCGGCTGAGGATAGAGAGATTGAGCGTATATTGGCCTCTCTTTCCGCAGAGTGCGGAGATGCCTGCTCGCTGATCTCTGTCAACTATCACAGCATTACCGAGCTTGCCTTCTATTTTGCCTGCGCAACTCTTGCTATACAGATGAAGGCGGAGATGCCGAAGATCGTTGATGAGCATAGAATTGAGCTGAAAAGAGCGAGACATCCGCTGATTGACAGAGACAGGGTAGTTCCCATCAATGTCTCTGTGGGCGGAGACTTTAATACACTGATAATCACGGGACCCAATACAGGTGGAAAAACCGTTACCCTTAAGACTCTCGGTCTGTTTGTGCTTATGGCACAGGCGGGCTTGCAGATTCCTGCAACCGAGAGCTCGGTCGTCGGTATTTTTAAGGAGGTTCTTGTTGACATCGGTGATGATCAGAGCATAGAGGCGTCGCTCTCCACCTTCTCCTCGCATATGGTAAATGTGGCTGATATTCTCGGCAGAGTAGGCGACAGATCGTTAGTTCTTTTTGATGAGCTCGGCTCGGGTACCGACCCCATTGAGGGCGCGGCACTTGCTATCGCTATTCTTGAGCATACCGCAAAATGCGGCGCATTGACGGCGGCTACTACACACTATGCCGAGCTGAAGGTATATGCTCTTGAGACTCCCGGTGTGCAGAACGCCTCTTGCGAGTTTGATATAGAAACGCTGCGTCCCACCTACCGACTTATCGTTGGTACACCCGGCAAGTCAAACGCCTTTGCTATATCCGAAAAGCTGGGTATATCCGAGGGAATTATCAACAGAGCAGGTCAACTGATCAAAAGAGAAAACAAGCGCTTTGAGGATGTTATTGAGCGTCTTGATACCAACCGTATTGAGATGGAAAAGGCTCGTGACGAGGCAGAAAGATTGCGCGCAGAGTACGAGGAGTTCAAGAGAAGATCCGAGGAAGAGCTGAAACGAAAAATAGCTCGCAGCGAGGAAGAAATCGCAAAACAGACACTTAAAGCTAAGCAGATTTTGGATAGCGCCCGCGCCTCCAGTGAGTTTATCTTCCGTCAGCTTGAGGAGGTCCGCAAGCAGGAGGACAAGACACAGCGTAACGAAATGATGCAATCCGCCCGCGAGGAAATGCGCAAGCGTATGCGCGAGAGCGAGTCGCTGATGAGCGGTATTGACATTCGTGAGATCGCCGAGGACGAAAATTACAAGCTGCCAAGACCTCTTAAGGTGGGGGACAAGGTCTTTCTTACCACCATTAACAAGGAGGGTGTAGTAACCGCCCTGGCAGATAAAAATGGGCAGTATGCCGTTACTTCGGGAATACTTAAAACCAAGGTTGGCGTAGATAAGCTGAGGTTGCTTGACGGTAGTGTAAAGTATGTTACCGATACAACTCCAAAGGTCAACGAGGGCAAGGTAAAGAAGACCATCGTTTCCACCTTCAAGCCTGAGATTGATGTGAGAGGTATGATTGGCGATGACGCCTGGTTTGTGGTTGACAAATATATAGACGATGCCGTTCTGGCAGGTATGCCTACGGTTCGTATTATTCACGGCAAGGGCACCGGTGCGCTTCGCGCCGCTCTGTGGAAGTATTTTAAGAGTGACAAGAGGATTAAATCCTATCGCCACGGTGAATATGGCGAGGGTGATTCAGGCGTTACCGTTTTGACTTTAGGAAAATAATTAGGAGGGCAATATGAACTTTAACAGATTAAAGGATTTTCTTGATTACTATCTCCCTATGCTTGGTGTTCCGGGCTCGGATACTGTGATCTACAAGGATCACGAGGAGGTTTTTCGTCATACCAGCGGATATGACAATCTTAAATATCGCACTCCTATGAGACGGGATGCGCTTCATCACGTGTATTCCTGCACCAAGATAGCCACCTGTGTGGCTGCGCTCCAGCTTATTGAACGCGGTGAAATACTTATCAATGACCCCGTTCATGTATATTTCCCCGAGTATAAGAACCTCCAGGTCGCAAAGCGCACCTCGGACGGAAAGGTCAGGGTAGAGAAGGCAAAAAATCCTATACTTATAAGGAATCTTTTCTCTATGACATCGGGCATTGACTATAATATTCGCAGACAGTCTATTGATAAGGTAAGGGCGGCTACCGATGGCAGATGTCCCACGCTTGACCTTATCCGTGCTCTGCCTATGGATCCTCTTATGTTTGAGCCCGGCGACCGTTATTGCTACGGACTTTCCCACGATATTCTCGGCGGTATCGTTGAGCTTATCTCGGGTATGAAGCTTGGCGACTATATGAAGAAGAACATCTTTGATCCTCTCGGTATGAAGGATACTACATTTGAGATCGGTCAGCATAATTATGAGCGTATTGCATCTCAGTATGAGTATGACAGCATCGGCAGATGCGCCATAGAGGTACTTAAGGACAGCAATATTATGCGCTTCGGCTCGGAGTATCAGAGCGGTGGTGCAGGACTTCTTTCAACGGTAGATGATTTTATTCTTCTTACAGATGCCCTGGCTAACGGCGGCGTTGGTAAGAACGGTAAGCGTATCCTTTCACGCGCATCGGTAGAGCTGCTTGCATCTTCCGCACTTTCTCCCGAGCAGAATATTACCTTTGAGATGGGTCTTAACCTGGGCTATGATTACGGCCTAGGTGTTCGTGTTATGCGCGATCCTGCAAAGGCTGGCAGCCTTATGCCAAAGGGAGCCTTCGGCTGGGACGGCAAGAAGATGTGTCTCTCGGTCAGCGATCCTGAGAACAAGGTTGCGATCTTCCACGCTGAGGAGATTGACGGTATGAATGCTATACTTATTCCCAGACTTATGAATGTTATTTATTCCTGCTTTGACGAGGAGTAATAAAGGGAATATTGAATACAAAAAGCGTTGATACCGGCGCCAGCGCTTCGTACTGAACTGATGTCTACGATGCGAAGTACCAATCATTTTCTGCAAAAATGAGCGGTTCGCCCCTCTGAAATTAGTATCAAAAGAAAAAAGACAACCGCAAGGGCTGTCTTTTTCTTTTGGTGCCGGTAGTCGGGGTCAGGAACCAGGACTTCGCTTGTGTTTCGTACTGAACTGATGTCTACGATGCGAAGTCCCAATCATTTTCTGCGAAAATGAGCGGTTCGCCCCTCTGAAATTAGTATCAAAAGAAAAAAGACAACCGCAAGGGCTGTCTTTTTCTTTTGGTGCCGGTAGTCGGGGTCGAACCGACACGGTATTGCTACCTTCGGATTTTGAGTCCGACGCGTCTGCCAATTCCACCATACCGGCAATGGTGCAACATCTGAGTCGCAGGTAGTATTATATCATAGATAACAGAAAAAATCAATATGTTTTAATAAAAAACTTTGAAGGATAGTATAAATAATAAAATATTTTATCTTTGTATTGCAATTTATAAAAATATATTGTATAATTACTATGTAATACTATGAAAAAATGTAAAAGAGGACTATTATGAAAAATCACGTTGAATACAAAACACAGGGCGTATGCTCCAGAATGATCGTTGTTGATGCCGAGGATGGCGTTATTACCGACTGCAAGTTTGTTGGCGGTTGCGCGGGCAATACCCAGGGCGTTGCTGCTCTCGTCGTTGGTATGAAGATAGAGGATGCTATCAAAAAGATCAAGGGAATTAAGTGTGGATTTAAGCCCACATCCTGTCCCGATCAGCTTGCGAACGCTCTTGAAGAAATGCTTTAATTACAAAAACATAATATAAAATACGGCAGAAAGGATAATTCTAATGTATAACGCAGAATACAAAAGATGGCTTGACTCTTCTGTGCTTTCCGCAGAGGAACACGCTGAATTAGTTTCTATCGCAAATAACGAGGAGGCAAAGGCGCTCAGATTTACCGCTCCTATGGACTTTGGTACAGCCGGCCTCAGATCTACTATGTATATGGGAATCGGCTCTATGAACCGCTTTACCGTTGCTCAGACTACTCGCGGCATAGCGGCACTTATCAAGAGTGTTGGCGGGGAGCAGAGAGGCGTTGCTATTGCGTACGATTCCAGAAACAACTCCGAGACATTTGCTCGCGTAAGCGCGTGTGTGCTTGCAGGCGCGGGTATTAGATCCTACATCTTTAACGGTATTCGTCCCACTCCCGAGCTTTCATTTGCTCTTCGCGAGCTGGGCTGCGTTGCGGGCATCAATATCACTGCATCTCATAATCCCAAGGAGTACAACGGCTACAAGGCGTACTGGGAGGATGGCGCACAGATCGCACCCGAGCAGGCTAAGGTAGTTTCTGCCGAGAGAAGCAAGTTTGACGTTCTTGATATGTCGGGCATTATGGACTTTGAGGAGGGTGTTAAGTCCGGTCTTATCACTATTCTTGACGAGAGCTTTGATGAGAAGTATCTTGATGCCGTTCTCGCTACCGCGGTAAACCGAAATGCCGTTAAGGAGGTAGCAGACGAGCTGAAGGTTGTATATACCCCCCTTCACGGTGCAGGTTACAGACTTGTACCCGAGGTGTTCAGAAGAATTGGACTTAAGCATCTCTATACCGTTGACGAGCAGATGACTCCCGACGGAGATTTCCCCACGGTTGAAAAGCCTAATCCCGAGTACAGTGCAGTGTTTAAGCTTGGTATTGATATTGCTAACCGCGTTGGCTCCGACCTTGTTATTGCTACCGACCCCGACTCCGACAGAGTTGGTGTTATGACCAGGACCGAGAGCGGCGAGTTTGCTACTATTTCGGGTAACCAGATGGGTGCGCTCCTCCTTGACTATGTTATCAAGGCGCGCCGAGATCTCGGTATTCTCCCCGAGGGCGCATACTGTGTAAAGAGCCTTGTATCTACCGATATGGCGTATAGAATTGCTACGGTAAACGGTATTAAGCTTCACGATGTACTTACAGGCTTCAAGTTTATCGGTGAGGTCATCAAGAACTACGAGGCAGAGGGCAAGTTCGGAGGCTTCCTCCTCGGCTTTGAGGAGAGCTACGGCTATCTGCTCGGCTCTTATGCAAGAGACAAGGACGCTGTTGAGGGCTCTATGATGATCCTTGAGATGACAGCTTACTATAAGAAGAAGGGTATGACCCTCTCTGACGCTCTCGCTGAGCTTTACAAGACCTACGGCCTCTATGCAGAGAAGACCATTGACATCTATATGGAGGGTCTTGACGGCATTGAGAACAGAAAGAAGGTTATGCAGAATCTTCGCGACAACACCCCTGCGTTTATCGGCGGCGTTGCTGTAAAGAGCGCGGGCGACTATAAGAGCGGTGAGGTTCGCTGTCTTGAGTGTGGCACAGTTTCCTCTACCGGTCAGCCTTCCTCTGATGTTCTTTACTATACTCTTGCAAATGAGGATAAGATCATCGTTCGTCCCTCGGGCACAGAGCCTAAGATCAAGATTTATATTCTCGCTCACGACGAGAATAAGGAGAGCCTTGACAGCAAGCTTTCCGCTTATGAAAAAGATTCAAGAAAGATGACAGAGGTATAATTCCTCAGGATTTATAAAGTGACAGAAAAACAAAAGCATATAAGAAACTTCTCTATAATTGCCCATATTGACCACGGCAAATCAACTTTGGCCGACAGAATACTTGAGAAGACCAGGACGGTTGAGACCCGTGATATGGAGGAGCAGCTGCTTGACAATATGGATCTGGAGCGCGAGCGCGGAATAACCATCAAGGCGAGAGCGGTCAGACTTTCATATACGGCAAAAAACGGGGAAGAATACATTTACAATCTTATTGATACCCCCGGCCACGTTGACTTTGGCTATGAGGTGTCCCGTTCGCTTAAGGCCTGTGAGGGAGCTCTGCTTGTAGTTGATGCTACACAGGGCGTTGAGGCACAGACCTTGGCGAATGCTTATCTTGCCATAGACAACGATCTGGAGATCCTGCCCGTAATTAACAAGATTGACCTTGCTTCTGCGGATATTGAGGGTGCCAGACGGGAAATTGAGGATATTATCGGTATTCCTGCCGAGGACTGCCCTGCGGTTTCGGCTAAAAACGGTATAAACATTGAGGATGTTCTGGAGAAGGTTGTGACAGAGGTGCCCGCTCCCGGCGGTGATTCTGACAAGCCTCTTAAGGCGCTTATCTTTGACTCTCACTATGACTCATATCTTGGTGTAGTTGTATATATACGCGTATTTGATGGAACTATTCGCGCAGGTGATAAGATCCGTCTTATGTCTCAGGGCAGTGAGTTTGATGTAGTTGAGGTAGGTACGATGGAGCCCTTCGGTCTTAAGAAGGCAAGCGAGCTTTCTGCCGGTGAGGTAGGTTATATTACCGCATCTATCAAGACCGTCGGTGACACCAGAGTGGGTGATACGATTACTCTGGCTGATAATCCTGCCGACTCCCCACTTGACGGCTTCCGCGAGGTTCATCCTATGGTATACTCGGGTATTTATCCTGCCGACGGTGCGAGATACGGTGATCTGCGCGATGCTCTTGAGAAGCTGCAGCTTAATGACGCCTCTCTTGTATTTGAGCCCGAGACATCTATTGCTCTCGGCTTTGGCTTCAGATGTGGCTTCCTCGGTCTGCTTCATATGGAGATTATTGAGGAGAGACTTGAGAGAGAGTTTAACCTTGACCTCATTACCACTGCTCCCTCGGTTATTTATAAGGTAGATCTACGCGGCGGCGAGACTATTATGATTGACAATCCCTCAAAGTTCCCGACGGCGGACGAGATTCAGACGGCTTATGAGCCAATAATGAATGCGACAATAATTACCCCCACCGACTATGTTGGCGGTATTATGGATCTCTGTCAGGAGAGGCGCGGCGTGTTTATTGATATGAAATATATTGATACCGAGCGTGTTGAGCTTCACTATGAGCTGCCTCTTAACGAGATCATTTACGATTTCTTTGACGCGCTGAAGAGCCGTACAAAGGGTTATTCTTCGCTTGACTATGAGCTTAAGGGATATAAGCAGTCCAAGCTGGTAAAGCTTGATTTTATGCTTAACGGCGAGGTGGTTGACGCTCTTTCCTTTATCGTGTTTGAGGACAGAGCCTATGCCCGCGCCCGTAAGATAGCAGAGAAGCTTAAGGAAAATATTCCGCGTCAGCTCTTTGAGATTCCCATCCAGGCCTGCATTGGTGCTAAGATAATCGCCCGTGAGACGGTTAAGGCGATGCGTAAGGATGTACTTGCCAAATGTTATGGCGGTGATATAACAAGAAAGAAAAAGCTGCTGGAGAAGCAGAAGGAAGGTAAGAAGAAGATGCGTAAGCTCGGTAGTGTTGAGGTTACACCCGAGGCGTTTATGGCGGTTCTCAGGCTCAATGATGACAACTGATAGCCGCGGACTCTATGTCCACATCCCCTTCTGTCTGAAAAAATGCAATTATTGCGACTTTTGCTCCTTTAAGCTCTCCTCGGTTGATTGGCGGCAGAGATATGTTGACTGTCTGTGCGAGGAGATAGCATCCTATAAGGACAGGCATATAGTACTTGATACGGTGTTTTTTGGCGGCGGTACACCGTCGCTGCTTACCGTCGGAGAGTTCTCCCGTATAGTCGGACAGATAAGAAGGACATTTGACGTTTTACCCGACTGCGAGTTTACCGTTGAGGCAAATCCCAAGACTCTTGATTTGGAAAAGCTTCGGAATTATGTCTCCCTCGGAGTAAACAGACTCAGCATCGGACTTCAGTCAATTCACGAAAACGAGCTGAAAATCTTAGGCAGAGTGCATAATTTTGCGGATTTTCTTGAGTCGTACAGACTTGCGCGCGAGGCGGGGATTGGCAACATAAACATTGACCTTATGTATGCGATTCCCACTCAGACCAAGGATAGCTTTAAGGAAACACTTGAAACTGTTATAGGACTTGAGCCCGAGCACATTTCGCTCTACGGACTAATTCTTGAGGAGGGCACGCCCTTATATGATATGAGAGACAGTCTTGCCTTTCCCGGTGAAGATGCCGAATGCGCCATGTACGAGATCGCCACGGATATGCTTGGCAAAAAGGGATATGTTCACTATGAAATATCAAATTATGCACGGCATGGCAGAGAGTCAAGACACAATCTGAAGTATTGGCATACAGAGGAGTATATAGGCGTTGGGCTAAATGCTCACTCCTTCCTTGAGGGCAGACGATTTTTCAACACCGATGACATAGAGCTGTATCTCTCTGGCGCAGAGGGCTCTGTTGTAGCAGAAGAATCGGGCGAGACCGATAGAGAGGAAGAGTATATTATGCTTGCGTTAAGGCTTTCGGAGGGGCTTTCGCTCTCTGACTACCGCAAGCGATTCGGCAAGGAGTTTTATGTTGGAAAAGAGCCTGTTCTGAGTGAGCTTGAGGCTGCCGGGCTTGTCAACCTGACGAATGATCGGCTATCGCTTACCGAGCGTGGCTTTTATGTCAGCAACAGCATTATTTGCGAGCTTATATAAATAATTAAGTATAAAAAATATATGATTGGAGATAACAAAAATGGATGAGAAGAAGATTAATCCTATTGAGGAAGTAGAAGAGGGCCTTGAGGAGGACGCGCTTATACTTACTCTTGAGGATGAAGAAGGCAACATCTATGAGTTCGTTCGCGAGGCGGAGAAGGTAATTGACGGAAATCTTTACTACGCCCTTGTTCCCATTGACGACAATCTCAAGGACGCAGAGGGTGATTACATTATCCTTAAGGTTATTGAGGACGGCGAGGAGGTTTCCTTTGAAAATCTTGAAGAGGATGAGGAGGACAGAGTTGCAGAATACTTTGACGACCTTTTCTTCGGCGAGGTAGATTACGACGCGTAATTTAATATTATTTCCTGCGTGGTTCGTGATATTGTGATATTTGAACCTACACACATTGCTAGGGAGTCCGGATAAACTTCTGTCTACGGGATGCAGGCCTCCCGCCGAGGGCGCTTGCCTTAAATGGTGACCCCCTCCCAGCGGACGTTGGAAGCGCAAAGTGATAGAGAGGACACCCACCTGGTCAGACCGGGTTAAACCTTTACTTTACACGGCCATGCGGGTTTTCAGAGAGCTGTCAAGTTTTTGGCGGCTCTTTTCATTTTTGCCCTTTTTCCTTCATATGATTTATATAGTAATAAAAGAAATGAACGGAGAGCAAAATGAAAAAGCAAATAAAAGGTCTAACCGACGAAGAGGTAAAAAAATCGCTGGAGCTATACGGTGATAACTCATTGACAGGAGAGCGGCGCAAGGGCTTTTTCAAGCGCTTTTTTGAAAATTTCTCCGACCCGATCATTAGAATACTGCTTATTGCACTTATTATACAGATTATCTTTACTTTCAGAAATATCAATTATTTTGAGCTTTTCGGTATAATCCTCGCCGTTCTTTTATCAACCACCGTTTCAACTCTGTCAGAGCATCGCAGCGAAAGAGCCTTTGAAAAGATGCGCGAGGACGCTTTGGGCGGGAGAGTGAGTGTGCTGAGAAACGGCAGAATTGTACACATATCGGCAAACGACCTTGTGGTCGGGGACATAGTGTATCTTTCAATGGGAGAAAAGGTGGCTGCAGACGGTGAGATGCTTGAGGGAAAAATATCGGTTGACCAGTCTGCGCTGAACGGAGAGAGCATAGAATGCGTGAAAAAGCCGGGGCGGGACCACGGCTGGGATCTATCTTCCGAGAGCCGTGTTTTTCGCGGCTCGGTTATTACCGAGGGCAGCGCGGTTATGCGGGTAGGCAGAGTAGGAGCACAGACATATTACGGAATGGTTGCAAGGGATGTACAAGCAGAGACCCGCCAGAGTCCCTTGAAGCTTCGTCTCGGTGATCTTGCATCTCAGATCAGCCGTATAGGATATGTGATAGCGGCGGTAGTCGGCTTGGTGTACATATTCAAGGCGATATTTATTGACAACGAGTTTGATCCTCAGCTTGTAAAGGAGTTTGTCAGCGATATTCCGACTCTTTTCGGCTGTCTTGTCAGCGCGCTGACGCTTATGATAACCGTAGTTGTGGTAGCAGCTCCCGAAGGACTACCGATGATGATCACGGTGGTACTGTCGGCAAATATGAAAAGAATGCTCTCGGATAATATTCTTGTGAAAAAGCTTGTAGGCATTGAAACGGCGGGATCGCTTAATATACTTTTCACCGACAAGACAGGCACTCTGACGGCAGGCAGACCTCAATGTGAGAGAATTATCACCGCGGTGGGTAGCTTTGGCAGATTGGCACAGCTGAGAAGCACGGGAGCTATATATGACTACCTTGTTCTTTCCGCAAAGCTGAATACCGATATTATTAAGCTCGGTGACGATATAACGGGAGGCAATGCTACCGACAGAGCCATATACGAGTTCTTTGAGAGTGAAAGCGTTGTCGCTCTGCAAGTCGTTGAAAAGGAAAGCTTTTCCAGTGAGAAAAAATATTCATCTGTCAGTCTTGAAAACGGTAAAAAGCTGATAAAAGGCGCGGCAGAAATGATTTTGGCTAAATCAAAGTATGCTATAAACCCCAAAGGGGAGAAAATCAGACTTGATACAGGAGGTCTGTTTGATGAGTATATCCGAGCCACAGAGAGCGGTATGAGGGCTGTTGGAGTTGCTGTTGACGAGGGTGAGGGCAGCCTTGTATTCGTAGCCCTGATCGTTATGAAGGATAAGATCAGAGCGGGCGTTGTTGAGTCGGTTAAGTCGGTTTGCGGCGCAGGTATACAGGTGGTTATGATAACGGGCGACGGCAGAGAAACCGCCACCGCCATAGCCGAGGAGTGCGGCATATATAATCCGCATGCGGGGCATATGGTTTTAAGCAGCGATCAGCTCGCGGCTATGACCGACGGAGAGATAAAAAAGATACTCCCAAGGCTCAGGGTCGTCTCTCGCGCTCTACCACAGGATAAAACAAGGCTTGTCAGACTTTCTCAGGAGCTGGAGCTGGTGGTGGGAATGACGGGCGATGGAATAAACGACGCACCGTCTCTTAAGCTTGCTGATGTAGGCTTTTCTATGGGTGGTGGCACCGATATTGCCAAGAGTGCCTCGGATATCGTTATACTTGACAACAGCTTTCTTGCCATATCAAAGACCATACTTTACGGCAGGACTATTTTTAAGTCAATAAGAAAGTTCATAACCTTCCAGCTTACTATGAATCTCTGTGCCTGCGGTGTATCGCTTATAGGACAGTTTATCGGTGTTGATACGCCTATAACTATCGTGCAGATGCTATGGGTAAACATTATTATGGATACCCTCGGTGGGCTTGCCTTTGCGGGTGAGGCTCCTATGGAATATTATATGAAGGAAAGACCAAAGCGCAGAGGAGAGCCGATATTAAGCAGGGAAATGCTCAGTCAGATATTCATTACGGGTGCATATACTCTCGGATTGTCCATATTTTTCCTCGCCTCACCGAAAATGCGGATAATGTATGGCTCGGTGACCCCGACAGAAAGCTTTTATACCGCATTTTATGCTTTATTCATATTCTCGGGTATATTTAATTGCTTTGCGGCAAGGTCGTCAAGGCTCTGGTTCCTATCAAATATAAGCAGAAATAAGCCCTTTATACTTATTATGCTGCTGATATGCGTAATTCAGATTGCTATGATATATTTTGGCGGACCGCTATTCAGATGCGTTGCACTGCAGCCTAAGGAGCTGAGCTTTGTATTTTTGCTTTCTATGACGGTAATCCCCTTTGAGCTGATAAGAAGACTGCTATATAAGCTTAAATAACGATAGCCCGACAGGAAAAATAACCTGTCGGGCTTAAAAAATAAAGGATTCCTATTGACAAAAGGCGGTAAAGATGATAAAATAGTTAAGCGATTGTTTGCTGATATGGCTCAGTTGGTAGAGCAGTTGATTCGTAATCAACAGGTCGCGGGTTCAAGTCCCGCTATCAGCTCCAAATCCCGAGGAGAGGCTGATCGCCTCTCCTTTTTATCACTTATTTGGGAGGCAGTATGGATCTTTGTAACATCTCGGTTATCAAATCGGTTATGGCTGATGCGGGCATCAGCTTTCACAAGGAGTTCGGCCAGAACTTTCTTACTAACAGAATAATCCCAGAGGACATAGCCGACAACTGTGCTGACACCTCCGACAGAATGATTCTTGAGATCGGCCCGGGCATCGGTTGTCTGACTCAGGAGCTGGCTATGAGATACAGCAAGGTGGTTGCGGTTGAGATTGACCGTGGACTTATTCCCGTATTGAAGAAAACTCTTGCTGAGTTTGACAATATAACGGTGATAAATGAGGACATTCTCAAGGTTGATCTTGAGGCTCTGATAGCAGAGCATTCAGAGGGCAAGCCCGTTTCGGTCTGCGCAAATCTGCCTTATTACATCACCACTCCCATTCTTATGCATCTGCTTGAGTCGGGGATTAAGCTTTCAACCATAACAGTTATGGTGCAGAATGAGGTGGCGGCAAGACTGTCTGCAAAGCCGGGCAGCTCGGACTACGGCGCGATTACCGCTATACTCGGCTATTACGGCAGCGTGCGCAAGCTTTTTAAGGTATCTGCGGGCTGCTTTATTCCCACGCCTAAGGTTGATAGCGCGGTGGTCAGAATTGACCTGTATGATAAGTGCCCTTATGAGATAAAGGATGAGCGCCTTTTCAGAAACTGCATTAAGGCTGCCTTTGAGATGCGTCGCAAGACCCTTGAAAACGCGCTGACGGCAAAGCTTGGCGGCTTTACGAAAGAGCAGGTGGCAGATGCGATCTCAAGATGCGGATTTGACCCAAAGATCCGCGGCGAGCGACTGTCCACCGAGGATTTTGCAACACTTTCAAATCATCTTTATACTATCAAGACCGAAGAAGCGTAAATTAATACCGAAAAGACAAAAATCAACATTTTCTCCTTTCCTTGTGCTATACTGTGATCAGCAGAGGAAAGGAGTTTTTAGGTGAAAAGAAAATATTATTTAGACAATATTAGATCATTGACGGTATTATTGGTTATAATTTATCACGCGTTTTATCTTTTTAATGGTGTTGGTATACCAACCGGATTTTCAAATGGCGATGGCTTTTGGTTATACGATGCTATATGTACATTTGTTTATCCTTGGTTTATGGTTTTGCTGTTTTTGGTGGCAGGAGTATCAGCGAGGCATTCAATAGAAAAACATGGAAAAAGAGAATTTTTGAGGGAAAGAGTGAGAAAACTCATAATTCCTTCAACATTGGGGCTATTGGCATTACATTGGATAAGTGGATACATAAATATCAAGGTTGGCGGCGGACTTGAATATATGCCGTCTATATTGATTTATCCGATCTCTGCATTAAGCGGAACAGGTCCTTTATGGTTTTCGCAAACGTTATTCGTATTTTCAGTTTTGCTTGTAGTATTTTATAATCCTTTGAATAGCACAAAGCTTGATAAACTTTGCGAACGAGCCAATGAAATAATTATCCTGGCATTTTTACTTTTAATATTTCTTGGGGCGCAGATTCTTAACGTTCCGGTTATAAGTGTATACCGGTTTGGTATTTATGGCGTGGCATTTTTCCTCGGTTATCTATTCTTCTATTTTGATAACATAATAGAGAAATGCGTGAAGCTGATTCCTATAACGATTTCCGGATCGATAATACTTGGAGTACTTTATTTTTGGATGCATTTTGGGAAAAATTATGCTTCGGATGAGGTACTGAAAAACCTTGTTACCAATGCGTATGCTTGGTTTAGCATTCTTGCAATCATTGGCATGGCGAAAAAATGGCTTAATAAAACCAATAGTTTTTTTAATTATCTCAATAAAATATCTTTCGGATTGTATATTTTACATTATCTTGTATTAACGGTCATCGGGTATGTTTTGTATGAGTATTTTGCACATGTTCCTGTATATTCAAAGGGAATTGTACTTTTAATTGCGATGGCAGTGCTTACTCCAATTTTATTTTGGCTGATTGAAAGAACACCGTTTTTGAGATATTTTGTTCTTGGAATAAAAAGGAGAAAAAATGAAATTCAAACTGATAATTGATAAGACCTCTGAGGAAGAAATTGTGGCAAGAGTGCATTCTGCCAACGATTTAACTCGGAAAATTGAGGATCTTGTCCTATCCTACGTGGGAGAGGATGAGCTTTTGGTTCAAGGCGACTACGAGCTTCTGAATATAAAATTTACAGATATTGAATGCATTACCGTGCTTGACCGAAGGCTTTACGTCATTGACGGAAAAAACAATAAATATCGTACGGGCGGTACTCTTACCGAGCTTGAGGAGAGGCTGCCAAGCTATTTTATCCGCATTAATAAATCAACCCTTGCGAACGAGAGAAAGATCTCCTGCTTTAAGACCTCGTTCAGCGGCGGAGTTGATGCCGAATTTAAATGCGGATATAAGGACTATGTTTCACGAAGATGCTTTGCAGAAATAAAAAGGAGGTATAAGGTATGAAAAATAAAGTTGAATACTTAAAGCAATTCGCCCTTCGCGGTCTTGTCGGTATGGGCTTTGGCCCTATCGTGCTCGGTGTAGTTTACACCATACTCGGTATATGCGGTGTGACCGAAAGCGTTGGTATATATGAGATGCCGCTCGGAATATTCACCATAACTCTGCTCGCCTTTCTTTGCGGTGGAATTACCGTAGTTTATCAGATAGAGGAGCTTGCCATATCCAAGGCAATCACCCTTCACGGCATAATACTGTATATTGCATATGCTACTGTATATATTGTAAACGGCTGGCTAAAGGACGGACTCGTTTCCTTCTTGGTCTTTACCGGGATATTTATCGTAGGCTATCTTCTCGTTTGGTTGATCATATATTTCATCACAAGAAATAATGCAGAAAAGCTTAATAACCGATTAAAAAACAGGGCAGAATGAGAAAACGCCGCAGAAAACACCTGCGGCGTATTTTGTTTATAAGTATTAATCCTTCCAGGCAAGGCTGCGCTTGACTGCCTTTTTCCATATAGACATTTTCTCCTCGCGCCAGGACTCCTCGCGGGTGGGCTCAAAGGTTTTTGCAATCTTTCTGTTGTTCTTAATATCGTCGGTTGACTTGTACATTCCCGTAGCAAGCCCCGCAAGATATGCAGCACCGAGAGCGGTGGTTTCAATACACTCAGGGCGCATAACGGTAGTACCGAGAATGTCAGACTGGAAGGAGAGGAGAAGATCGTTTGCACTCGCTCCGCCGTCAACTGCCAGACCGTCAATTTTTATGCCCGTTGAGTTTTCCATAAGCTCAATCACATCTGCTGTCTGATATGCCATAGATTCAAGGGTAGCGCGGATGATATGATACTTGTTGGTAGCGCGGGTAATTCCTACAATAATTCCGCGTGCGTAAGGGTCCCAATAGGGAGCACCCAGACCCTGGAAGGCGGGGACAACAAGAACTCCGCCCGAATCGGGCACCTTTTTAGCATAATATTCGCTGTCCTGGGCAGATTCAATTACTCTCAGACCGTCGCGCAGCCACTGAATTGCCGCGCCACATACGAAAACAGAGCCCTCAAGAGCGTAATTTACCTTACCGTCAACACCCCAGGCGATGGTGGTTACAAGACCCGAGTCGGTTATCTGAGGCTTCTCACCGATGTTCATAAGAAGGAATGCGCCCGTACCGTAGGTGTTCTTGAGCTCACCGGGGTTAAAGCAGCACTGACCGAAGAGGGCTGCCTGCTGGTCGCCTGCAACGCCTGCCACGGGGATAGCCGCGCCAAACAGCAGAGGCAGTGTATTGCCGAATACGCCGGAAGAAGGGCGTACCTCAGGAAGGATGCTTTCGGGAATTTCAAGAAGTTCAAGGATTTCCTTATCCCATTCTAATGTGTGGATATTGAACAGCATCGTTCTGGATGCGTTGGAGTAATCTGTTGCGTGTACCTGACCGCCTGTCAGGTTCCAGATCAGCCATGTATCGATGGTGCCGAAAAGCAGGTTGCCGCTGTCTGCCAGTTCTTTTGCTTCGGGAACGTTCTGCAAAATCCATCTGATCTTTGTGCCGGAGAAAGATGCGTCGATCAGAAGGCCGGTTTTTTCTCTGATCT
>JAZSIK010000028.1:0-9931 GCA_045533775.1 Eubacteriales bacterium
GTCATATCACTGACGGTAATATTAGCATATCCTAAATCAAGACCGATCTTGGTAATCATGCCGTATCCTTTCAATGTACTTTTTTGTACCCATATTTATACAGGTACAACATATTATACAACATTTGAGTCAAAAATGCAAGTATATTTTCAAATATATTCACAAATTTTATATTTTAATGCGGTGTATCGCATAATTTGACGGTTGTTTTCTATCATTTTCCAAGGTATGTCGGTTCTTCCTACCAGAATTACCATATTCTTGGCTCTGGTAACGGCGGTATACAGGAGATTTCTCGCCATCAGCATAGGCGCACAGTAGTACATAGGAATGATTACCACAGGATATTCACTGCCTTGACTCTTATGCACCGTAATGGCATATGCAAGCTCAAGCTCCTCCAGCATATCGTATGAATACTCTGCCAGGCGATCATCAAATCTGATGTGAACGGTCTCCTCGGAGGTATCAATATGATCAATTACTCCAATGTCGCCGTTAAAAAGTCCAACGCCTACCGCGCCGTTCTTCTCCCACTCAATCTCATAGTTGTTCGCAATCTGCATTACCCTGTCTCCTTCTCGGAAGACAACACCGTGGGAGGTCTTTTCCTTTTTGAACTTGGTGGGGGGATTAAGTCTTTCCTGCAGCACACGATTCATTATCTCAACTCCGCCCGCGCCTTTTTTAGATGGTGTAATGACCTGGATCTTCTCTCTGATATCCTTGCCGTATGTTCTCGGCAGTCGCTCGTCAATCAGCTGGGCTACCGTCTCTCCTATATCCGCCTCTCTCTCACGCCTTACGAAGAAAAAGTCATTGTCCGTGCGGTTGAGTATAGGAGGCTCGCCCTCGTTTATCTTATGGGCGTTAGTGATGATAAGGCTCTCCTTAGACTGTCTGAACACCTCGGTAAGTCTGACGGTTCTGATCCTCTCGGAGCCTATGAGGTCGGACAGTACATTTCCCGCTCCTACGCTGGGCAGCTGATCAGAGTCACCTATCAGTATAAGCCTTGCTCCGCGCTTGATCGCCCTGAACAGTGCTGCCGTAAGGGACAGATCAAGCATAGATGCCTCATCAACGATAATAACATTCTCACCGAGAGGAGCGCGCTCGTTACGGCAGAAGCGCATATTGCCGTCGGTAGATCTCTCCATCTCAAGCATTCTGTGTACCGTCTTTGCCTCCTCGCCGGTTGCCTCGCTCATTCTTTTGGCTGCGCGGCCTGTGGGCGCGGCAAGAACGGTCTTAAGCCCCATACTGTTGAATATGGAAAGCATAGCGCGTACAACGGTGGTCTTTCCCGTTCCGGGGCCTCCCGTCAGAATCATAATACCATTCTCCAGCGATGCATACAGCGCCTGTCTCTGCATAGGTGCAAAGCTTATACCAAGCTCCACCTCCACCTTCTCTATAAAGGAGGATATATCTCCCACACCGTATCGGGGTGCAGAGGCGGATATGCGTGAGATCCCGCGGGCAATCAGGTCCTCCTCCTCGGCGGTTTTATTAAGCATTATACAATTGACTCCGTCTATCTTGTAGCAGGAGAGATCCGAGTCATCAAGCAAAGCGGACAAGCTGCGTCTGACGGTATCACCATCAATCTCAAGAAGCTCTACCGCAAGAGAGATAACCTCCTCCTCAGGCAGACAGGTATGTCCACTCATTGATGCGGTATGCGAAAGCACATAGCAAATACCGCTGAGTATCCTGTTTCTTGAATCAAGAGGTGCGCCCAGGCTCTTGGCGATTGCATCTGCCTTGGCAAAAGGAAGTCCCGCCTCGCCCGAGCAAAGGATATAAGGATTCTCCTTGATAATGCCAACCGCTCCTGCGCCAAAGGTCTTGTATACCTTAGCGACCTCACCGACTCCCATATAGTCCTTACAGAACATCATAACGCCGCGTATACCCGCTTGCTGTCTGAAGGACTCGGATATTGCCGCCGCCTTCTTTCTTGTTATGCCTGAAATGTCAGCAAGCCACTCGGGTCTGTGCTCTATCACATCAAATGTATCCGCGCCGAATCTGTTTACTATCTTCAGGGCGGTAACGGGGCCAACTCCCTTGATCGTACCGGAGGAAAGATACTTGAATATGCCGTCAACATCATCGGGCAGGCTCTTGTTAAAGGAGTCAAAGGCAAACTGCTTTCCAAACTCCTTGTGATATGTCCAATGGCCGCTCAGAGTTACTATCTCGCCCTCGTAGGACATAGGAATAACGCCTACTGCACACACGAGATTTTCCTCATCATCAACTATCTCCATTACGGTATAGTCGTTGCTCTCGTTGCGGTAGACGATATTTTCAATTGTGCCCTTCAGGACCTCGTTTTTCTCAAGACGGCTCATCTGTTTTCCTCTTTGCTTTTACTAAATACAATTATACCAACTCCATTCGCTTTTTTCAAGTATTTTTGTCGGGTTTTCTGTTTTTTTAGATGCATAAATCCTATCAGTCGGGATAAAATATCCTTAGCAAAATGGAAAGGAATGGTCAAAAATGAAAAGAATACTCTCAACTGCTATCTGCCTGTCGCTGATTATGTCGGTGCTATGCTTCGGCGTCATAGAATCGGCAGCCTACTTTGGCGGAGGTGCACAGGTAGTAGCATCAAATGTAACAATGATAAAAACCGGACTTATCGGGCAGAAGATCACATTCACAGACGGAGATTTCAAATCAGCGCTGGCTCTCCCCGACTTCAAAACGGTAACGATTACCGAGCTTCCCTCCTCCACCGAGGGCACACTGCTGCTCAGCGGCAGACGAGTCGGTGCAGGACGGGTTATCAAAAGAAAAAATCTCGGTTCTCTCGTGTTTATCCCCGCATCAGATGCGGTCAGTCAATGCAGCTTCAGATTTACGGTTGACGGATATGCCGGCGGAGCTGAAATTGAATGTATACTCAAGTTTATTGACAAGGTCAACTACGCTCCCGAGGCGACAGGTGATTCGGTCACCGCATCAATCATTCAGACTCAGCAGGCTATATCTGTGTACGGCAATCTTGGAGCCACAGATCCCGAGGGAGATGCCCTTGAGTATATCATCGTCACCTACCCAAGATACGGCACTATCACTCTCACAGAGCCCGACGAGGGCCGATACTGCTATACTCCTATGGGATCCTACACAGGCAGGGATAAGTTTACCTATGTGGCGCGGGATGAGTACGGAAACTACTCACGCCCTATGACGGTTTCTGTGAAAATCAATCAGCGTATGTGCGATACGGTATACAGAGATATGACAGAGCGAGAGGAATACAACGCAGCTGTGGCTATGACGGCGATGGGTATAATGAGCGGAAGGCAGCTGGGTGACGATCTGTACTTTGACCCGGATAAAACCGTCACACGGGCAGAATATGTGGCTATGGCAATGAAGTATCTGGGCGTACGTGCCGATTCCAGCCTCTCTGCCACTTATTTTGATGACGACGGGGATATTTCCCCCTCTCTTAAAGGATATATTGCCACAGCGCAAAGAATAGGCTATGTCGTAGGCGACTTCAAGGACGGCAGGCTACTGTTCTCCCCCAACGAGGAAATAACAAAATATGAGGCGGCAAAGATACTTGCGGTTATGATAGGAGCAGACGGCGAGGGTGAGGAAAGCGTCTTTGCCCCCGATGACAATATTCCCGTATGGGCGAGATCCTCGGTGGCGGCTATGCGCTCGCTGGGAGTATTCACAGGTGAGGACGCCTCCTCTCTGTTGGATAATATCACGCGGGCGGACGTAGCAGAGTTTCTGTTCAGGCTTTCAAACCTGAAGTAAATAAACCAAAGGCAGTATGACAAAACTACTGCCTTTTTTTGTTTTTTGAGACAAAAGAATTGTTTTTCATATTTACAAATCCCGATTTTTGTGATAAACTATAAATGTAAAATCAAAGAGAGGAGATCTGCTATGGCAAAAAAACTGATTATCACTATTGCCCGTCAATACGGAAGCGGTGGACGGGAGATCGGAGAGAAGGTATCCGAAATGTTAGGTATTCCCCTCTATGACAAGCTGCTCATCACCGATGCAGCCGCTAAGGGAAACCTTGACGAGAATGTGCTGAGAGGTAACGAGGAATCTGCTGCAAGCAGTCTGCTCTACACCCTCGCCATAGGCTCAAATCCCGCTACTGCGGCTATGCAGTTCGGCTATAAGATGCCTCTGAGCGATAAGCTGTTTATCCTTCAGTCTGAGATCATCCGCGAATATGCGGCAGAGGGCAGCGGAGTATTTATCGGCAGATGTGCCGACTTCGTTCTGCGCGAGGAACCGAACATACTAAAAATATTTATTTATGGCAATCTTGAATGCAGAAAAAAGAGAGTGGCTGAAAGACACCCCGAGCTCAAGGACTCAAGAGTCATTGACGCAATAAACAAAACCGACAAAAGGCGCTCTACCTACTACAATTTTTATACAGGCGAAAAATGGGGACGGCTTGAAAACTATGATATAGCCATAAACTCCTCTACCCTGGGCATTGACGGCACGGCAGAAATGATCTGTACTCTTGCAAAAAAGATGATGTGATTTATCAGAAAAGGCGACGGTAATCCGTCGCCTTTTATTTATTTGATTTTGATCTCGTCGCCGCATCTTGTTACCGCCGAGGAATATACCTCGGTAAGAATAGCGATCATATCATTAAGATCGCTTACAGCCGCGGTCTCGGTAGCCGAGTGCATTGCCAGCTGAGGCAGACCGATATCAACGGTGGAAACCGATACGCGAGTGTTGGATATGGATCCCAGAGTTGATCCGCCCATCATATCCGCACGGTTTGAGAAGCGCTGAAGCCTTGCCCCTGCCTTAGTAGCAAAAGATGTGAATATTCCGTCGGAGATAGCGTCTGTGGTATAGCGCTGATTTGCATTGTATTTCACAACCACACCGCCTCCGAGAGTGGCATTATTGCTGCCGTCATAAAGCTCGGGATGATTGGGATGAATAGCGTGCGCATTATCTGCACTTACCATAAACGAATGATAAAGCGCGGCAGAATACTTTTTATCGTCTCCTGCAACAGCACGCAGAGTCATATCAAGAAATGTGGAGGATGCGCCCTGCTTGGACTCTGAGCCTACCTCCTCATTGTCAAATACTGCAAGGACAGACACAGAGTCCTCATTCTCCTTTGCGGCGAGAAAGGCGGTAAGCGAGGCATATACGCAGCCGAGATCGTCAATGCGGGGCGCGAGAATCATATCGTCGTTTATACCGATGACTCTGCCCTCCTCGGCATTGTAAAGGAAAAGATCGTGAGAAATAATATCCGCAGCATCAACGCCCGACTGCTCTGCCAGAACCTTCATAACCCCGCCCTTTGCATCGGCTCCGCCAACAAGAGGGAGAAGGTCGCTTGCGGGATTGAACTTATATCCGTCATTAACAGATCTGTTAAGGTGAATGGCAACGCTGGGAATGGTGAGGGCAGCCTTTTTGAGATCAACAAGCAGGCTCTTAATACCATCGGTTGTTTTAACAACCACCCTGCCCGCCACCGACAAAGGACGGTCCAACCAGCTGTAGTGGATCATTCCACCATACTTTTCTGTGGCAAGTCGTGTGTAGCTCGCTCCGGCAAGCTCTCCCTTAACCTTAAAGGCGGGCGAGTCGGAATGGGATGCAGTTATCATAAATCCACCGTTGCATTTACCCTTGAATGCAATAATAGATGATCCCCCGCGGATCACAAAATGCTTTCCACCGTCTGAGAAGCTGTCAGGTTCGCTTTCATATACCTCGGTATATCCCGCGCAAAGAAGCTCCTCTTTTATGCTTTTTACCGTATGGTAAGCAGTGGGAGACTTTCTGATAAAGCTGAGTAAGCCGTTTACATATGACATATCTATACCTCACGAAAATAATAATAATTAAATATATTTTACTACTTTTACATAAAAAAGTCAACTTTATGCTTGAAAAACTTTGAACTTTGTTGTAAAATAATACTATATTTATGTGCAAAGGAGAAAATATGCTTAATTTTAACGATTTCCCCTCCTCCGAAAAGGCACTTCGCTTTTTTGAGGAGTTCTCACAGATCCCCCGCGGATCGGGTAATACAAGGGCCATAGCAGATTATCTTGTAAGATTTGCCAACGACAGAGGCCTTGAGGTCATTCGCGACGAAAGCGACAATGTAATCATACGCAAGCCCGCCACTGCGGGATATGAGGATCACCCCGGCGTTATTCTTCAGGGTCACACAGACATAGTTGCTCTCAAGACTCCCGACTGTACCATTGATATGGAGAAGGAAGGACTGCAGCTTTATCGCGACGGAGATTTTCTCCGTGCCAAGGGCACTACCCTGGGCGGCGACGACGGTGTTGCTATGGCATACGCTATGGCTATCCTTGACTCAAACGATATCCCTCACCCTGCTCTTGAGGCAGTTTTCACATCCGACGAGGAGGTTGGTCTGCTGGGTGCAACTGCTCTTGACGCATCGCATCTCAGAGGCAGAATGCTGATAAATATTGACTCCGATGAGGAGGGCATCTTTACGGTTGGATGTGCGGGCGGTGGACGAATTGACATCACGCTCAAATCTGCTCCCAAGACCTATATCGGTCGTATTTATACTCTGAAGATTGCAGGATTCAAGGGCGGTCACAGTGGCGTTGAGATTCACAAAAATCGCGCAAACGCCATAAAAGTTGCGGCAGAAATACTTTCTTCCCTTGAAGATGTAAGAATTGGCAGAGCTGAGGCAGGTAGTGCAGACAATGCTATTCCCTCCGACGCCATTGTGATTTTCAGCACAAAATCCTCTATCTTTGAGATCAGCGAGGCCTTCAACAATGCAAAGGAGTCTCTGCCCGAGGAGGAGAGCGAGGCAAGATTCAACGTGGATGCAGGCATAAGCTCCGCCAAGCTGCTTACGGTTGAGGACACCAAGAATGTGCTCTCTCTTATCTGCGAGATGCCCAACGGCGTCACGAGAATGAGTCAGGATATTGAGGGACTTGTTGAGACCTCTCTGAATATGGGTATTCTTAAACAGGACGGCAAGACTCTTGAGCTTACCATCTCGGTAAGAAGTGCGGTAGGTGAGGAAAAGGCAAGGCTTATTGCTAAGATCAGAGAGATTGCTGAGGCTCACGATGCCTCCGTCGGTGTGCGCGGTGAATATCCCGCCTGGGAGTATCGCAAGGACTCTCATCTCAGAGATGTTATGTGCCGAGTATATAAGGATATGTACGGCAAGGATGCGACGGTTGTGACCATACACGCAGGTCTTGAGTGCGGCATATTCTCTGACAAAATGGAGGGACTTGACTGCGTATCAATCGGCCCCGATAACCGCGACATCCATACACCCGATGAGAGACTCTCGCTGTCCTCCTTCAACAGAGTGTACGAGTATATCTTAAATGTATTAAAAAATCTTTAAGGAGATAGATTATGAATAAGACAAGACTTAGAAAATATGCCAACCTTATTGCCCGTTGCGGTGTTAATGTGCAAAAGGGTCAGGAGGTTGTTATTAACGCGGGACTTGATCAGCCCGAGTTTGTAAAGATGGTGGTTGAGGAGTGCTACAAGGCAGGCGCAAAGGACGTAAGCGTTGACTGGCACTACCAGCCTCTCACCAAGACCCATGTAAGATACTGCTCTGACAAGGTGCTTGCCACCGTTGAGAAGTGGCAGATTGAGAGACTTGAGCACAGAGCCGAGACCCTCCCCTGTATGATCCATCTTATCAGCGACGATCCCGACGGTCTTGCAGGCATCAACCAGAAGAAGATGGCAAAGTCCATGGCAGCAAGATCCAAGATCATCAAGCCCATCAGAACAAAGATGGAGAACAAGTATCAGTGGTGTATTGCAGCCGTTCCCGGCAAGGAATGGGCAAAGAAGGTATTCCCCGGCGAGAGAGCTAGCGTTGCTGTTGAGAAACTGTGGGAGGCAATTCTCTCCACCTCTCGCGTAAACGAGGATCCCATTGAGGCTTGGCGTCAACACAACGAAAATCTTGCCAATAAGTGCGCATATATGAACTCCCTCGGCATCAAGGAGCTTAAGTACAAGTCCAAGAGCGGTACAGACTTCAGAGTAGGTCTGCTGCCCAACGCCATCTTTATGGCAGGCGGTGAGGAAACCCTTGGCAGAGGCGTATATTACAACCCCAACATTCCCTCCGAGGAGCTCTTTACCTCTCCCAGAAAGGGTGATGCAGACGGTATCGTGTATTCCTCCCGCCCCCTTTCTTACGGCGGCGAGCTTATTGACGAGTTCTGGGTGAGATTTGAAGGCGGCAAGGCCGTTGAGGTCGGTGCAAAGAAGAATGAGGCTCTCCTCCGTGAGATGATAAATATGGACGAGGGTGCATCCTATCTCGGTGAGGTTGCGCTTGTTCCCTACTCCTCCCCCATCCGCGAGTCAGGTCTGCTCTTCTACAACACCCTCTTTGACGAAAACGCTGCCTGTCACCTTGCGCTCGGCAGAGGCTTTACCAATGTTATCCGCGGATATGAGAACTATACCGAGAAGGAGCTTCACGAAATGGGAATTAACGATTCCTTTATGCACGAGGACTTTATGATCGGTACGGAGGATATGGACATTACCGCTATCTGTGAGGACGGACGCGAGGTTGCCATCTTCCGCGGTGGCGAATGGGCATTCTGATACTTGACAAGCAGTCTGATCAGTGCTATAATATAAAAAATAATGCTGCCACCGGGTAGCGATGCAAAAGCATCCGTATACACATCGTTAGGTCTTAGAAGATGTGTCTGCGGGTGCTTTTTTAGGAGAGTTATGAAAAAATTACAAAAGCTTTTATGCTATTTTACCCCTGTTGAATGGACGATCTGGCTATCCTCTATGCTGCTTATTGCTTTGTCCTTCCTTCTTTCACCCGAAAAGGATGTATTTTCTCTGATATCCTCACTGATCGGCGTTACGGCTTTGATCTTCTCGGCAAAAGGCAATCCCTTCGGGCAGGTGCTGATGATAATTTTCTGCATAATGTACGGCATAATTTCATATTCATTTGCCTACTACGGAGAGGTGCTTACCTATGTGTTTATGACAGGCCCTATGGTGGTATACGCTCTAATCAGCTGGCTTAAAAACCCTTACGAAAACAATCGTGCCGAAGTAAAGGTAAATAAGATCAGCAAGAAGGAGACACTGATAATGTTTTTAGTCTCTGTACCAGTAACCGTAGCATTTTACTATATACTTGCCGCCTTTGGAACAGAAAATCTGCTCATCAGCACCCTGTCGGTGACAACCAGCTTTCTTGCGGTATACCTGACGGCAAGGCGCAGTCCATACTATGCCGTAGCATATGCGGCGAACGATGTTGTGCTTATGATTCTGTGGTTGCTGGCTTCTCTGAAAAATCCTGAATATTTCTCAACCCTTGCCTGCTTTACCGTATTCCTTGGAAACGACATTTACGGTTTTGTCAGCTGGAGGAAAATGGAAATCAGACAAAGAGCAAAATAAAAGTAAAAATGACAAACTTTTTCATAAAAACCACTTGACAAATCACAAAGAATGCTTTATAATAGTAAAGCACTCGCGGGAGTGGCGGAATCGGCAGACGCGCACGTTTGAGGGGCGTGTATCTTTGATGTACGGGTTCAAGTCCCGTTTCCCGCACCAGGTAAAGACCAGGATGAAATTCTTGGTCTTTATTTTTTATTTATAAAGGTCTTTACCCGGATAGGAAACGGGACAGTTTTTAGGCAAGCCTTCAAACTTCAAGCTAAAAACGATTATCAATCGTTTTCTTAACGCTTGACATTTCCCGCACCATAAAGAAACCATAATATTGATACGAAAAATATCGGTATTATGGCTTTTTTATTGCCCAAATAGGGGTAGTTTTGTCCTTTTCTATAGATGGTTTAGCAAAAAAGCAGGCATGCAGGGATGGTTTTCATCCTCGCAA
>JAZSIK010000049.1:0-35477 GCA_045533775.1 Eubacteriales bacterium
TTTGCCGTATTGAAGCCTGCCGTTCTCGGTGTTACTGCTTGAAATAGAGATAGCAGTATTCGCTCACCGAGGGCATATTCTTCAAACTCACAGAAGAAGAAATACAGCGTGGGAATGAATATCAGCACACCCGTCATCGCAAGTATGATCTTGCTTTGTGTGCGGTATTTTTTGACATGCCATTTGTGTCTGTATATATCCTCCCAAGTCAAGAAGCCGATACCGCCAATTATGATGAGCAGCATAATTATAATGCTGATTACGGGATGCGCGGCATAGGCGGTAAGTGAAGAATACTGTCCGCTGACCTCTCCCATAACGTCAAAGCCTGCGTTACAAAATGCTGATATGGAATGAAATACTGCCATCCATATTCCTTTTGCTCCGTGATCGGTACAAAACACGGGCAGCATAGCGAGAATACCTATCGCTTCAATAATAAAAACCCCTTTGAGAATAAAGCCTGTAAGGCGAACGATACCGCCAACACTTGGGGCGGACATTGCCTCCTGCATCGTGCTTCGCTGCCCAAGACCGATTTTCCTTCCTGCAAGAATGGATACCGAAGCCGCAACCGTAACGACACCCAAGCCGCCGATCTGAATGAGTATGAGAATGATAGCCTGTCCAAAATACGACCAATAGGTTGCCGTATCCTGCACGATAAGTCCTGTTACGCAGACTGCCGAGGTTGAGGTGAACAAGGCATCCGAAAACGGCGTTACAACACCGTCTTTACTTGATATAGGTAGCATTAACAGAAACGCTCCGATCAGTATTACCGCCGCAAAGCCAAGTAAAATTACTTGGAATGATGACAGCTTAAATCTATGTAAAGGTCGCATTATACACCTCTCCTTATACTCTTTCTACTATATACATTTTACCAAAAAGCAGATAAAGACGGCGTTAGCACTCTACCGCGCGGTATTAAGATTGTATAAAGATGATTTGTTTTGAATGCTTAAATCAGCGTTGCATCTTCAGCGAAAAGAAAAAAAGCCACCGTTCTCAATGGCTTCATCAGATTATTATTGGTGAAATCGTTATATCATATTTCTATGAGCTTTTCAACCGATTTGACTTTTCTTTGCTTTCTCCGACGCGTTTTTTTGAGGGGCGACCGTTTGTGGTTGCCTTGACTCATCCTTCGCTTCGGGCATCGGAGCGTCTGTACCGCCAATGTCGGCATATTGCTTCCGTCACCCCGGGCAGCATAAGTAAAGAGCCACCCAAAAGGATGGCTCTTATATGATTTATTTTTGAGTTTTATTCAGCGCGCTCCTCATCGGTTGACTCGGGCTCTGTCTCGGGCTCTGTTTCGGGCTCTGTTTCGGGCTCTGTCTCTGGCTCTTGTTCGGGAGAAGCTTCGGCTTTTTTCTTGGAAAACAGAGGGCCGAAGAGGCAAGCTAATATAATCAGAATGCCTACCGCAAGGGCGATTATCCACACATAGAGAGGGGGAGTGTCGGTCTCTGCCGCCTTTACACCGATGACGGCATAACGGCTGAAAGGCGAATACCTCCACACAAGACAGCCCTTGAGTGCTCTTTTCTCTGTTTGTTTTGAAATTTGCGGCGGTTACATAAAAGGCAGAGGCCCGGGAGCCTCTGCCTAAAATATTGCTTTCTTGGGAAGGTCGCTTTTATGGGCCTTCCTTTTTTAGCAGGTGTTTGGTAGCTTTGCTTTTTTGTGAGCTTGCTCTGCTGTAATGCGAATTACTCCAGCTCGTCGCCGCAAACGCACTTCTCGGCCATGCCAAAGAGTCCGCGGAAGAAGTTGAAGATAGCATTCCAGAACTTAGTCCAGCCGCTTGCCTCACACTTGGAGTGATCCTTTTCCTCAGGCTCCTCGGGATCCTCGGGATCTTTGGGCTCCTCGGGATCCTCGGGATCTTCGGGATTCTCGGGGTTCTCGGGAGCGGCGGGCTCGTAATCGGGATCCCAGGCACCGCACTCGCAAACGCCGTCAACGTAAGCGTGCTCGTGCACCTCCTCGGGAATTCTCTCCCAAACGGTATAAACATAAGTGTCCTTATTTACGATAATTGTATCACCAGGATTATATTCAACGCCGTCAATTATCCAGCACTTAAACTGCATTCCTTCGGGAGCATAGAGCTCACAATCCTCAAGAACAAAGCTGTCGCCGGGGAAGAACATATCGCCTATCTGTGTGCCATAGCCACCGTCTGTGGGCTGATAGGTAAGGATATACATAGGATCCTCGTCACCAACTACAACGATATGACCGAAGCGATCGGTTTCGAAGGTAATGGTGTTCTCATTCCTCTCGATCTCAACAACCTTGAGAAGCTTAAATTCGTCAGAAACAATGCAAACTCTAACGGTCTTATGCTCCTGAATTTCAATAGGAGCATCCATTGTAATTGTATATTTACCGGTAGGAACAACAGGATAAGTCATATCCATATAATCGTAGGTAACCATTACATTATACCATGCGTAGTATGAGGTGTTGTCACCAAACTTGTAGTAAATATCCTCCTGAAGTCCGTCGGGAAGAGCCTGCTCGTTTCCTATGGCAACGTTAATTGTGACGTTAGGATGGATAATCATATCGCTGTGGCTGAAATCAAATACAAGATTGCTCTCAACGTCGGTATAGTTTTCAAGGTATCCTTCCTGACCGAGGTCTGCAGGAACCATTATTTCACCGTCACAATGTTCACATATATAAAGCATTACGTCACGTTCGATACCGTTATAGGGGCCTTTTACAAATACAATTCTGTTAGAGCACTCGTCCTCAATGCGATTAAGTCCGCAAGGACAGGAACGGAAGTGAACACCCGTATGCTCGCCAAGGCTCTTAATAGGAGTCCAATCGCCCATTTCGTGGTCACAAGCCCACTCCTCTACATATACCGAGTAAACTCTCTTACACTCGGAGCAGGAGGAAACCACAGCGTCAAGTCTGGAATACTGAGAGGGACCGTAAACCTCATTTTCAACAAGGGTACAGTCAACTCTGCCCTCCTCACCGCACTCAAGACAGGTTGCAAGGTGGCCGTCGTCAAAGGCGAGATGCTCGGTGGCATTGCCGTATCTGTGACCGAGAGCGGGAACGCTGCCCCAATTGTCGGTGACATATACAGGCTCGGTCGCCTTAACGTCCTTATAGATCTGACCGCACTTGGTGCAACGGTAGCTGTGCTCGATACCCTCCTCAGTACAGGTGGGAGCCGTTCCGCGAAGCAGCTCAAGTCTGCAGGAATCACAGGTCTTGGGAGTGAACTCAAAGGTAACTAAAACGGAATCTCCGAACTTAAAGATTACCGCCTTCTCACCGTTAATATATACCTCAAAGCTGCTTGTTTCTCCGAAGGTATAGCCTTCCGCAGGAGAAAGAGCCATTATAAGGGTAATCTTGTTGTTGGGTCTGAAGCTATCGTTTTCACCGTATTCAAAGCCGTCCTTGCCACTGTCTGTCCAAATAATACCATTTTTCTGATTGGGATTTTGTAAAGCAAGGTCAGAATTCGAATAGAATGTATCTGCTTTTACACCGGTATATTCTGGCTTTTCACCTACAACGGGAGCAGTGATGGTAACGTCAAGTCTGTTTACTACCGCCTTGGGACACTCAAAGTCAACAAAGATAGACATTGTGTCCTTGGCAGAAGTAACCATAGAAGCCTCGGCTTCAATTCCGTTTATGCTACCGATAACCACGTTACCCGCGTTTTGAATATATGCAAAGCTGTTGCCGGACTTTGCCTGAAGATATACGATCAATCTATAGGTATGATCGGGAATAAAGCTGTCGTTTGCGCCAAGGGCTTCAAATCCGCTTGTGATATCATACCATACAACACCGTTTATTGTACCACTGTAAATACCGTCTGCAGGATAGTAACTGCTCGATGCTGCTGTTGCGCTGAAGTTAGGCTTGCTTCCAGGTGTGGGAGGATCGATACTTATATCAACCTGACCGATTATCTCGTTGTCGCAGGATAGCGCAAGATATGCCGTACCCTCGGTTGCATCATTATCTGTAGCGTATTTGTTAATGGTGAATGTATAATCGCCACAGGTTACAGTATAGCCTAATTTATCTCTTGCCTCATTATAATCAAGAGTCTTATCGCCTGTTACTCTGTACTTAACAAGGATCTGATAGTGTTCACCGAGCTTGAAGGTATAGCTTGAATTAATCTGCTCGGAGCTTGAGCCGTTTATCTTATACCAGAATACATTGGTAACCTCTACACCGGAGGTGGAGGCGGTAACGTTATAGTTAGGCTTTTCGCCTGCAACAGGTTTGATCTCGCCATTAAGGGCAACACGGCCAATAGTTTCAGGAACTCTGAAATCGGTTTCGATGAATATTACACGAAGCTGGCTCTCAAAATATGTATATGTGGATGCCTGACCGTTAATTGTGTAATTTGCGTTAGATGTTCCTGCCTTAAACTCATACTGCTCGCCGCATATTACCTTAACCTTTACGGTGTAGATTTTACCTTCTACGAAAGTCTCATCTGAAGCAAGCTTTCTGCCTGTGGTTTTTTCATACCAAGCAACTCCATTGGTAAAGCTGCTGTCGTTATAGGAGGAGTCTACGTTAATAGTATTGCTGCTTGCGGTATAGTTAGGTCTTGCGCCTGAGATAGGAGCTGTAACTTCAACGTCAAATTTTTGGACTTCTGCGCGCTGGACAGCAAACACCTTGGTAATGGTAAGGGTTTCTCTATCCTCAGAAAGTGTGTAATCGTTTACGGAATATCCGTTAATGTAGGAATTGAAGGAGCCCTTGGAATTGAATTTGTATCCGAATTTAGACTTAACTACAAGTCTGTATTCATAATAGTTTCCAAGAGAGCTTACAATCGCACCGTCAGAATACTTAACACCGTTTTCGTTGTACCAACCCTGGCTTACAACATTAAAGCCATCGCCCGTAACAAGGGCGGTGTCAAGGGGCTGATTATATGTGGGAGCTTCAAGGAAGCTTGCGTTAATATAATTGATGTAGGTACAAAGCTCGCCGTAGTCAACGGTGATCTTTACCGACTTGCGATCTTTTGCAAGCTCATAAGTATTAACACTTGAGCCATTTACATAGAGATATAGATAACTGCCGAAAACATATCCGTCATTTGCAGAAACGTCAATGGTTACCCTATAACCCATACCGCGGGTAAAGATATCGGAGCTTAACATTTCGCCATAATACTCGGGATTTTCTAAGTTATACTGATACCATCTTACTCTGTTTACGGTAGCACCGGAAATGTTAATACTAACATCCTTGTCAATCTTCTCATCAATCTTCGGGGTAGAAAGACCTGATATGCTAAAGCCGTAGCAGAGCATATCCTCGTCTGCAAGGATTGCAGATGAAGTAATCGGTGTTGCAATAATTACGGTCATCACACAGACAACCATTAAAAATACTGCAGATAAGCGTGTAGCAATTCTTCTCGTTTTTTTCATTTTTCTTTCCTTCCTTTCTTTTTTTCTTGTTCCCCTGCCCTGGCGGACAGGGGATATTTTTCGTTAAAGTGCTTAAAATATATTACTTGTTTTTAAATACGTCTAAAAGCTCGGAGAATCTCTTTTCCTTGAATACTGCTATAAGATCGTTAAAGCTTCTCTTTCTGAGTCCGAACCAGATTCCTGCATATCCGCCTGCGGCGGCTACCACGGTAGAGCCTGCAACGATTGCGATTATTCCGCCCACGCTAAGGCCGTCGTCGGAATTCTCGGGAGTTTCAGGATTCTCGGGATTTTCGGGGTTCTCGGGATTCTCGGGATTTTCGGGGTTCTCGGGATTTTCGGGATTCTCGGGGTTCTCAGGATTTTCAGGATTCTCGGGGTTCTCAGGATTTTCGGGATTTTCGGGATTTTCGGGATTTTCGGGATTCTCGGGATTCTCGGGATTTTCGGGATTCTCGGGTGTTTCAAGGGTTGCGCCACAGGTGTCACAAATGCCGTTGGCATCAGCGTCCGAGCACTCGCTCAGAGTCTCGCCACATACGTCGCAGTCGTGGTCACTGTCGCCGTCATTACATTCGCTTGCCGCCCTGTTACAGTAGTCGCAGATATGACTGCCCTCTGCCGCCTCGTGTGTGCCCACGTTGCCAAAACAGGTGTCGCAGATATGGTCGGTGTTTACGTCCTCGCACTGGGTAACTACTGCGTGACAGTAGCCGCAATTATGACTGCCGAGCGCCGCCTCGTGAGTACCCATCGACTCGCCGTGAAGGTCGCAGAGATGGTTTCTGTCGCTGTCGATACAGGAGCCAACGTTCTCGCCACATACGTCGCACCTGCCGTCTCTGTTGTCGTCAGCACATTCGCTTGCCGTTTTGCTGCAATAGTCGCAGGTGTGCTTTCCTGCCGCCGCCTCGTGAGTACCTACGGCAGTAGAACAGATGTCGCATCTGTGGTCAAGGTTGATATCCTCGCAGGAGGTTACTCTCACGCCACAGTATTCGCAGTTGTGTCCGCCCTCTGACGCCTCGTGAGTGCCAACGGTTGCATCACAGGTGTCGCACCTATGGTTGCGGTCGTTGTCGGTTGGATGCAGACAGGAGTATTCGCACTCGGTACAAGCGCCATCCTCCCAGCTGTGAGGCTCCTCGGCAACAACAACGGTTTCACAGCAGCCGTGAACAAGCTTATGGGTGTCGGCGTCGGTTATCCATTCAGCCTCCTCTACGTGAGAGGTGGGAACTCTGGTAGCAAGGCAGGTATTACACTCTCTGTCGCATACGTCGTCAAAGATATGCTCCTCGATGTCAAAGCGGTAGCCATCACCGCCTACGCACTCCTTCCAGTGAGAGTCGCCGTCCTTCCGCCAAGTGTCACCGGGAGTGTGAACGTGGTCAAGGGTGGGAGTGATTACAAATTCGCATATAGTACAGATCTGAGGATTATGCTCGGTAGCCGCAGGGCCGGGTGTGTGAGGTGTGAGCTCGTCAATAGCTCCACAGCCCTGTACGGTACATACCCTTGCGTGACCATCGGGAACCTTATAATCAAGGGTTTCGGAGTAGATGTGATCGCCTCTTGTCTGGGTCTCAAAATATCTCTCATCGCTGATGCTGTCACAGCGTGTGCAGTCGTACCAATAGCTGTCAAAGTGCTGACAGTCCTCTGCCTCTGCCTTAAGGTGAGCATTGTCAACTATCTTCTCAACGTAGTAATGGCCGAGAGCCTCTCCGTACTCAAAGCTTCCGCTTCCGATCGCACCGCAGGTACAGCTGTAACGGTAGGTCGCCTTATGTGTGCAGTCGGCGCCGCTGACCTTATAATCCTCGGTCGCCACCTGCTGATCGAATACGCAGACGTGAGGAACTATTACCTCGCCTACGTTTATTGTGATAGATTTAACGCTTTCGTCAGCATCGGTAACGGTAATGGTAGCGGTGGTTGCCGCAACGCCCACTGCGGGACGGTTAGCTCTAACAACTCCCTCTGCATCTATTGTGATCCAGGAGGGTCCCTCTACCGAGTATACGTAGGGAGCCTTACCGCCGCTTACTGCACCGCTGACGTCAAAGCTTGTAGTTGCGTTCGTATATCCCTCGGGAATATCAAAGGAGCTTCTGTCCTCGAAGGCGAGCGAGCCGTATCCGATGGTTATAGTGGTATATTCGCTTGCAAAGGCGGAGGCGGTGGGTGCGAATCTTATCTCGTAGCTGCCAACGCCAAGATTAAGTATATTACCAAAGCAGTTGATCCAACCGTCCTCGCCGGAGGTTCTGTACTGCATATTATTGTTAAGACCGGAGATGATGCCGTCATTTGCACCAAAAGAGGATGCGTCGGTCTTTAAAAGTCCGCCGGGTGCTGCGGGTCTGCTCGGGATCTGAAGCACCTGTGCATCACTGTCACAGCTGCCGCCGTTAACCCTTACTATATTCAAGGTCTTGCCGAGCCAGCTTGAAGGAATATTATAAACGTCGTTTTCAGCAGCAAACTCTACTGTATCAATTCCATCTCCGCTGATGCGATAGGTGGCTCCTACCGTAAGACCCTTAAGTCTTTCTCTTATATAATCAACAGAAAGCGCAGGAGTTCCTTCCTTTACGTAAATAACAAAGCTCTTGGTAATGCCGAGCTCTACCGTTCTTACGTTTACGGTATAGGCTCCCGTATCACCGTATACGGTTATGTAAATCGTGCTTACACCGTTTATAGGAGCGCCAATATTCAGATAAACGTTACCGCTTCCGCCAACAACGGTAGCCTCCACGTTGGGATATTCCGCATCGGAGGGTGTAACGGTGGCTACCACCTGACCCGAGCCGTTTGGTAAGAGCGTAATGCTGTCCTTATTAAGCTCAAGTCCGCTTACAGGCTTGCTTGTGTTGTATGCGCCGTAGCTGATGGTGAACTCAATGCTTCTGTCGTCGGCGGTCTCATAGGTGCCTGCCGCATCGGTGGCTCTTATTGTTGCGGTGCCTGCTGTACAGGGCTTATATACCTGGCCGCCAAGCTTACCGTTATAGGTAGTGGTAAAGTCGATAGCCGAGGGCAGACGTCCCTCGATAACCTCAAACTTCCAGTAGTAAGAGCCCTGGTTTGCGGTATATCCGCCACGAATGTACGCCCAGAGGTTTACGCCGATGTAATCACCAACGTCGCCTGCAGGGATCTCAAGCAGACCGTCGCCTACCCACTTGAGAGGAGCGGGGTCTGCCGAATACTCGAATACTACGTGGTCGAGGATATTGCCCTCAAGGTCTGCCATATAGAAGTCCTCGTAGTAATAGTGATCATCGGTGTCCTTCCAATAATAGTTATTATCTGCGGGGGTGGTGGTCACCGTGTTGGGATTCATATAATAAGGAACATAGCTTGCATAAACTGCGCCTGTCAGATCAAGCCTTCCGCCCTCGGTAAGAGCGATATTAGTCGCGCCGTCAATGGCAAGACAGTCATAGCTGCCACCCTGATTGTCGGTGTATACGGTAATATCGGGAGAGGATTTTGATATGGATGCGGAACAGAGGCCGTGGATCTCGGTGTACTCGCTGCCACGTATATCAATATTTACCTCAACCGAGGAGCAGTCCTCAATGCTGACGGATCCGTTATAGTTACCGTAAAGTCTTACCTTGCTTGCGCTTGTATTATTGTTCTTGAGAGTAACGCTCCAGCTCTTTGCCACTGCGCTGTCAACGAACTTAAGATAGCCGTACTGAGCGATGCCCGCAAAGCTCCAGTCGCCGGTAAAGTCGGATGCAAGATCCATATTTACACTACCGCCCGACAGGTACAGTGAGGCCTCAATGCCTGTATAGGACTTGGTGTAATTCTGCGGCGTCTTAATGTTAAGAGTGCCGCCCGCATCTGCCGAAAGATTAATATCCTTCGTAGCGTAGGTGGATTTAATACCTACGGTATTATCGTCGGTAAGGGTTATGGTGTTGTTGCCCTTAAGGTGAATATTAAGCAGACCCTCGGTGCTGATGGGACCGCCGTTATATCCGTTAAGAGTAAGGGTGGCAGTATCACCGTCATAGCTCCAGCCTGCGCCTGAGCCATCGGTCTTCATATTAACGGGATCCGCACTGCCTACGGTAACGAATCTGTCCTTATCGGCAACAGCTCCGTAATTGATAGTAAAGGTCAGCTCTCTGTCATCGGAGTAGTCGTAGGGAGTGCCGTTATTATCGGTGAAGAGGATGGTAACGCTACCCGCATCGCATGGAGACTCAAAGCGACCGTTAAGCAGACCGCCCTGGTATGCAATATAAAGTCCCTCGGGAAGCTGTCCATCCGTCACCTGCGCCTTAAGATAGTAGCCGTCATAGGTGCTGGTACCTCTGATAGCGGCGAGAAGGTTAACCGAGAAGTTGTCGTCAACCTTGCCTGATGGAATAGAAATATGATTTTCGCCTACCCATTTAAGCTCGGCGGGAGTGTCGCTGTATTCAAAGACAGTCTTTTCGCAAATCGCACCGTCAAGGGTGGAGAGAATATAATCGCCCGAATACATTGCGCTGTTATCGTACTCAAGCCAGATGTAGTCGTTATTCTCGGGAGTGGTGGTAACGGTATTTACGCCGGATGAGCCACCGATAGAGTTCATTCCCACGGTGCCGTTCAGCTCAACGTAGCCGCCCTCGGTGAGCGACATAGACTGAAGCGAGTCTACTACCATACGGTATTTTGCAAGACCGCCGCTGTTGTCGGCAGTCGCCACTATTCTGGGAGATGATTTGTAAACGTCAAGATAGTTGAAGGCGATAACCGTATCGTTCTCCGAGCCTACAAGATCCATGTTGACCTCAACGTCACTTCTCTCGGCAATATTCATTCCGTTGTAGAAGCCGTAGATCAGGCCGCTTGAATCCACGGTGCGCTCAATATCCACGTTTATTTCTACTCTGCCCGTTCCCCCACGGTCAAAGCTTACGTTACGCTCGAAGGCATAGAGAAAGCCCGAGGAGGCGGTGGTAATATCAATATTAAGTGTACCGCTCTTGAATATGGTTGCGCCCGAAACTGCGGAGAAATAGGTATTAAGATCGCCTACGATATTAAGCGTACCGCCCTCGTCAGCGGTGATAGTCGCCGTGCCGTCTGCATAATTAAGATTAATACCGTACTGCGTTCCCGACGTAGCGGTGGAGTCAAGGGTCAGGGTGTTCTCGCCCACCAGGTGAAGATTAATATCTCCGTTGGTGGTGATGCTTCTGCCGCTGTAACCGTTAAGGGTAAGGGTTGCGCTCTCCGCATCCCAGCTGTATCCCTGTCCGCTTGAATTGGCTTCCGACGTCATAACAGTCTGGGTGCCGTCGGTTGCGGTCAGGGTAACGGCGGTGGCATTAAGAGCCGAAGCCTCCCTTGGCAGCATAAGAAAGCCTACGCCGACAGCAATCATCAGCGCCAGCATACTGCATATCAGTCGTAAATTCATTTTACCGGTGGTATTTTTCATAATAACTCCTCCTTAAAATATTTTCTTTACATCTCCATTATAGCAATTTAAGGCAAAAAAATATATAAAATAAGAGGGTGCTTTTCGGGTAATGTGGGGGTGTTTTATGGGTGTGCGGGCAAAAAGAAAAGACGGTATTTTGAAAAATACCGTCTTTATGTCAATATTAGTTGTCAAATTTAATCATTTTTATCGCTTCCGAGCATTGCGTAGATCTCGTCTCGGTGGCTGACACCGATAGCCTTATAGAGCGCAGACGTGTGCATCTTTACGGTGTTCTCCGAGAGGTAAAGGTCGGCTGCTATCTCCTTCCTGGTTTTGCCGTCAAGGATACCCTCAAGAATATCCAGCTGTCTTGGAGAGAGCGAAGTGCCCTCGGGCAGTCTTGAGATGATCTGCTCCACCCTGTCCGCACGGTCGGCAGAGCTTACGAGGATGACCCTCTGCCTCTCCTCTGTGGGCGTGGGAACCTGGTCCACGTGAACGTAGTCCTGGAGCATCCAATGAATGATAAACAGAATAAGCTCGCTCATCAGATAGGACACCGAGAGAAACTCAAAATTAAGGGGTACAAGCTTCTCCACGATCCACATTCCGATATTGCAGAGCACCACCGAGAGCATAAGGCCCGCCAGCTTGTGAGAGCCAACGCGATTCTTTGCAAGCGAATAGAAGATTACCGTCAGCATAGCCGCAAAGTAGCCCAGCACGTACACAAGGTAAAGGGGATGCAATGGGCCGTACTCCTTGACAAGCCTGGTTGCGCCGTCCACAAATTCAATAGACACGCTCTTGTAATACCAATCAAGATGACCTGTGGTGAGCACCAGCGAATAGATCACAGCGCCAATGCTGATAAGAATGGCGTAGAGCGCCTTTGTACGCTTGATGCCGCAGAGCCTTGCAATAATGAGGAACATACTCATAATCACTACCACCTGGCCGAAGTAAGCAAGCTTATTTGCGAAAAGAGCAAGCTCCACCGTCTTTGACGCCGAGAGGATGAGATAGCCGAGATTTACCACACAGATACCTATATCAAGAAGGAACAGCCAAATGTCCCTTCGGTTTTTTACTATCAAGAAATACCCAACGGGTATAATGAGTGAAATAGCAAAAATAACGCAATATACCGCTGTCATTTCTTACCTCCATAGAATTTTGTCAAAATCAAGATCTGTCTTTTGGATAAAATATTATATCATATTTTAATATATAAGTCAAGAGCCACCCCGAAGGATGGCTCTTTTGTTTTTATTAAAAATTATTTATCAATAAACAAATGTCTTGGCAGACCATCTACCATAAAGGGAGAAAGCTCGCCGATGATGAGGGGACGGGCGTAGGTGTCAAACTCCTCGGAGACGTAGGTGCCGTCATTTATGATCCAGCTGAGAGGCACGCACTTTTCCTTGTTTGCTATCTCGCGGATGTCCATAACGTCGGTGACGATGGAATAGGGGTTGTCGGAGAGACGCTTGAACACTATCATCTTGCCCGTCTCGCCGCGCAGAGCAGCCATAACCGCGTCAGCACCTGCCATAAACGCCTCGGTAATATCGCGGCGGGAAACAAGGTGAGATGCGCAGCGCTGGAGGGTGGCAAGCACGATACCGCGGCACTTTATACCCAGCTCGTCGGTCAGGAAGTCGGAGAGATAGAGGGCTGTACCGCCGAGAGCCTTGTGGCCGAAGGAGTCTACCAGAGTGGTGTTCTTATTTGCCTCGCAGACATACCTGCCGTCTGCGGTCTTGATACCCTCGGAGACGGCTACGATAACCGCACGGCGAGTCTTTTTCAGCTCCTTTATCTCAGAGAGGAACTTATCGTGGTCAAAGACAACCTCGGGCAGATATATAAGATCGGGGCCTGTGCAATCCTCAGAGCGGGAGAGCGATGCGGCAGCGGTGAGCCAGCCGGCGTTTCTACCCATTATCTCAACCACGGTCACAGAGTCGTTGGGATAGGTCTTGGCATCGCGGATGATCTCCTTCATAGTAGAGGCGATATACTTAGCCGCAGAGCCAAAGCCGGGGGTGTGGTCGGTGCAGGCAAGGTCGTTGTCAATGGTCTTGGGTACACCCATAAAGCGAATGTCCGAGCCGATCTTTGCTGCATAGGCTGAGAGCTGCATAATGGTATCCATAGAGTCGTTGCCGCCTATATAGAAGAAATACTTTACGTCAAGGCCCTTCAGTATGTCAAATATTCTGTCGTAAAGCTCGGGCGCCTTATCTGCCTTTGGCAGCTTATAACGGCAGGTGCCGAGAAAGGAGGAGGGTGTGCGCTTCAGAAGCTCAATGTCAAGGTCGTTCTTGATGTAGTCGGAGATGTCAATATACCTCTCCTCAAGGAGTCCCTCAATACCGTTTCTCATACCGTAGACCGTGCCGCAGCCCGCGTCCCTCGCGGTCTTGAAAACTCCTACAAGACTTGCATTGATGACAGAGGTAGGACCGCCCGATTGGCCTACCATTACATTTCCGTATGCCATAGATGTGTCTCCTTTTTGTTTTATATAATATTGATTTTGCGTCAGAATAATGAGAAGGTGATGAGCATAAAGCCGCCGTCTGACAGCGCGCTCTTCTTGCAGACCGTAAGGATCCTGTCGCTGCCGCTGAGTATCATACTGAGTATAATATTCTCGGAGAAGGCTCCCGAAAGGTCTATGGTCAGCGTGCGAAGGTCGGAGTCGGTGTATATCCAATCCTCCTTGATATTTGCCGAGAGGAAGTCAAAGACGCCCCGGGTCTCCTCCCCGTTCAGCACGCGCTCGCCCACCGTTACGCTGCCGAGGACGCCGCTTATCGCGGCAAGGGGAGATGTGCCCGTATGGAAATCAGCAGAGATGCTGACTATATAGCCGTTTATATCAAAGCTTATGAGTATCTTTATCAGATCGTTATCTATACGGGAGGAGATCTCGCTTACCGCCATATAGCCGCAGCGTGTAGAGCTGCTGTCGGCATACTGCCATATCATACCCACCGCCTCTATGTCGGAGAGCATATCGTTTATATCATCGTCGCTGATCTTAAAGCCCGTATCAGCGCCGGGAACCAGACTGCCGCTGCCGTCCAGCTGGTGAATAAGCAGAGAAACCAGCGAGAGCTTTCTGCGCTCAAGGATACCCTCGTGGGCGCTGAGATCTCCCTCGGAGGACAGGAGCGTATCAAGCCTTCCCCGCTCCTCCTCGCTGAGCCTTGAGTAGCCGTTGATGTAATATTTTGACACGAGACCGAGGTCGTCCCGTGTGATAAGACCATCTCTGAGCAGCTGCTCGCTATAACCGTTTACCGACGCAAAGCTTGTGTCTGCTCTGCCGCCAAAGAGCGACAGGTCGGCGGTTATGGTAATATCCGAGAGGCTGACGGTGTCTATCTCCACCGCGTCCGTGCGGAGCATAAGCAGACTGTACATCGCGTTGACAAGACCTGCGTTCGGGTTATCCTTTACCTCATCGGCAAGGATCTTGCCGATATCCTCACGACTGAGCTTTACCACCAGGCTATTTTCCTCAAAATACGAGCTGATGCCTCCGTCAGTAAGAGCGGAGACGATCGTCGGCTTCAGATCAAGCAGCGAAACGATGGGTGAGTCAAGGGTCAGCCGTCCCACCATAATATCCGAGACGGTGACGGTAATAATTTTGCCCTCGCTATCAAGGGTGACGCCACCCGACAGGAGAGTCTCAAAGCCACCGAGACGGATAGGGACAAATATCCTGTGTCTGCCGTCCCTCTCCTCCATATATATACTGCGTGCAGAGAGCGCGCCCGCAGAGAGCTTGCCTCTCACCGAATATAGCAGGCGATTCATACTCTCGCCGTCAATATGTATGCTGATAAGCCCCCCGTCGCTCATATTTGCAAGTCCATCAGCCAGCAGCATAGTTGCTACCGCATCGGTGCTAAGATCCTGCTCTCTGACCGTCGGGTCTGTGTTGTCGGTAGGGTCAATCATCGCATCCAGAACTCCGATAACGCCAAATAGCACAAGCGAGAGCAGAAGTCCTGCGATTATGATAATTTCTCTTATTCTCATAGTGATTTCCTCTGTGTAATTTGCTTTACGTATATATTATACAACAAAGAAAGAGCTCTTTTCAAGCAAAAAATGTTGTATTTACACAATTTTCAAAAGAAAAAAGAGCCGAGCTATTGCCCGGCTCTTTCCATATATTCATTTCACTGCCGATAGGCAATAAAATTACTGCATAAGGAACAGCGAGATGTTCTTATACGTCTGCTCGTCATTATAGGAGAGCAGACCTGCGTAGAGGAGAACCTCCTCAACGGTCATATAGTCCTCATCCGACTCAAAGGTATCGGTGTAGGTGAAGAGCTTGAGATAGCTCTCCTTAGCCGCCTCAAAGCCGTCGGTATGCGCCTTTGCATAGATCTGAAGGGCGTTGATAGCCGATACGGAGTAGGAAATGTAGTAGCAGGGAGAGGAGATGGTCATACCGAGTCTCCAGTATGTATCGTTGCGGTAATCCTCGGCGATGCCAAGCTCTACGGAGAGGCTCTGGTAGAGGAGATCGTACTCGTCGGAGGTGATCTTGCCGTCTGCCATAATTATGTCGGAGTTGTATCCGTCATATTCGTTGAGATAGATAGCCTGCTCAAAGCAGTCAACCTGTGCAGCCGCCATAATGATGTAGAGGGTGTTAAGAACCTGCTGAAGCTCAACGAGCTCATACGCCTTATCGGTGATCTTACCCTCAATATATGTGAGGAAGAGGAACTCGTCTGCCTGAGAGTGAGTCTCAAGAAGGTCGTAGGACTGGCTGTACTCAGAGAGGTTATAAACCTCGTTCATATAGTGACCGAACTCGTGAGCAATGGTGGTGGCGTTGTCATAGCCGTGACCGAAGTATGCGATGGGCAGCTTCTTGTTTGCAATGAAGGTTACATACGCGCCCTCATAGGTGCCGCGGAAGAGATTGCCGTCGCTCATCAGGTTGTTCAGATGATCGGAGAAGGAGATCTGCTTGTCGGGGTTAGAGGTGAACGCCATATTCATATCGTCAATGTAGTCATTGAAGAGCTGATTTGCCTTCTTGTTCTCAAAGAAGCTGTACTTAACAACGGCATAGTAGTCCTCAAGATCCTTCTCATTGTAGCCGTCTACGCTATTGAACTCAGCATAGATACGGTTGAAGGCGGGAGCAATGTACTGCTTAACATACTCAACGAAGGCAGCAACATCCTCGTATGTATAATCTCTGTCATATACATTCTCGTATGCGTACTCAACGTAGTTGTCGTAGCCGAGGATCTCAGCCATCCTGTTGTTATTTGCAACGAACTTCTCGTACATCTCAAGGATGTCGTCGGTCTTCTCGGGATCCTTCAGCTCGTTGAAGGCAAGCTCAATGGCATCATTCTCTGCCTTCAGCTCGGCATACTCGGGATTAGCAAGAGCGTTACTGTCAAAGAGGAATGCATTGATCTCCTCCTCGGTAGCGCCGTAGAAGAAGAAGTCACGGTACATAGAATCGTACCAGGGCTGAGAGAGTGAATAGAACTTTGCTACAAGGTCGGTGTAGTAGTTCTGCATATCGTTGTAAATGGTCTCAAGATCCTTATTCTTGTGCTCGCAGTAGTAGAGGGTCATAGCGATGGAATACTGACCCTGTGCAGCATAGATAAGGTCGCTGTACTCCTCGTAGAGAGCCTCTGCCTGCTTGTAGGAATCATAGAGCGCACCGCTCTCGGCATAGGCGTGCTTAGCAGCATCATATCTCTCAGCAGCACTGAGCATAGACTCAAGCTCGGTGTGCTTCTCATCAAGAGCAGCCTTCTCATTGTCACCAAAGGTGAATACGAGATCCTCAGCGTATTTGCCGTTGCCGTCAACAAGCTTTACGCCCTGGCAGCCCTCTCTGGTACACTCAACAAAGCGGGATGCCTCAACAACATCGCCCCACTGATGCTCTGTGGGAGGAACATTCTTGGTCTCCTTCTTGATACAACGGGAGCACTTATAAACAATCGCGCCGTACTGATCGCAGTTTACAACCTTCTGCTCAAGGAACTGCATATCGTGGCCGAGCTTCTCAATAGGCTCTTCCTTGGTTTCGCCACAGGAGCACTCGTAGACCTTCTTACCGTCTCTGGTACAGCCGGGCTCAACGGTCTCCTTCAGCTGGAAATCACAGGTATGCGCATCGCCTCCGCCTTCTCCGCCGCCGTCACCGGTACCGTTATCAGGGATCAGGTCACATGCCGCGAGAGAAAGAATGAGAGTAAGCACAAATAATAAAGCTAATAATTTTTTCATTTTTCTTTCTCCTTTTGAAAAAAATATACCAATATTGTAACACAGACTTTTTGAAAATACAATACAAAAGAATGATATTTTTGAAGGTTTTTTCAATTTTTCTTGCATATTTTATGACGCAAAATCACGGGCTTCGGCAAAATAACCGAAAAACTGCAACAGTCTTTGTATATTATGTCAAAAAGGGCTCCCGAAAGAGCCCTTTGTATGTAAGGTTGATTTATACAGTATAGCTTGCCTCACGCTTGATCTGGCGGTAAAATGCCGCCTTGGATGCCTGAACATAGGGAGTGAGCCAGAGGTTGCCGACACCGAGAGTAAGAGCGGAAAGAAACGCCCAGCCAAAGAAGCTGATCTCAAGGCAGAAGAGCCTCCAGCGATTGCCCCTCATAAGCCTCTTGGACTCTGCCATAGCCTCGCTGGCCGAGAGATAGGGCTGCTCCGCAATGACGAAGTTTACCATCTCGTAATCGTACGCCGCTATAATGCCGGGGATGACGAAGAGCAGCGACCAAAGGAATACTCGCAGTCCGGTAAGAAGTCTTGCCACCAGAACGGTCTTCCAATCGCCAAAGCGACTGAATACGGTGCCGACCGATACGGATCTGCCGTCCACAAGGTCAAGGTTAAGCTGAGCATAGCCGCTGCTTACTCCGGAGCCAACGATAAAGCAAATTACCGAATAGACCATGCCGACGATAGCAAGCAAGCCGATTATGGTAAAAGCAGCCATTAACATCTCCTCGGTTATACCGAGCTGAGTCATCAGAGCATCAAGCTCTGCGTCGGTGATCTCCTCGGAGGATCCTACGTCTACCGAGAAGCTGCTACTGCTTGCAACACCGCCCAGCAGCGATGCAACAAAGCCCGCAACAACCATAACAAACCAATTACCTTTTAGGGCGTCTCTTGCCCTTTGTCTTAAATCAGATGAATTCATTTTAGTTCCTCTTTAGTTGTTTTTGTAAAGTATAGTTGTCAAAATTGCATTTTTACTCAAAATATTCTATGATAATTGCGAAGATATACATACCGCTGCCTGCACTACCTACCGAGTATGTGCCCGCCTCGGTGATGTCCACGGTGGACACGGTAACGACGGTGCCCGCCTCATAGGAGCCAACCGTACTGCCCGAGGAGTTTACCATACTGAGTGTTCTCGCGCTGCTGCCCGAGGACTGTACCGCAATGGTAATGCTGCAGGGGCCGTCTACGGTGAAGGACACGTATCTTGACTGGCCGAACTTGGCAGAGCCGCCAACGCTGAGGCCAAAATCGTTCTCATAGGTCTCTCCGTTATGGGTGAAGGACGCAGTCTTGGACTTTTTCTCCATTTTCTTGTCGCCGGTACCCACGATGGTGAAGTCACCCTCGGTAAAGCTTGCGTCATAGATCTCCTGCATCAGCTGATCTGCGTCAAAGTATACCACCTTGACGGGCTTCGGTCTGCTGGCGATCTCAAAGGCGCGGACAAGAACCTCATACTGCTCAAGCAGAGCCAGGTTGGTCACCTCATCTCTGTCGTCAATATTGACCTTGGCAAGACAGTCTCTCGCCACCTCACAAAGTCTCTTTACCTCCAGGTAGTTCTCGGAGGTAACCTCGGTGGGAATGGCGTTTATCTTATCCACAACGGTCTTGGGATCGTAGTAGTCGCGGTAGGGAGAGGTAACGTTTACCTTGGTAAAGAGCCCTTCAATAGCCGCTACTGTATTTCTGCCGATAAGATTTGAGGGATTTACAAATCGGGAGGGGTCGGCAGGGTCGGTCAGCACCTTATCAGAGAAGCTGTAGCTGTCGGGATCCGAAAGGATAGCCTCTGCCACCGCAGCTGCCTGAAGAAATGCGCCGTACTTGTTGTAGTGAGTCGCCTCAATGCCTGTGTATCCCGCCTCGGTGTTGCCGTAGGTGGAGTCGTAATCTATGGGCCACTCGCCTCTCAGCTCATTGGGCTTCAATGCCATAAGGTAGTTTGCATAGGTGGGTGTAGCAGTCTCAAGAATCTCCTTTGATCTTGCGAAGAGGTCAATCAGAAGACAGTCCTCCTCCTCTGCCAGCTGGCGTACCGCCTCAACGTAGGCGAAGTTTACGCCGTGCAGACCTGCGCCGCCGACGATCTCCTTGCCTGAGAACTTTACTCTTGCAACGGGGGTAACGAGAACGGGGATAGCTCCCACGCTGCGAGCAAAGTCAATATACTGCTTAAGATACCACTTGAACGTGCCGCTGCCGTAGGCGTAATACTCATCGCCGTACTTTGCGATAGTTTCAAGAGCTGTGCTCTCCTCCGCGTCACCTGCCAGATTTACATATGCCTCGGGCAGATAGTCTGTGGGCATAAGCTCTGCGGGGGTGGTGGGATAGATGCCGTTTGCATCGGGGGTGCCGAGGGGAGTCATTCTGTCATACATCGTACCGTACGCAGACGCCTTCTTGGTATCGTCATCGTTGTGACCGAACTGGATAAAGAGGTAGTCACCCGCCTGTATATCGTCGGCAATAGAGTGACCGCCGTTCTGGGAGAAGCTGTATGAGGAGCCCTCAATGTCGTAAAGTCTGCCCTCGTTGATAAATGAACGGGAGCTTCTGCCGCCGTGAGCAGCGTTCTTTACTATCACATCCTCACCGAGGAAGCAGGAGAGAAACTGTCCCCAGCCGCCGATGAACTGATCATCCTCATAGGTCTTTACGGTAGAGTCGCCCGCAAGGAAAATAACGGGTGTGCGCTCCTCGGGAGGAACGGGCACGCCATGACCGCACCTGTCACAGAGAGCATCGCCGTCTGCGTCGGTGCAGCCGTCCTCACAGACAGGCTTATCGGGGTTGGGATTGGGCTTGGGATCGGATCCGTCGGGAGGAATCAGTCCACCCGAGCCACAGCTGTCGCAAATTGCATCGCCATCGGTGTCAATCCAGCAGTCGCATACGCGGTTTTCTCCATCACCGCCGGGAGTTTCGCCTCCGGGGGTTTCGTCGCCGGGCTTGTTATCTCCACCGGGGGTTTCTCCGCCGTTGTCCGAGCCACCGGGAGTGTTATTGCCGCCGGGTACAAGACCCTCAATCAGTGAGCAGGACACCAAGGAAAAAACAAGAATGAATGCCAAAAACAAACTGATAAGCTTTTTCATACAGAGTACCTCTCTTTTTTAAGTTCATTTTTATTTTATCATTTTTTGCTTTCTCTGTCAATAAAAAAAGCGGGGAGATCCCGCTTTTTTTATTTTCTTGATCCGTAGAGTCTGACAAGCTGGGCAAACTCCGCCTTAAACTCATCGCCGGACAGGTCAAGGCTCTCAAGCTGAGTGAGCAGCTCCTCAAGGCTTGCCTCTGCCTTATACTCGGAGTCTCGGAGCAGGAGCGCAAACTCAATTACCGATGCAACAAAGAGATTTTCCTCGGTGGGAGTATCGTTATAATCACTCACCATTACGCCAAGGCTCAGCTCCTTTTCCTCCTCGGCATTACCGCCCGCGTTCTCGGTGGGCTTATACTTGATGATAACATTGGCAAGAGATACCATTGCATCAACCTTAAGTATCTCAGGGTTGGTCAGCTTTATCTCATAGACAACGGTAACGGTGTGTCCCGAGCCAAGCTCGCCCGCGTCGGTGCTTGAATCGTTGAACTCATCCTCGGTGAGCAGCTTGTTTTCATAGCCGATAAGTCGGTAGCTCTCCACATACTCGGGGTTAAAGCTGATGCCCGCCTTAACGTCCTTTGCAACGGTGACCATACTGCCGCCTATATCTGTAACGAGGGAGCGCTTTGCCTCCTTCACGCTGTCAATATAGCTGTATATGCCGTTGCCCTTGAGAGCAAGAGTCTCCATCTTCTCAGACTGGAGATTGCCTCTGCCGAAGCCGTAAACCGAGAAGTATACTCCGCTGAGGCGCTTCTGAGAAATAAGCGTCTCAAGTCCCGATGTCGTGACGGTGCCTACGTTAAAGTCACCGTCGGTGGCAAGGATAACGCGGTTGTTGCCGCCCTCAATAAAGTGCTTCTCGGCAAGCTGATACGCAGTATAAATGCCGGCCGAGCCTGCGGTAGAGCCGCCCGCCTCAAGATCCTCTATAACCGCCATGATCTTCGCCTTCTCATAGCCGTACGCGCCGTCAAGAGCCACGGTGTCGGAGCCCGCATAGGTGACAATGGACACGCGGTCCTCGTCATTCAGACTCTCGCAGAGCATCATAAACGCCTGCTGTACCAGAGGGAGCTTATCGTCGGAATACATAGAGCCGCTGGTGTCAATAAGGAACACCAGATTGTTCTTAACACCCGAGAAGTCTATCTCCTCTGCCTTAAGGCCTACGGTGAGCAGCTTTGTCTCGGGGTTGTAGGGGTTGTCAAAAACAGAGGCGTTGAGCGCGAGAATGTCGTCGCCCTCGGGGGATCTGTAATCATAGCTGAAGTAGTTGAGCATCTCCTCAACCCTTACCGCACCCTTTGGAATATTGTAGCCGCGCTTGATAATATCTCGCAGATTGGGGTAGGAGGCGGTGTTTGCGTCAATGGAGAAATAACTGGTGGAGGTCTCTGCCGTATTGACAAAGCCGTTCTCGGTTATCTCGGTATAGCCCTCGCCCGAGAGATCGCCGCCGGCGGTGCTTCCCATACTGTCACCGTAAGTCGGATAATACGAGCCGCCGCTTGCGTCACCGTTCATAGCTCCGCCGTAATAGGGCGAGCAGGATGCGAGTAAAAGCAGCATAACAAGGCTGAGAGTCAGCGAGATGAGCTTAACAAAATTAGAATTACGCATATTTTTTCTCCTTTTCTCTGTAAGATTTCTTCACCCTATATGACACCAAAGGGAAGCCAAAGGTTACAGTTTTTTCCACATTTATATTATAATTATACTATGCTGCCGAGTGGGCTGTCAAGTATATCTTTGGTGATATATATTAACTATTATTTGTTAAAGTCTTGACAAAGTCGTTTTTTGGAGTATAATATAAAATGAACAGGTTCATTTACACTATAAGGACGACTTTTTGGGCTTATGAAGGAAAAAATAAAAGATATATGGGGAAAGATCAAGGAAAAGCTCGTTGGCCTGACCCGCCCCGATAAAGCAAAGAAAATATATATAACCGCCATAATCATTGCGGCGGTGCTGATAATAATCACCACCGTGTGCGGAATATATGTTAATGACTACTACCGCGCCGACGGTGAGGCGGTGGCAGATGCTATGGCAGATATGCCCGACATTGAGATATACGAGCTTGATGATGGGACCACCGTATACAGTCCCGCATATGAGAGCTCGGTCGGATTTATCTTTTACCCCGGAGGAAAGGTGGAGGCGAGGGCATACGAGCCCCTTATGGCAGAGCTGGCAAGCCGCGGAATAGTCTCGGTGCTCTGCGAGATGCCCTTTAACCTGGCGGTGCTTGATGTAGCTGCGGCAGAGGGTATCCCCGATAGGCTTGACTACGTGGACAGCTGGTACATCGGCGGTCACTCGCTGGGTGGCTCTATGGCGGCAAGCTATCTTGCCGATCACACCGATAAAATTGACGGACTTGTTCTGCTGGGCTCATACTCTACGGCAGATCTTGGCGGCAGTCGGGTTCTCTCGGTATACGGCAGCGAGGACGGAGTTATGAACCGCGAGAAGTACGAGCAGTACAGGTCAAATCCGCCCGACGACTTTACCGAGCTGATCATAAGCGGAGGCAACCACGCCTACTTCGGTATGTACGGCGAGCAGGAGGGCGACGGCGTGGCAAGCATCACCGCCGCAGAGCAGATAGATCTTACCGCCACATACATTGCCGAGTTTATTATGCAATAAAATAAAAAGGATAGCTTATCTATGCCTAAAATAATTGAAAACCTACGCGATCAGCTGCTCTCCGAGGCAAAGAGGCAGATTGACGAGCGAGGATACGGAAACACCACCGTACGCTCGGTGGCAAACGGTTGCGGCGTTGCAGTCGGCACCGTATACAACTACTTCAAATCAAAGGATATGCTTATCGCCTCCTTCATTCTGAATGACTGGATGGTATGTCTTGCCTCTATTTCCGAGCATCCCAAGACCGACAGACGAGCCTATCTTGAGTATATATACACCTCGCTGTGCGACTTTGCCGACAAGCATATGTCGCTGTTCTCCGACAAGGATGCGGCGAAGGTGTTTCAGCTCTCCTTCTCAGTAAGGCACAAGCAGCTGCGTGCCCAGCTTGCCGAGCAGATAGCGCCTATTGCCGATGACGGCTTCCTTGCTGAATATGTTGCCGAGGCTATGCTCTGCTGGACTATGGCGGGCAAGAGCTTTTCGGACATATATCCTCTTTTACCCGAGCAAATCAAATAAAATTACATATAAAGGAGTAAACAAAATGAGTAGCTTTGAAAATCTCAGAGTTGTTGACAATTTCTATCAGACAAGCCTTTACTTCCCTATGCCCACAGTAGTAATCAGCACACTGTGTGAGGACGGAAGCACCAGCCTTGGTCCCTACTCTCTCATCCAGCCCTACTATGTGGCAGGTAAGGACTACTACGCTATGCTTCTCTGCTGCAGAAACTCGTCAAACACCGCACAGAACATTCTCCGCAACGGAAAGTGCGCGCTCAACTTTATTGACGACAACCCCAAGACCTTTAAGGAGGCTGTAAAGCTCTCCTGGCCGGGTGACAAGCCCAGCGAGAAGATGCCCAAGTGCAACTTCAGACGCGAGAAGAGCCTTATCCAAGAGGAGACAGGCGAGGAGAGACCCGAGGTTCTTACCGATGCGATCCAGGTTATTGAGTGTACCTGGGTACGCGAGCTTGAGGGCGCGGATAAGTTCCTCCCCGGCGAGCTGAACGGCTATGAGCCCCCCTACAACGATTTCAACGGTATTACCTCCAAGTTCGGCGCACACTTTATCCTTAAGGTAGACAAGATCCTTATGAAGAAGAAGTACGCAGACGCTATCGTAAGAGGTGTAAAGGCAAAGGACTTCCCCGCACTGCCCGTTGACTACGGCTACCGCGATTCCAAGAACTTCTGGTTCCACAGAAAGACAAAAATGCGCGCAGAGCTTCTCGCTGTACGCGAGGCATCTCTTGAGTCTGTACGCTATGCGGCAGACAGAGCCGACGATGTTGTTAAGTTTACCGACGCGGCTCTCAAGACCATTCTCGGTGTACCGAGAGTATTCCTCCCCCTCGTGCTCAAGGGCTGTGTTGAGTGGGCGAGAGAAAACAACGTTACCCTCGTTGACGAGGAGCATATGAAGATAATCAACGACAAGCGTGCTAAGGAAAAGGCTAAGAAGTAATCTGCCGCTTGTACCAATATATCAATTCAATTAATCACTATCAGGAGACAATTATATGAAAACAGTATTAGCAGGCGCCTTTGGCAATCTGGGCGCAGAGATACTCAAGGCTCTCATCGGCGCAGGTCACGAGGTTGTGGCTGCCGATCTCAGAGAGGGCAACATTGAGGGTCTGGCAGGCAAGTACAGCTTCCACCCCATTGACGCCACCAAGCCCGAAACACTTAAGGGTCTGTGTGACGGCGCAGATATGATCATTTCCACAGTTGGACTCACCGGTGCGTCCACCAAGGTCACCTCCTATGACATTGACCTTCAGGGCAACCTCAACCTGCTTTGCGAGGCAAAGGCAGCGGGCGTTAAGAAGTTCAACTACATCTCGGTTATTTCCTGTGACGAGCCCGGCGCAGACAAGGTGCCTATGCTCCACGCGAAATATCTGTTTGAAGAGGAGCTTAAGAAGAGCGGTCTTGAGTACATCATCCACCGCCCCACAGGCTACTTCTATGATATTGCAAAGGTATTCAAGCCCTATGTTGACAAGGGTGAGATGCAGCTGCTCAAGGGATTCGGCGGTGTTAAGGCAAATGTTGTTGACTGCCCCGATTTCGCTAAGTTTATCGTTGACACCCTCGGTGACACAAACGTGACCTACAACGTAGGCGGCAAGGAGACCTATACCTACGAGGAGATGGCTGCTATGTGCTTTGATGCGGCAAAGAAGCCCCTTAAGATCAAGTGGGCTCCCATCTGGCTCTTCGGCATCCTGGCAAATCTGCCCAAGATCAAGAAGGCGGGCAAGCACGACATTATCCTCTTCTCCAAGTGGACTCTCTCTCACGACCTTGTTGGCGATACCTGCGTTGGCGAGGGCAGCTTCAAAAAATATCTTTACGACTACTTCGGAGGTAACTGATCATGCCTTGGACTCTACTCGGAATACTTTACATAGTCTGCGCTATTCTCTGCGCGGTCGGATTCTATAAGTTCGTATACTTCCTTTCCATCGGCTACGGCTTTGCGGTAGCGGGCGGCGGTATTGCCATTCTCGTTATGGCGCTCATCACCCCCACCGATGCTCCCCTCTGGATTTTGCTTATCCAGGCGGCGCTCTTCCTCGCATACGGTATCCGTCTTTCCGGCTTCCTTCTCGTGAGAGAGCTGAAGAACATCACCTTCAAGAAAACCGACGTTGCCAAGGACACCCTGGCGAAAAACGGCGAGAAAAAGATGCCCGTCTTCGTGCTTGCGACCATCTGGATCGTTGTTGCGGCTCTCTATGTGACCCAGGTTTCTCCCATGCTCTTCCGTTATAACAACGGCTGCACCGATATTCTCCTGCCCATCATCGGCTTTGTGGTTTCTATCGGCGGTCTTGTGCTTGAGACCATCGCAGACAATCAGAAGTCGGCTCAGAAGAAGGAGAGACCCGATATGGTTGCCACCAAGGGACTCTATAAGATGTGTCGCTGCCCCAACTACCTTGGCGAGATCATCTTCTGGACAGGTGTGTTCATCGGCGGTATCTCTGCTTACAACGGTGTCGGTCAGTGGATCATGGCTATCTTCGCATATATTGCTATCGTATTCATTATGTTCAACGGCGCACAGCGTCTTGAAAAGCGTCAGATGGCGCGCTACGGAGCAGACGAGGAGTACACAACCTACGCCAACAAGACACCTATCATTATCCCCCTTCTCCCCATCTATCACCTTAACAAAGTTGACAAAAAGTAAAGCGAGGTTTACATAAATGGACTTTACTATTGAGATGGCGCTGGTTGACTATATCCCAGTAATCTGCTTTGCTATCGGCGCGATAATTCTTATGCGCGACCTTTACAACAAAATGAGCAAGGGCGCCTTTGCCCTTTTCGCAGCGGGTACTATTAATATTACCATTGCCGGCGCGCTGAAGGCTACCTGGAAGCTGCTCTATGCGGCAGGAATCTGCAACTTTGAGGCTCTGAACAATATGTTCTTCCCCACCCAGTCCATCGGATTTCTGCTTGCGGGCTTAGGTATTCTGGCTATGCTCGTTTACAATCAAAAGGAAACCAAGCTCCGCTCGGTTCCTCCCGTATTCTCGGGTACCTTCGTATTCGTTGGACTTATGGTTGCCGGACTTGGCGTTATGGACACGGTGCTTTGCATCATATCCGCAAAGCTGAAGAAGCCTTGGCTTATCGCTCTGTTCGTTCTCTCCTTCGTTTGCTCACTCTGTATGGGATATCTTTCCTCCAAGGACTTTACCGAGGCAGCTATGAACTGGATCGCTGAGGGTGTAAACGTGGTTGGACAGGGAAGCTTCCTTGCGGGCGCATATCTGCTTCACAAGAACGGCCTTGCAGAGCTTGAATTAAAGGGAGAAAAGTGATGGTAGACAGTCTTGTCACTATGATCGGTCAGAAGCATCCTCTCACCCGGCTTGATTGCGGCGAGTTTGCAAAAATGCGGGTAAACGGTATGAGCTTTTCTGTCCGCGCCTACAAGGCTGCGGGTCTGGGGCACGTGTCTGTTATGAGAGCTGTGGGCTTCTTCGGTCTTATGAAAATGGATACGCTGATCATCAATCCCACCGAGCTTGACCTGCCCCTCTACTCCTACGATCACATCTCGGCTATGGGCAACGAAACGCTGATAGTTGAGCTGTACGATACCCTGCTCGGCGAGTACGACGAGAGCAGAATGCTGGAGGTAAAGGCGAGGAAAAAATACTCTGCCCTGCCCGAGCGCGACCCGGGTGAGCATTGGTATGACTCCATAAAGCTTGCGTCATCTATCTCAAAAAAGGGCAAGAAAAAGCATCTTCCCCTGATATTCAGTCTGACAGATCAGCACTTTGAGGCGTATATTAAGAGCAGCGGCTCTCCCGTCACCGACCCTGCGGCAAAGCAGAAAAAGGCGAGCGTCTATGTTGAAGGCCTGCTTACAAAGGGCGGCCCCTCCACAGACGTCTTTAAGAAGGGCATCGGTGACATACTCACCCGCCAGCTCTTTGAACAGATTTTGTTCGGAACGAAATAATACCAAAGGACCTCCCTCTCGGGAGGTCTTTTTGTTTTAACTTGACACCATAAGCAGACTGTGGTATAATAAAACAAAAAAGGAGTTTTCCAATGTTTGAAAATATAGGCAAAAAGATAAAATTAGTTGCAAAAATTATCACCTATCTTGGAATCGCGCTTTCAGCGTTTTGGGGGGTTGGTATGATTGTTAGAGGAAATATCCTGGCAGGAGTACTTGTCATTTTTTTAGGTAGCTTGGTTTCTTGGGGTGGAAGCTTAATGACCTACGGATTTGGAGAACTTATAGACAAAGCAACAGAAATAGAAAGTAACACCAGACCTATAAAAAAAGATAATACCCGATATCAAACTCCAACTCACAACAAAAGCGATGAAGCAAATCAACAATCAGCACACGATTATTACGAAGTAAAAATAAGCAACAAAGCTTCGGGCTATGAGTGCTCAAATGTTGTAGAGGGCGCAGAAGAAGCTACAAAAGCGGCAAAGTCTTATCAAAAGCAAGGTTATGATGTTGAAATTTGGCATAACGGAAAAATCGTTTCGTAAAAACAGCTACATAAGCAAAGGACCTCCCTCTCGGGAGGTCTTTTTTTAATGCAATATTATTGTATGTATGTAATAAAGGGGGAAATATAAACTCAAACAGGGCTCTTTGTTAAAAATATAACAAAGCCACTGCCAAAATAAAATTATCTTTATGCACTCTGCCAATTTACTTTTTTGCGCCTGTGTGCTACAATAATAAAGGATGTGTTAATTTTTTAACAATCTATGAAAAAACGATTTGACCGAAGAAAATGAAAACAAAGAGGTGTGCTAAGCAGTGGTGCTAAACAGTAGTGCTGAAAAGTAACCTTTGCGTGCCGAGGCTTTGAAGCAATGCTAAGAAACAGTATTTGCGTGCTGAGGCTCTGCTGTAATGCCAAGAAACAGCCTTTGCGTGCTGAGGCTCTGCTGTAATGCTAAGAAACAACCTTTACGTGCCGAGGCTTGGCGATAATACAAAAAGGTCATATCCCCCAAAGACGGATAATAGAAAATCAAACAAAAACAGATAAAAAACGGAGAAAAGCTATGGAAAAGAAAGACTACAGATTTGTAGACAGTGAGGAGAGCCTTGAGGCGGCGATAGCCGATATCAGACGGGCTCAGCAGATCTATGCCACCTACACCCAGGAACAGGTGGACAAAATATTCCTGGCGGCAGCAAGCGCGGCAGACAGGGCGAGAATAAGCCTGGCAAAGCTGGCTGTAAGTGAGACGGGAATGGGCATAGTGGAGGACAAGGTTATCAAAAATCACTATGCGGCTGAATATATCTACAACGCATACAAGAACACCAAGACCTGCGGTGTGATTGAGGAGGACCGCGCCTACGGCATAAAGAAGATTGCCGAGCCCATCGGCGTTATTGCGGCGGTTATCCCCACCACAAACCCAACGTCTACCGCAATATTCAAGACCCTGCTGGCGCTTAAGACCAGAAACGGCATTATCATCAGCCCCCACCCCAGAGCAAAGGGCTCTACCATCGCGGCGGCAAAGCTCATTCTTGAGGCGGCGGTAGCCGCAGGCGCACCCGAGGGAATTATCGGATGGATTGACTCCCCCTCCCTGCCCCTTACCTCCGCTGTTATGAAGGAGGCGGACATTATCCTTGCCACAGGCGGTCCCGGTATGGTGAGGAGCGCATATTCCTCCGGCAAGCCTGCCATCGGCGTAGGCGCGGGCAACACCCCTGCCATCATTGACTCCAGCGCATACATCAGACTGGCGGTAAACTCGGTTATCCACTCCAAGACCTTTGACAACGGTATGATATGCGCCTCCGAGCAGTCGGTTATCGTGCTTGACTCGGTGTATGAGGCGGTAAAGGAGGAGTTTGCCGACAGGGGATGCTACTTCCTTCGGGGCGATGAGCTGGATCAGGTAAGGAGAACCATCATAATCAACGGCTCGCTGAACGCCGGCATCGTTGGACAGAGCGCCCACAAAATAGCCGCTATGGCGGGTGTCAACGTACCCGTAGGCACCAAGATACTCATCGGTGAGGTGGACAGCGTAGAGCTGTCTGAGGAGTTTGCCCACGAGAAGCTCTCTCCCGTGCTTGCTATGTATCGCGCAGGGGACTTTGAGGATGCGCTCACCAAGGCCGAGAGGCTGGTTGCCGACGGAGGATACGGACACACCTCTGCCATCTATCTCAACGAGACCACCGAGAGAGCGAAGCTTGATGAATTTGCCGCCAGAATGAAGACCTGCCGTATTCTGCTGAACACCCCTGCGGCACAGGGCGGTATCGGAGATCTCTACAACTTCCGTCTTGCGCCCTCGCTCACACTGGGCTGTGGCTCCTGGGGCGGAAACAGCGTATCCGAAAACGTAGGTGTAAAGCACCTTCTCAACATCAAGACCGTAGCCGAGAGGAGAGAAAATATGCTTTGGTTCAGAGCTCCAGAGAAGATATATATGAAAAAGGGCTCGCTGCCCGTTGCTCTTGAGGAGCTGCGCTATGTCAGAGGCGCAAAAAGAGCCTTTATCGTTACCGACGAGTTCCTCTACAACAACGGCTATACAAGAGCCATAACCGAAAAGCTTGATGAAATGGGCATTGCCCACGCCACCTTCTTTAACGTTCAGCCCGATCCCACCCTCGCCTGTGCAAAGGAGGGCGCGGCGCAGATGACCGCCTTTAAGCCCGATACCATAATTGCCCTGGGCGGCGGCTCTGCTATGGACGCGGCAAAGATCATGTGGGTGCTGTACGAGCATCCCGTGGTGGACTTTATGGATATGGCGATGCGCTTTATTGACATCAGAAAGAGGGTCTACACCTTCCCCAAGATGGGCGAGCGTGCATACTTCATCGCTATACCCACCTCTGCGGGTACGGGTAGTGAGGTGACACCCTTCGCGGTTATTACCGACGAAAAGACGGGTGTAAAATACCCCCTTGCCGATTACGAGCTTATGCCCGATATGGCTATCATTGACACCGATCTGCATATGTCCGCACCCCGCGGACTTACCGCCGCGTCGGGTATTGACGCGCTGACTCACGCCCTGGAGGCATACGCCTCCATGATGGCGACCGACTATACCGACGGCCTGGCTATCAAGGCGATAAAGACCATATTTGAATATCTGCCCAGAGCCTACGAGGGCGGTCAGACCGACATTATCGCCAGAGAAAAGATGGCAAACGCAGCGACTGAGGCGGGTATGGCATTTGCAAACGCCTTCCTCGGTGTATGTCACTCTATGGCGCACAAACTCGGTGCCTTCCACCACCTGCCCCACGGAGTAGCAAACGCCCTGATGATTGAGGAGGTTATCCGCTTCAACTCCTGCGACGCGCCCATCAAGATGGGTACCTTCTCCCAGTATGATCACCCCCACACAGCTGCAAGATATGCAGAGATAGCAGACGCGCTTGGCATTGGCGGCAAGGGAAACAAGACCAAGATTGAGGGACTTATCTCGGCTATCAACAAGCTTAAGGCGAGAGTGGGCATCAAGGCGACCATCAAGGACTACGGCGTTGACGAAAAGTACTTCCTTGACACCCTTGACGAGATGGTAGAGCAGGCATTTGACGATCAGTGCACAGGCGCAAACCCCCGCTATCCCCTTATGTCCGAGATAAAGGAAATGTATCTTAACGCATATTACGGCAAGCACTTCACCGAGCAGGAAAAGCCCAGCGCAGATCCCGTAAAGGTGCAGTTTGACAAAGCTAAGAGCGCAAAGAAGAAAACCAAAAAGGCAGGTAACTGATAATGGCAGAGAGAATTATTATTGCAACAAGACCTAACAAGACCGTCTATCGCGAGGGCGACAGATGTATAAAGGTATTTGCCGAGGATTTTTCCAAGGCTGATGTGCTGAACGAGGCGCTTAACCAGGCGAGAGTTGAGACCACGGGGCTGAGAATGCCCGCTATCCACTCGGTAAACACCCTTGATGGCAAGTGGGCTATCACCACAGACTATATTGAGGGCAAGACCCTCTCCCAGCTGATGAAGGAGTGCCCCGAGAAGAAGGAGAGCTATATTGAGCTGCTGGTAGATATACAGCTGTCCATACACGAGAAAAAATGTCCCCTGCTCACCAAGCTGAAGGACAAGATGCACCGCAAGATCTCCTCGTCTAAGATTGACGCCACCGTAAGATATGAGCTGCACACCCGCCTTGAGGGTATGCCAAAGCACGACAAGCTCTGCCACGGTGACCTCTGCCCCTCTAATGTGATAATCGCAGAGGACGGTACGCCCTATATCATTGACTGGGCGCACGCCACCCAGGGCAACGCGTCTGCCGACGCGGCGAGGACCTACCTCACCTTTATGCTCTCGGGCGACAGAGACGCCGCCGAAAGCTACCTTGACCTCTTCTGCAAGAAGAGCGACACAGCAAAGCAGTATGTGCAGAAATGGATGCCTATAGTAGCCGCCTCTCAGTCGGTAAAGGGCAACGCCACCGAGCGCGAGCTGCTCATGAGCTGGGTCAACGTTGTTGACTGGCAGTAAAAAGCAAATGATAAAAAACGGCACCAAACGGTGCCGTTTTTTAGTTGAAAGCCTGTTATTAATTACCCCCAAAAATATTTTTTACTTTTGAAGAAAAAGTGACAAAAAATGAGTAGTGTATTTTGTAAACTATAATCAAAGAGCAAAAAGGAGGTAACGCCGATGTTCAATTAATATATTCATTAAAAGACATTAAAAGATAGGATTATGAAAATACGGGAAAAACGGAGGTAATTATGAGTTACATAAAAAGCTATGATGTAGGAAGCATCAGATTAGATGCTCCGAGAACGGATTTTATATATGAGCTACCGCTGCTTTCTTTTTGCGATGTGCAGCATACAATTAATTTGTCGTTGGTTTTTCAATCCAAGCTAACAGCCAACCCATATTGTATTGCCAACGGATATAAGCTTAATATGCAGAAAAGGCTTATTATGTCTAACGGATCTAACGGAGTTCCTATAAGCTATGAGGACGGCAACGGCGCTGTCGTTGCGCTTAACGATTGCGGGGATAGGTTTGCCTTTACTGACGATTCTCAGAGGATAGTCAGAAGGCCTACGCAAGGATTTACTGTTGTTAACCCGGATCTAAGTAAGGAACATTTTACTCCTGAGGGATTAATTGTTTCTATGGAAGATAAATACGGTGTAATGTTCTTAGATTATACCTATGATTCTGCTTCAAGGCTGAGTAAGATTGATTACAGAACAACAAGGAGTATAATATTTATCTATAATTCAACAACCGGGATGCTTTCGCGCATCAGATATTTATACAACGGTAGCATTCAGTGCGAAATAAACCTGGTATATTCCGAGACCGGGCTAACGCTGAAGCACTATTCAAGTGTTGATTACCACATCGGTTATTCAAACGGAGAGTTCACCGCATACTCCACAAATACGGACGGTGTTTATTCTAATGTCTTTTCTCACAGGCTGACGTGCCTGAAAAATGATTCTTCCATAGGGGTAACTAAGGAGATCGGAAACAAAACCGTTGACAATGTTTGCTACTCCTTCCTGAACATTCTTGATACAGGCAATTTTAATTTGCTTGAAATCAGCGATAAAAACAATGTATCAACAACCGTACAATACAAAGATAACAGGCCCACTTATATGTATGAATCGGATCAGTTTTACGATCCGAACGGTAACAACAATTATATTTATAGCGGAGATGTACATATATACGAAAAAGGACAGGTATCGGGTGTATATAAAGTCTCAGACGGTGTTCCGCTGAGCAATAACGATGGAAACAAGTGGACCCCTAATGCAGCACTTCCGAACCAATTTCCATCCGGATTTATTATAGTATCAGGCTGGGTTAAGGTGGTTGAAGGTTTGTCATCGTGTGTTGTGAGAGTCGGAGATTATATGGGTGCAAATTACGTCAATTATACCCTGACAGACCTCGCGCCAAACAGATGGATGCTCTTCTCTTTAAGAGCTCACACATCGGATTTTTCAACTATGGAGGTGTCCTTCAGGCTCACATCTATGGCAGAAAACGACTATTTTGATCCCATAGATCAAATCTCCTCCAGAGATGTAAAAATAACCTTCCAGAACGCAGGAAGACTGACCGCGGAAGACTACAACAATCTGCTTAATACCGAGGGCTTTTTGTTTAATGAGGAGGAAAATGAAGCAATTTCTTTGTCAAAAGACCTCGCGTTTTACAATGGGGAAGATGAGTTGTCTGAGGATCTGTACAACTTTACAGTCAATGACCTGCTGAAATATAAGATCAATCAGATGTACGGAGAGGAGATCTATAAAAATGAAATCTACTATAACGACTGTCGCGGAATAATAAGCAACGCAGGTCGCCTAAGCGTCAGATACACTCCAACCGGAGCGACCGCTGAAAAGACCTTGTATATAGATCAGGCGGCAATCGGCACAAGGAAATATGTAAAAAAACAGGAGCTTGTTACCAAAACTAATTTCTATACCGACGAAAGCGGAAATGTCAACCTCAAGACTTATAGTCTGAAGGATAATAATCCATATCTCACCGTTACATACAATGAACATCTGGATGTTATCTCCTCTGTTCAAAGCGACGAGGGATCATCAGCCTCGGACGATATCGTTACCACCTATGAATATATGCTTGATGAAATGGAAAAAGGAACGGGATTGGTCAAGAAAAAGACCGTCGGAGGCAGTATGATAAGCTCTGCCAATTATGACCTAACAAGCTACAGACTCGTATCAACCACAGACGAGTTTAATGTGACAACCACCTACACCACAAATCTTATCTGGGGCGTTGTAACAAAAACGACAGTCGGCGACGGCGCGAGCGTTACAGACGATTTTGATGATGATATGAGCGCTCTTGAATCCAAGACGTTTGCAGGCGGTGACGGAGCGAGCAGGCTGCATAGCTTTAGCTATACAAACGGAAATCTTTCCGGCTTGACCCACGGCTCGCTTAATTACGGATTTACCTATTATGATGACAGGCTATCAGGCGTGAGCAAGCTTGGATCTCTGATTGAGAGTCGCACCTTCAACGATACTCCCGATGAGTTAGGAATGAAAACCGATACTGTTTTTTACCCCACGTCAGTGAATCCGGTATACAGTATGGAATGTAAAACCGATAAGTATCAAAAGCTTAGAAAGCTGCGCTCAGAAACCGATCTGATCTCATACGCATACGATGTTCTCCCGTTTTATTCTGACGAAAGCGGATATTCCTTACTGGGAGCATACAACGGCAGCGCCAAGCTCGCAAGCTCAACCGATCTTATCTCGGGCGAGAAAACAAAATATGCCTATGAAAGAGACCGTTTGTCAAGGGTTGGTGTATTCAATTCTTCGGGAACAAAGCTTAGCGAGGAGATATTTGAGCACGACAGCCTCGGCAGACTGAATAAAAACACCTATACCGTAAACGGTATGACAGTAGGCAACGAGTTCACCTATCTTACTGAAGAAGATTCCCCTGACGCCGATGAGAGAATAGGCTCCGCCTCATACCTTGTAAACGGAGTATCAAAGGCAACCGCCACCAACTACTTTGACTCCTATAAGAGAATAAAAAGAAAGCTGATCAACCTTGGCAACACATACGATAGAAACATAACCTATAATAAAACCAGACTTTCTAAGGTTGTAGATGTAAAGAACGGCTCTACGATCAACAATGTATCTTATACTTACGATACGCATGGCAGAATTACAGGCGAGAGCGATAGCGTAAACACCGATGCCAATACCACCTATGTATACGACTCCTTCGGCCAGCTTATAAGGGAAAACAACAAAGCTCTTGACAAGACTTTCGTTTATGAGTATAATGAAATTGGAGGAATATCCTCGGTAAAGGAGTATGCCTATACCACGGGGGATATACCGAGCACGGCGACAAGCACTAAGAGCTACGGCTATGATCTTACCGAAAAG
>JAZSIK010000069.1:0-4649 GCA_045533775.1 Eubacteriales bacterium
CGCACAGCTTGTTGCTGAGTCTATCGCAGCACAGCTTGAGAAGAGAGTTTCCTTCCGTAGAGCGATGAAGCTCGCTATCGGCAGAACCATGAGACTCGGCGTTAAGGGTATCAAGGTAGCTTGCTCCGGCCGTCTTGGCGGTGCAGAGATTGCTCGTACCGAACACTACCACGAAGGTAAAATTCCCCTTCAGACCCTCAGAGCTGACATTGACTACGGTTTCTGGGAGGCAAACACCACCTACGGTAAGATCGGCGTTAAGGTTTGGATCTACAAGGGTGAGGTTCTTGCAGAGGGTATGAACCAGAGAAGCGAGCGTCCCGAGAGACCTCGTAGAAGAAACGACAACAACCGTAACGACAGACGTCCTCAGAGAAGAGACGGTCAGCAGCGCCGCGACGGTCAGCGTCCTTTCAGAAGAAACAACGAAGGGGGTAACAACTAATGTTAATGCCTAAGAGAGTTAAGCGTAGACGTGTGCAGCGTGGACGTCTCACAGGTAAGGCCCTTCGCGGTAACACCATCAGCAACGGTTCCTACGGCCTCGTAGCGCTCGAGCCTGCTTGGATCACCTCCAACCAGATCGAGGCAGCCCGTATCGCAATGACCAGATACGTAAAGCGTGGCGGTAAGGTATGGATTAAAATATTCCCTGACAAGCCTATCACTGAGAAGCCTGCTGAGACCCGAATGGGTTCCGGTAAGGGATCTCCTGAGTACTGGGTAGCAGTTGTTAAGCCCGGCAGAGTAATGTTTGAGATGGATGGCGTTACTCCCGAGCAGGCAAAAGAGGCTATGCGTCTCGCTTCCCACAAGCTTCCTATCAAGTGTAAGTTTGTTATGAAGGAAAATGAGGAGGTTTAAGCAATGAAGGCATCAGAACTCAGACAGATGAGCACAGAGCAGCTCAACGCAAAGCTTGCAGAGCTCAAGGAAGAGCTTTTCAATCTTCGCTTCCAGCTTGAGGTGCAGCAGCTTGAAAATCCTCACAAAATCAAAGATGTTAAGCATGACATTGCTCGCGTAATGACCGTTCTTCGCGAGAAGAATGCGTAACGGAGGTAATGAAAATGACTGAAACTCGTAAGCTTAGAAAAGTAAGAGTTGGTAAGGTAGTTTCCGACAAGATGGATAAGACCATCGTCGTTGCTATTGAGGACAACGTTCGCCACCCCAAGTACGGTAAGATCATTAAGAGAACCGTAAAGATCCACGCTCACGATGAGAAGAATGAGTGCGGCATCGGCGATAAGGTTGCTGTGATGGAGACAAGACCTCTTTCTGCTACAAAGAGATGGAGACTTGTTGAAATCGTAGAAAAGGCAAAGTAATATTTACAATTTATTCGTATTTTTGAACATCACTAAACCAGTAGGTAGATTAAAGGTTTACCGAAAAAGGAGGAAAAAACAGTGATTCAGCAGGAATCTTTAATGAAAGTCGCTGATAACACCGGCGCTAAAGAGCTTCTTTGCATCAGAGTACTTGGCGGTACAGGCCGTCGCTATGCAGGCGTGGGTGATATCGTTGTGTGCGCTGTTAAAAAGGCAGCTCCCGGCGGCGTTGTTAAGAAGGGCGACGTTGTAAAGGCGGTTGTAGTTAGAACCGTTAAGGAAATTCGCCGTGCAGACGGTTCTTACATCAAGTTTGATGAGAACGCTGCAGTTATTATTAAGGAAGACAAGACCCCCAGAGGTACTCGTATCTTTGGCCCGGTAGCAAGAGAGCTTCGTGAGCATGACTTCACCAAGATCATGTCTCTCGCTCCCGAGGTACTTTAATTCACAGGAGGTAATTGAATAATGGAAAAGCTTCACGTTAAGTCCGGCGATACCGTTGTCGTTCTCTCCGGTGAGTCCAAGGGTGTTAAGGGCAAGGTTATTGCTGCTTCTCCCAAGGAGGGCAAGGTAATCGTTGAGGGTGCGAACATCGTATCCAAGCACGTAAAGGCTCGTCGCCAGGGCGACAAGAGCCAGATTCTTAAGACCGAGGCTGCTATGTATGCATGCAAGGTACAGCTTGTTTGCCCTAAGTGCAACAAGGGTGTACGCGTACACCACAAGGTTGTAGGCGACAAGAAGGTAAGAGTATGCGCTAAGTGCGGCGCAGAAATATAATAAGGAGGTAGTGAAAAATGTCTAGATTTTCTGAAAAGTATAAGGCTGAAGTAGCTCCCGCCCTTATGAGCAAGTTCGGTTATACTTCGGTAATGCAGATCCCGAAGTTTGACAAGATAGTTATTAACGTTGGTTGCGGCGACGCAAAGGACAACTCCAAGGTTATTGATAAGGTTATTGAAGAGATCACTCTTATCTCCGGCCAGAAGGCAGTTCCTACCTTCGCTCGTAAGTCCGTAGCAAACTTCAAGCTCCGTGAGGGCATGAAGATCGGCGTTAAGGTAACCCTCAGAGGTGAGAGAATGTATGAGTTTATGGATAAGCTCTTCAGCTTCGCACTTCCCAGAGTTCGTGACTTCAAGGGTATCAACCCCAATGGCTTTGACGGCAGAGGCAACTATGCACTCGGCCTTAAGGAGCAGCTCATCTTCCCTGAGATTGAGTACGACAAGGTAGAGAAGATCCGCGGTATGGATATCGTGTTCGTAACTACCGCTAACACCGACGAAGAAGCAAAAGAGATGCTCAAGCTTATGGGCGCTCCCTTTGCAAATTAAGGAGAAACGAAAATGGCAAAGAAGTCAATGATACTCAAGCAGCAGAGAGAACCCAAGTTCTCTACTCGCGCATACAACAGATGCAAGATCTGTGGCAGACCTCATGCTTATCTTCGTAAGTACGGTATCTGCCGTATCTGCTTCCGTGAGCTCGCATACAAGGGCGAGATCCCCGGAGTAAGAAAGGCATCCTGGTAATTTAATTTTTGAGATGCCTCGCATCTCTCCAACTATCGGTAGGAATGTCTCAAAAGGACGGGCAAAGCTTACGCCCGCACCTTGAGCTTTAACCCCCGATATGCCGCCGACAGCCTCAGGGTTGGTCGGCAGCAAGAAAAACAAACTTGCATATAGGAGGAAATTAAAATGCAAATTTCAGACGTTATCGCAGATATGCTCACCAGAATTAGAAACGCTAATGATGCAAAGCATGAGTCTGTTGATATTCCCGCATCCAACCTTAAGAAGGCAATCGCTCAGATTCTCCTTGAGGAAGGATACATTAAGAACTATCAGATCGTTGAGGACGGCAAGCAGGGCATCATTCGTGTGACCCTCAAGTACGCTCCCGGCAAGCAGAAGGTTATTCACGGCCTTAAGAGAGTTTCCAAGCCCGGTCTTCGTATCTACTCCAACTGTGAGGATATGCCCAAGGTAATGAACGGTCTCGGTATTGCGATCGTTTCTACCTCTAAGGGTGTTATGACCGATAAGAAGGCAAGACAGGCAAACGTAGGCGGCGAGATCCTCGCCTTCGTATGGTAAGAAAGGGAGGTTTGTAAGTTATGTCAAGAATTGGTAGAGAACCTATTACCGTTCCCGCAGGCGTAACCGTAACCGTTGCTGATGGCAATGTTGTTACTGTAAAGGGCCCCCTCGGCGAACTCAATCAGACTTTCGCAAGTCAGCTTACCATCACCCAGGATGGCGACAAGATCCTTGTTACCCGTCCTAACGACGAGAAGGAAAACCGCTCTCTTCACGGTCTCACCAGAACACTTCTTAACAACATGGTTGTTGGTGTTACCAAGGGCTATGAGAAGAAGCTTGAGATCGTAGGTGTAGGTTACAGAGTTGAGAAGCAGGCTGGCAAGATCGTTCTCGGTCTCGGCTACTCTCACCCCGTTGTATTTGAAGAGACTAACGGCGTTACTTTCGCATGTCCCGACCAGACCACCATCCTTGTTAAGGGTATTGACAAGCAGGCAGTTGGTCAGATGGCAGCCGTTATCAGATCCAAGAGACCTCCTGAGCCCTACCTTGGTAAGGGTATCAAGTACTCCGGTGAGCACATCCGCCGTAAGGCTGGTAAGACCGGTAAATAATGAAAGGAGATACGAAAGATGGTTAAAAGAATCGATAGTAATGCACAGCGTCTTAAGAGACATAAGAGAGTACGCGGCAAGATTTCCGGCACTGCTGAAAGACCTCGTCTTGCAGTTTACCGTTCCAACGCTCATATCTCTGCTCAGATAATTGACGACGTTGCAGGTGTAACACTTGCAAGCGCAAGCAGCTACGAGGCATCCTTTGAGGGCATCGGCTCCAACAAGGAAGCAGCTCGTAAGGTTGGTGCGACTCTCGCAGAGCGCGCACTTGAAAAGGGCATTTCCGCAGTAGTATTTGACCGCGGTGGCTACATTTATCACGGACGTGTATCGGAATTAGCTGAAGGCGCTCGCGAGGGCGGCCTCAAGTTCTAATCGCCGGTTTATACACTGTTTCAGAAAAAGAAACATTCTATAAGGAGTTTAACATGGCAAACAAAATTAATGCAGCTGAACTTGATCTTCAGGAACAGCTTGTTGTATTAAACCGTGTTTCCAAGACCGTAAAGGGCGGTAGAATCGCTCGTTTTGCAGCTATCATGGTAGTAGGCGACGGAAATGGTCACGTAGGCTACGGCCTTGGTAAGGCAGCCGAGGTTCCCGATGCGATCCGCAAGGGAATTGAGGATGCTAAGAAAAATATGATC
>JAZSIK010000040.1:0-31009 GCA_045533775.1 Eubacteriales bacterium
ACACCGAGGAGTATCAGGCATACTACCACGAGGAGCTTATCAAGCAGCTCTACACCAGACCCTATATGTGGGCAACTCACGTATGGAACATGTTTGACTTCGGCGCAGACGCAAGAAACGAGGGCGGCGAGAACGGTCAGAACCACAAGGGTCTTATGACCATGGACCGTAAGTACAAGAAGGACTCCTTCTACGCTTACAAGGCTTGGCTCAGATCCCCTGAGGATGCTCCCTTTGTACATATCTGCTCCAAGAGATATGTGGACAGAGTTGAGGATGTTACCAAGATCACAGTTTACTCCAACCTCCCCGAGGTAGAGCTCTTTGTTAACGGTGAGTCTGTTGGCAAGAAGACTGCTCCCGATCACTTCTTCTACTTTGATGTACCCAACGTTGGCACATCCAGCATCAAGGCTGTTGCCGGCGACCAGACCGACGAGAGCACAATTAACAAGGTTGATACCTTCAATGAGGCATATCGCCTTGTAGAAAAGGGTGTAATCCTCAACTGGTTTGATATTAAGGAAAAGCCCGGTTACCTCTCTCTTAACTCCAAGATGGGCGAGGTTCTCGGCACACTTCGCGGCAAGCTTATCTTTATGAAGCTTATGGGCAAAATGCTCGGCGGTGGCAAGAAGGGTAAGAAGGGCGAGAAGCCTAAGGCTATGGGCTTTGAGGTCACATCGGATATGATGTCTATGCTCAACGGCTTTACCGTTCTCCGTCTTATCACTATGGCGGGCGGTATGATGAACGCTAAGTTCACCAAAGAGGATCTCCTTAAGCTTAACAAGAAGCTTAGCCACATCAAGGTTCCCAAGCCCAAGAAGGAAAAGAACTAATTCCTAAAAAGGAGAAAAAATATGCAAATGACATTCAGATGGTACGGCGAAGGTAATGACCGTATCAAGCTCTCTGACATTAAGCAGATCCCCGGTGTTGAGGGTATCGTATGGGCTCTTCACAGCAAGATGCCCGGCGAGGTATGGAGCGAGGAAGAAATTGCTACCGTAATGGATCAGCTCCACGCATACGGCTTCAACGGTGATGTTGTTGAGTCTGTAAATGTACACGACGACATCAAGATCGGCCTCCCCACCCGTGATCAGTATATTGAGAACTACAAGCAGACCATCAGAAATCTCTCCAAGTTCGGTGTAAAGGTTATCTGCTATAACTTTATGCCCATCTTTGACTGGACAAGATCCAACCTCTTCCACGAGGTTGGCGACGGCTCTACCGCCCTCTTCTACGAGAAGGGTATGATCCAGGATGACTACAATGCTATGGCGAAGTACATCCTTGATTTCACCGAGAAGTACAATATGTCCTTCCCCGGCTGGGAGCCCGAGAGAATGGCAAAGCTTGATCAGCTCTTCAAGGATTATGCAGATGTTGACCACGAGAAGCTGTGGGCAAACCTCAAGTACTTCCTTGAGGCAATTATGCCTACCTGCCGCGAGTGCGACATCAAGATGGCTATCCATATGGACGATCCGCCCTGGGATATCTTTGGTCTGCCCCGTCTGCTCATTGACGGCCCCAGCATTGACCGCTTCCTCTCTATGGTTGACGATCCCTACAACTGTCTCACACTTTGCTCCGGTAGCCTTAACGCTAACCCCGACAACAACGTTGCCGACATCGTAAGAAAGCACTGCGACAGAATTGCCTTTGCTCATATCAGAAACGTAAAGCATTTTGATAACGGTGATTTCTCCGAGGCGAGCCACAGAGACTGTGACGGCGATACAGGTATACTTGACATTCTCAAGGCATATCACGATTGCGGCTACAAGGGCTATATCCGTCCCGACCACGGCAGACATCTCTGGGATGAGAAGCCCGGTAATGTTCGCCCCGGCTACGGTCTTTACGACCGCGCCCTCGGCATTATGTATATGCTGGGCGTATGGGATATGCTTGATAAGCTTGATAAATAATATTTGGAGGCGTATAAAAATGATTAATCTTCCCCTTAATGTAGATTTTTCCGGTAAGGTTGTAGTAGTTACCGGCGCGGGCGGCGTTCTTTGCGGCGATATGGCTCGCGCATATGCTCAGGCAGGTGCTAAGGTAGCTGCTCTTGACCTTAACGAGGATGCTGTAAAGAAGCTTGCTGAGGAGCTTCAGGCAGAGGGCTTTACCTGCGTAGGATACAAGGCAAACGTGCTTGATCCCGTAGCTCTTGAGGAGGTACACCAGGCAGTTCTCCGCGATCTCGGTCCATGTGATATTCTTATCAACGGCGCAGGCGGTAACAACCCCAGAGCTACCACCGACAACGAGTATCAGCACGAGGCTAAGGAAGGCGGCAAGTCCTTCTTTGATCTTGATCCCAACGGTGTTGACTTTGTATTCAAGCTCAACTTCCAGGGTACTCTGCTCCCCACCCAGACCTTTGCAAAGGATATGGTAGAGCGCAAGTGCGGTAACATTCTCAACATTTCCTCTATGAACGCATACATTCCCCTTACCAAGATCCCCGCATACTCTGCGGCTAAGGCAGGTATCTCCAACTTCACTCAGTGGCTTGCGACTCACTTTGCAGGCACAGGCATCCGCTGCAACGCTATCGCTCCCGGCTTCCTGGTTTCCAACCAGAACCGCGCCCTTCTCTTCAACGAGGACGGCACTCCCACCGCACGTAGCGCAAAGATCCTTAACGGAACTCCCATGGGTCGCTTTGTTGACTCTGAGGAGCTTCTCGGCGGTCTTTTCTTCCTCACCGATGACAGATCTGCATCTGCTATCACCGGTGTGGTTCTCCCCATTGACTGCGGATTTGCGGCTTACTCGGGTGTATAATTTACACGAAAAAACAGATAAAAAGGAACGGCTTGTCCGTTCCTTTTTCATTTTCTTAATATTTCTTAATATTTCTTAATAATTTTTAATAATTTCATTGACAGGGCATATTTTGTATGTTAAAATATTAGTGAAAATAATAAAAAAACAGGACAGAATATGATCAAAATAAGCTCTCTCAACAAAATCTACAAATCAAAAAAGCTAAAGAAGTTTCAGGCTCTGAAAAACATCAATCTCACCCTACCCGATACGGGTCTGATCTTTATTCTCGGTAAGAGCGGCAGCGGCAAATCCACCCTGCTCAATCTGATCGGCGGACTTGACAGCATCACCTCGGGAAAAATTGAGGTTGATGGCAACGATCTTTCCACCTTTAAGGAGAAGGATTTCTGCGATTACAGAAATACTCATATCGGATTTATCTTCCAGGACTATCATCTGATAGAGGAGCTGACGGTGCACGAAAATATCGCGCTCTCGCTGGATCTGAACAGAAAAAAGGACTATAAAAAGGTCAGCGCAGCACTGGAAAAGGTTGACCTTGCGGGCTATGGAAACAGATATCCTCGCGAGCTGTCCGGCGGTGAGCAGCAAAGAGTTGCTATTGCGAGAGCTATCGTAAAGAGCCCCCGTATAATCCTCGCCGATGAGCCTACGGGAAACCTTGATACGAACACCTCGCGCTCTATACTTGAGCTACTGAAGGAGCTCTCCAAAGAATGTCTCATACTCGTTGTTTCGCACAACATTCCCGACTCAAACAAATATGCCGACCGCATCATTGAGCTTAGGCACGGCGAGATCATTGAGGACAGAACGAGAAATCCCGATTATTTTGACAAGGTCACCCTGTTTAACGGTGTTCTGTTCTATCCCCACGATATGCCCCTCAGCAATAATGACATTTCTCTCATCAACAGAGCCTGCAACAAGCCCGCTATGCTGATGAAGCGCACCGACAAGTTCCTGCCCACGACGAGTGTGAAAAAAACCGACAAGAAGATATCAATAAAGACCAAGAACCTTACCTTCAAAAAGGAGATTGGTCTGGCAGGCAAGTTCTTAAAAAACAAAACTGTATCCATTGTACTATCCGCATTTATGGTGGCGGTAATTATGGTGATTATGTCGTTGGCGCAGACCATAACCGCGTTCAGCTCGGGTGATGTTATCGTAGACGAAATGAAAAAGGACAACCTTGACTCTATGATAGCCATCAAGGACATGAACGATACCGCTAAAAATCATCTCACCACCGACTATATAGTATCTGTTGACGAGAGCGAAGCGGAGATCTTCCGCGAGGCAGGATATAAAGGAGATATCTATCCCATTATAAACTACTCCATTCCCATCAGATCGGGAAGCACCCTGATGGGTAAGGCATCCAGGTTTGTGACCAACAGCATCTTTATAACAGAGACACTGGGAACTATTGCCGTGGATGAGGAGTTTCTCAAAGAGAAGTTCGGTGATTTTGAATACTGTGCAAAAAGAAGTCAGTTTGACCCGCTTGGAGTTATTATCACCGATTATGTTGCTGACGCCATACTCTCCCTTTCTAATTCCTATAAGGGTAAGGATTATAATTATATTGTTGAAAACGGTATTATCTACTCAAAATGGCCCAGCGACAGATTTATCATCAATGCAATAATTGATACCGATTACACCGAGGAGCATAGAGTGCTCTTTGACAGGATCAAAAACGGAAGCTTGAAGATGGACTCATCGCTCTTTACCGACGATGACGCCGCAGCATTTCTTGACGATGTATACAACCGACTGGGGCTTACCTACTCTCTGAACTCAAGCTTCCTTGAGGATTACACAAGCGCGGCGAGCTTCTACTACACCAACTATCATAAGCTGGTCTTTGCCGACCACCTTGTTTACTCCGATGCAACAAGCAATATGGTATCTGTTGAAAACAACGGAACTATAATCCCCGAGGCAGAGTCGGTCTCTTCCTGGAGATACACCACAACCGCCCCCGAGATTCCCGAGGGAGCAAAGTACATTCGCGTAACCTATAATAAGGGAATTGAAAAATACTTCAACGAGAATGACGAGCAGTACAAAAAGGGATATGCGACCCTGAGATTTGCGGGATATGAGGCTATTGATATGGAGCAAATGGTCGCTAACGATAAAAGCTATCTCTCGGTGACGGGCTCGCTGGTTGAAAACGGCAGCAGATGCGTATCAGACTACATCCCCATTCCCAAGAACGCAAGGATCGCGGAGTTCTGCGCCATCGCGGCAAAAAGTATGCCCTACTGCGCCTTCTACAACGAAGACAAGGAGCTTATCAGCATTGTAAGAGCGAACGATGTTGTAATGGATCGCGAAAATACAATGGTACTGAACTACAGCCTCTACAATGATCTCTTCGGCACACAATACACCCCAAACAATCTTACAAGCTTTGTTCCACACGAGGTAAAGCTCTCTCACTTTATGAGATATGACGTAAACAACGAGCATCCTCTCTTTGAGGAAACCGTATATATCAGCGGTCTTTCCCCGTCTGCAAATTATGTGTCTGAGGATCTGTACCGCAAGTTCTATCAGGACACCGTATTTATTTACGGCTTCTACTTTAACGGCATAGAGGGTCTTGACAGTATGATAGGCATTGTGGAGGAGTCAGGATACAGCTACCAAAGCTCAATTATTGAGGGTATTCACTCAATGACCCGTGCCGTAGATGTATTCGTGCCCATCTTCAAGCTGATCTCTATATTCCTTTACATAGGAGTAATTTTCATCCTGGTGAGCTTCTCCTCCAAGATGATAAACGACAAGATGCACGATATCGGTATTCTCAAGGCACTCGGCACGAAGAATAAGACGGTATTCTCTATCTTCGGTCTGCAGGTCGGACTCATCGTAACCCTTACCTGTATAATGTCTACCGTTGGCTACTATCTCTATATTGATGTAGCAAACGATGTGCTGATCAATTCTATCAAAACCATAGCACCCACCTGGATCGTATTTGATCTCCACTTCCTGAGATACGATCCCTTCATCGCCTTTGCAAACTGTGCGCTGGTGATCATTCTGGCGGCGGCATCAATGGTGATACCTATGATCAAAATAAAGGCTATCAAGCCCGTTCAGATCATCAAGGCAAAGGAATAAAACAAAAGGAACGGCCCGTCCGTTCCTTTTTTATTGACAGAGAGCGAATAATATGCTACAATAGAGTATACTAATATAGAGGAAGTCGTTTATGAAAAACAAACTGCTTACCGCCCTCCTGGGCATTTTTATCGCACTGCTTATAGTGACATTTTCAATCGGTCTGCCCATTTACTTCAGACCCTTTTACTACATACAGGTAGATCTGCTGGACATTCCCGCCTACTCCGGAGCCGAGAAGGAGGATATAATCGTCGCATATGACGAGCTGCTTGACTATCTGACCGTACCCGGCTGCGAGTTCAAGACGGGTATATTCAAATATTCCGAGTCGGGCAAGGACCACTTCGTAGACTGCAAGGGTCTCTTTGATCTGAACGCCTACGCCTTTGTCATCTCGCTTGTGGGCTTTGTCCTGCTGATGATACTGAAGAAGGCGGGTGTCTTTGAGCTCTGGCGTCCCTTTGGTATGAATATTGCCTTTTCCTCGGGTGCATATCTTTTGGGCGGATTTGCCATTATCGGCGGTCTTGTGGCAATAAACTTTGATGCCGCCTTTACCGTTTTCCACAAGATCTTCTTCCCCGGCAAGGACAACTGGCTCTTCAGCTGGTATGAGGATGAGATCATCCGCATTTTGCCCCAGGACTTCTTTATGAACTGCGCTATACTCATCTTCGTATCCATCGTACTGCTCTGCCTCGGCTGTATCGCCTCCGGACTTATCCAGAGATACAGAGCAAAGCTTATGGAAGAAGATTAAATAAACTGTTAACTTTTAACCACTCGGTTGTAAATTATTAGGCTTTGCGGTTGACTCGCGCACGCGGGTGATATATAATTATTCTATAACGATCCTACAAGGAGTTTATTATGGATAATAACAATCGTCGCCCCACCTTCAGAGAGCGGATAGCTTCGTTTATGGTGGGCAGATACGGTATTGACAAACTGTATTATTTTCTGCTTGGCGTCTGTATTGTACTTATAGTTGCAAACTGGTTTATCAATTCTCTTGTTATATATTTGCTGGAGACAGGACTGTTTATTTACGCAATTTACCGCGTAATGTCAAGAAATGTTAGCAAAAGACAGCAAGAAAATGAAAAGTTCATCGCAGTATTTGAGAAGGTAAAAAAGTTTTTCAACCTGCAGAAGTGCAAGGTGCGAGACAGAAAGACCCACGTGTATAAGAAGTGTCCCCGCTGCAAAAACAATCTGAGATTGCCGAAGGAAAAGGGCAAGCACACCGTAGTATGTCCCTGCTGCAAAAACAGATTTGATGTGAAAATATAACGGGACAAAAGCTCTGAGACAAAAAAGGCAGAGGCGTAAACATATCGCCTCTGCCTTTTTATAATACATTTATATGGGAGCCGCCTAAGACTGTGCGGTTCCTATTTTGCTGATTCGTAGTATTCTATAAATGCGTTCAGATCTATGGGAGCGGTTGACTTGATCGTAGTTTTATCGGATTCTTTTGGTAAGGAAAGATATACATATCCATTCTTGCCAACAACGAAGAACAAATCAATCTTGTCGGTCGCGCTATTATAGTCATCTCCGGAATAATGAGCCATATGAACGGAGTAATATCCATTTAATGTAGCCGATTTATCTTCCTCGGTATAGTTAACCTCATCAAAGGAGAGCTTTGATTCTTTCAAAAAACTAATAAAACCGGTGAGATTATCAGCATCCAGACTATACGGACGGGGAAATTGGGAAGAAAGAAGATCCATATATGTAATTTCACAGCTATTTGGCTTTATCGTTTCATAAGTCACCATAGCATTCCATTTATCCATGTTCGTAGAGTCATTGTTAATGCACCCAACTGCAAACACTGAAAGCAAAACAACCAGAAGCACCAAGGCAATTATTTTAATTGTTTTCATAATAAATACTCCTTTTGTTTAATAATTTATTATATACTTTTTCTTATATCCCTGTCAAGATATTTGACAGGGATAATCTATAATTCTACTCTGTTTCCGACTCTAATTCATCCTCTACGCCCTTGGCGGTTCTTATTATTTTACAATATCATCAAAGCTTGCGGAGTAAAGAGTGAAGTAGCCGTCACCCGTACCGAGAAGATCCTGCTTTATATCCAGATAACAAATCTTATCCGTAATGACATATACAGTACCGAATGACGTCTCTATAATATGAGTTGCATCTGCCTTATCTGCCTCGCCCTCATATATCTCAAAGCCAAGCTCAGAAGCTCCGTCGCTCACCTCTTTTACAAGCTTCTTTTCATCGCCCGCGGTATAAACCTTATAGCTCTCATCGTTAGCCATAAATCTGAAAAAGCTGTTCATACCGACAGTACTGAAGTCGGAGGTTGTATTCATATTTAATAAGAACAATCCGGCGATATAATAGCCGTTACTGATAGATACTCTATCGCCGCTTCCGTCTGCATATGTAAATACTATGTCCTCTGAAAATCCGCCGACATAGAGTCCCATATCAAGTATGTTCCAAACAGGAGAGATCCTTGCGTCACCGTAATGATCAAGCGCGTTGGATATTATCTCCTTGTCAGTGGTGTATAAGCACTTTACCTGGCTGTTGGGAGCAACGCCGTAATTATAATTAAAGATCTCCATCTTATTAATGTCGGATGCCTTTTCTTCATCAAGCCAAGGATTTATCGCCCTCAGATCAATGCCGCCAACAAGCGTCAAAACAATAGAGCCGAAAATTACAACCGCCAATATAATGGCAATTATTTTAATTACTGTTTTCATATAAGTACTCCTTTTGTTTAATAATTTATTATATACTTTTTCTTATATCCCTGTCAAGATATTTGACAGGGATAATATATAATTCTACTCTGTTTCCGACTCTAATTCATCCTCTACGCCCTTAATGGTTATGTCAGTAAGTGAATTAACCATACAACCGCAATCTCTACATACATTGTATATACCACTCTTATACATAAAATTGAAAAGCAATTTTTGTTCTTCTTCTGGACGGAGGTGGATACATGGAGCGCGATTCACTCCGATACATCGGGACAGTTTTTACACACCTTTACCTTAACCGGCAGCGGTACATATAAGGCAACCTTTACGCTCAAGGTCGCCGGCAAGGACGGTACTGTTGACACTATTACAAAATCTATTGAAAGTAGCTATTAACACAAAAAGCACCTGCAAAAGCAGGTGCTTTATTTTAGAACAAATTAAGATAATCAAGCAGGTAGTAGCCCGCTACGCCGACAACGGCAATCACCGCGCCGACAATAGCGGCAAAGAACTTGCGCCAGAGGGAGTACCAGAAAGCCCTTCTCTCATATTTTGAAACAGGGTCAGAGCGCATAGCAACCGATCTTGAGAAACGCTGAATCCATCTGACATCGTACTTGGTGATCTCACCTGAGTCCATCATAGCATTCATCTCGTGGGCTATCTTGTTTCTGCAGTTACGGTACTTGATAAGCTTGGGAAGAATATCGCTTCTGCCGGGGGCAAATCTCATATCAACAAGCTTGTTAATATAGGCAGACACGCCGCCCTGCTTAACTCCCATACGGTCAGCACAGGTCTTGTCAAGCTCTATATAAGCATTAAAGAAGGCTAAATTAGTCTTATTGCTCACGAAGGTCCCTCCTTCCTCGGATTTATCGCGAAGGCATAGCTCGCCTATGCATAGTTTCGCTTATATCTTATTTTACACTATTTTTTAGGATTTTGCAATACATTTATTAAAAAATATTAAAAATTGTTGAAAATAACGGTTTTTTATCCCAAAAAAGCGACAAAAAAGTGCATTTGTTAGTCTTTTTCTCCCATTTTTATGTAAAATTGCCGCAGTTTTTCTGAGGCAATTTTTGTTTGTCTATTTTAGTTAGGCAAATAATTCTCAAAGATAATTCCGTCAAAGCCCGCCTTACGAGCCTCGTGCTCCTCCTCGGCAGAACGAACTGTCCACGCCATAGTGGGAACGCCGAACATAGCTCGGCAGAAGCGGAGTGAAAATGCACTCGCGTGTCTGTGATCATAAGCTATAAACGCAGGGCGACAAAGGAAGTTTAAGAGCAGCGCCTGGAGAAGAAAATACAGCGGCTTTTTATACTGCTCATACTCATAGTAACGGTGAGAGAGTATACCGCGGCAAACCTCGGGCATATTCTTCTTTACCGTAACGAGCGAGAGGGGGTTGAAGGACTCAACGATATATTCGCCCTTATATCCGCGGAGCATCTCGCAGGCTGCCAGCGAAACTGCGCTGTTGCCCGGATCCTCCTTTATTTCAACCAGGAGAGGCACCTTTCCATCCACGAGTGCAAGCACATCAGAGAAGAGCGGAACGCCGTCTGAAGTACCGCGAAGCGAGAACGAGGCAAGCTCCTCGGAGGTAAAGTCCACAACCTTGCCCTCTCTGCCGCACACACGGTCAAGAGTATCGTCGTGGAATACCACAAGCTTGCCGTCCTTTGACAGACGGATATCAAGCTCAATACCGTAGCCTGCGTCAACGGCAGCGCGGAAGGCGGACATAGAGTTCTCTGCCCTCTCGTCGTTGTGCAGACCGCGGTGAGCATAAAGGTTATTCTTATGCTTGCTCATTTCCTTTCTGTTCTTCGGTGCAACGAGGAAGAGATAGATAAGGAAAAGTACGGCAAGAACTATTACAATAGGTATAAGAAACATATATATACCTCTTAATTAATCATCTGCGCCGCCGAGAGCCGAGAGCGCATCCTGCTTTTCTGCCTTAGCGTCACCGTGCTTAACGAAGAACATGGTGATGAAGGAGAATACTACGAAAATAGTACCGAAGGCGAAGAATACATATCTCATACCGTTTCCGCCGGTGAAGATATCAAAGAGGTCATAGAGTGCGCCTGAGAGAATGGGAGCAACGATCTGTGCCGCCATAGACGCGGTGTAGTAGTAGCCTGTGTACTTACCAACCTCGCCACCCTTAGCAAGCTCAACAACCATGGGGAAGGAGTTTACGTTGATGGTAGCCCAACCAATGCCCGCGAGAGCAAAGATGGGGTACATAACAAGGTTGCTGGTGCCAGCACCGATAAAGTTACCGATGAAGAAGGCGGTCGCAAGCATAGTGATACCTGCAAGAATAGTCTTTCTTCTACCGAACTTGGAGGCGATGATACCTACGGGAATATAGGCTACGATAGCCGCCGCCTGAGCAACGATAAGAGTGAGACCGTAGTCAACACCGAGAACGTTGGTGGAGTAAACAGAATACTTACTTGTGATAGAGTTATAGCCGATGTACCAGAGGGCAACGGATGCAAGGATAAGAAGCAGAGAGCGAAGCTCGGGCTTGCTGAGAGCTCTCTTTTCGCCTGCGGTCTCCTCAGCGGGAGCATCCTCAAGGCCAAGCTCCTTTGTCTGCTGCTCCATCTCCTCTGCCCACTTCTTCTCCATAACTGTTGTAAGGAAGATAACGAGACCTACAAGCATTACCACACAGGTGGCGATAACATAGCCTGTATAGGACATATAGAGATTCTTGGAGATGCCGAATATATTGCTGAGCAGGAGTACGATAATACCGCCCGCGGTACCCATAAGGTTTATGATAGCGTTACCCTTGGAACGAAGGGGCTTAACAGTAACGTCAGGCATAAGCGCAACCGCAGGAGAGCGGAAGGTAGCCATAGCGATAAGAACAACAAGAAGAATACCGATAAAGCCTACGAGGGGCCATATGTTGTTGAGAGTAAGCTGAAGCGCCTGATCTCTCAGCTCGGTCTTAACCGCGGTAAGAACTGCATCTGCTTCGGCGATGCCCGCATTCTTGACTGCCTCGGTGATAGAGCCTGCGTCAAAGCTTGTATTGAGCTGCTCAACGGTGGCTGTATATGTATTGTAGGCTGTATTATACTTATCGGTTATACCCGCATCAACAAGAGCTCCGATCTGAACACCGTTTACAACGGTGAGGAGAATAAAGGAGAGGATAGCGGCAACAGTACCCAGAACAATAAAAGGAGTACGTCTGCCGAACTTAGTCATAACCTTGTCTGAGAGTGCACCAAAGATAGGCAGCATAAACACCGCAAGAACATTGTCAACCGACATTACCACGCCGGAGATAGTCTGGGGGAGACCAAAGTGGTTGGTGAGTGCAAGCGGAACTATTGCATCATAAGCCTGCCAGAACGCGCTGATCAGGAAGAACGCAAAGCCCACGAGTATGGTTCTTTTGTAGTTCAGTTTCATTTTTCAATTCATTCTCCGCCTGTTTTTAGCCGAAGCCAAAGAGCGCAACGGCGGTAGTGCGCCATTTTCATTCTACCATATTTACTACTATTTGTCAAACAAGATATAATCAAAATATAATAAAAAAAGCTCTCTATGGCGCATTTTAACCAAAAAGAGAGCTTATTATATATACTTTTTTACCCGTTCAACAAGATTTCCCGCCACGAGTCCGATCACAACACCCGCAATCGTACCCGAAATTGTGAGCGGAATGATGTAAAAGGATATGGCAGCCGTCTCCATAACAAGACAGGCAGCGATTACCTGACCGATGTTGTGGCACACGCCACCTGCCACGCTGATTCCAACGGAAGAGAATCTGTCAATCCGCTTCAGAAGGATCATAGCAAGGAGCGCAAGCGCCGCGCCCGAGAGACTGTAAATCAGGCTGACTGTGTTGCCGAACAGCAGAGCCGACAAAAGCACGCGTATTACCGAAACGATTATGGCGTAGGGCCAACCCAGCGCATACAGGGCAAACACGGTGGCGATATTTGACAGACCTACCTTCACGCCCGGAACGGCTACAAAGGCGGGGATCATTGACTCAATATATGAGAGGATCATAGCCACGGCAATAAGAGCAGACAGGGTTACAAGCCTCTTTGTATCAAGCCGCTTTTTGTTGTTACTCATTGTATCAGCATATCCCCCTCTCCAACGATCTCAACGACCACCTTGTTGGGTAGACAAACGATGGTTTCACCAACGCGGAAGATCTTACCCGTCTCAACGCAATCCTGATATCCGGGGCAATTTGCCTCTACCATAAACGCCTTGCCGTCCTCAATGGCGAGAACGTTGGTGCCATCGTTTATATAATAGACACCGTCAATGGCAAGGGGATATTCACCAACCTTCTTGCCGTCAACGGTAACGACCGCCGTTGCCCCCTCAGTGCTACCGAGGTACCAAATAAGAAAAACGGAAAGGCTGATGATCAGAAGCACGCCGACAAGAATTATATCCGAAAGCAGTTTTTTGTTTTCAAGTATTTTCTTCAGCATATGCTTTTTCCTTTCCGTTTTGTCTTATTTTGTAAACTTAAATTATATTTTTACGGCAATTTCAATAAAAAGTGAGAGTTTTGGGGCGATAGGCATATATCCTATATCAAGCCCCAAAACTCAAAATCAGTTTACTGAATTAAAGATGAGTTCCGCAGGTGAAGTTCTCAATATGAATACACTTAACGGGACATACCTCGTGGCAAGCGCCACAGCCGGTACACTTCTCATAATCAATTACTGCCAGGTTGTTCTCAACCTTGATCGCGCCGTGAGGACAGGTCTTCTGACACTTCATACAACCGATACAACCGTTGGTGCAGGCCTTACGGGTTACGGCACCCTTGTCGTTGCTGGAGCACTTCACTACAACGCGAGCGCTCTCACCGAGCATATGAATAACGCCGTTGGGACAGGTCTTAGCGCAGAGGCTACAACCGATACACTTAGTAGGATCAACCTCAGCTACACCGTTTTCGGTGCTGATGTGAATAGCATCCTTGGGACAAACTGCTACGCAGTCGCCATAACCAAGGCAGGCATAGGTACAAGCGGTGTCACCCGAGTAGGTAAGCTTTGCAGCCTTACAGGACTGAATACCGTCATAAACATACTTTCTGTCCTCGGGCTTGCAATGTCCGTTACAAGCTACATAAGCAACCTTTGCCTCAACATCACCTGCTGCAAGACCCACGATCTCACCAACCTGAGCGGCAACCTCAGCGCCGCCGGGGATACAGAGACTGGGATTGTCACACTCGCCCTCGCCGAGAGCCTTAGCATAACCGTCGCAGCCCGAATAACCGCAGGCACCGCAGTTTGCACCGGGGAGGCAGTCACGGACAGCAACAACCTTCTCATTTTCCTTAACTGCAAAGAAGGTAGCGGCAAGAGTAAGAACGATAGCACAGATAAGTGCGATTACGCCAATAACAATTAAAGCTGTAATAATTTCCATTTTACTACCTCCTTACTGTATTCCAAGCAGATTGCCAACTATGCCGGCAAATCCGTAGAATGCAAGAGAAACGATAGATGCGGCAACCAGGGTAACAGGAAGACCCTGCATAGCCTTGGGAACGGGAGAGTTCTCAATTTTGCCACGTACGCCTGCGAAGAGAACCATCGCAAACAGGAAGCCGAGACCTACACCGAGGGAGGAGAACATGGACTCTACGAAATCAAAGCCGTCGTTGATGTTGTTGATAGCAACACCAAGAACCGCACAGTTGGTTGTGATAAGAGGAAGATATACGCCAAGAGACTTGTAAAGCGCGGGAATAAACTTCTTCAGAATGATCTCAACGAACTGAACGAGAGCCGCGATAACGAGAATGAATACGATGGTCTGAAGGTATCCGAGATTGTTGGGATCAAGGACAAACTTCTGGATGGGCCAGGTAACAGCGGTAGCAACGAGCATAACGAAGATAACCGCACCACCCATACCTGCAGCCTGATCAAACTTCTTGGATACACCGAGGAAGGGACAGATACCGAGGAACTTAACAAGAACGTAGTTGTTTACAAACACGCCCATAAGCATAATATAAATCAACATCTTGAAATCCATTTACGCGCCCTCCTTTTCGGTATTATTTTCTACAAGAGTGTTATTCTCGCTTGCGGAAACGAGCTCTGCATTCTCAGAGCAGGAAACCTTACCGCAAAGGCTTGCGGAAGGACAGTTCTCACAAGAGAAGTTCTTTCTCTTCTCCTCGCCTGCCTTGGGACCAATCTTGTTAACAATGGCAATCAGAATACCGTAAACAAGGAATCCACCGGGAGCCTGTGCAAGAAGAGGAATGTTGTACTCGGAAAGGAGAGGAATCTTGATGGACTCCATACCGAGCGCGCTGAGATCAATAGTACCTGTGCCAAGCAGCTCTCTGATAAGAGCCATAGCAAGAAGTGCTACGAGGAAGCCGATACCCATACCGAGACCGTCAAGTGCGGAATCAAGGGGACCGTGCTTTCTTGCGTACATCTCGGCTCTACCGAGAATGATACAGTTAACAACGATCAGAGCAAGATAAACACCGAGCAGCTGGTTGATATCAGGGAGATATGCCTGGAGAAGCATCTGCACGATAGTAACAAATCCCGCGATAACTACGATGTAGCAGGGGATACGAACGGTGTCGGGAATAATCTTTCTAAGAAGAGAGATTACGACATTGGAGCAGACAAGAACCAGTGTAGCCGCAATACCCATAGAGATTGCAGATACGATGCTGGTGGAAACTGCCAGTGCGGGACAGGTACCAAGGACAAGAACGAGAACAGGGTTCTCTGCAATAATACCCTTAAGTACAGTCCAAAGCTTACTGTTCTTATTCATTTGTGGCACCTCCTTCAAGAATATTAATTGCGGTGAAGCAGTTGGTAACTGCCTTCTTGAACGCATTAGAAGTTACGGTAGAACCGTTCTTGATAACATCAAAATCAACAGCATTACTCTCTGTTTCATTCTTACCTACGAAGTACTGATCATAGAAATCACTCTCAAGCTTTCCGCCACCGAAGGTAGGTGTCTCGCTGTGGCTTACGGTATAGTAATCAATCATCTTACCGTCTGCACTGATAGAAATGCGAAGAACCATCTGCTCGGAGCCGTAGCCGGATGCCTTGATCTCAAATACATAGTTACCTGTTGCGGTCTTCTTAAGAGATACGATGCTCTTGAAGATTCTCTTGGTAGTTCTGTCTTCGCTGTTTACATACTCGGTAATATCAATATTCTCATATGTGGTGGAGGATACGATAGCAACAGCAGCCTCTGCAACAGCCTTGTTAGCGCTGTCACCAAGAGCAACACCGCCCTCAACACCGATAAACTCAGCCTCATCACCCTCACCGATAACGCAAACATAGCCTGCACCGTTGTCGGCAGAGTAAATCTTGTTAACACCGGTAACGATCTCAACCATAAACATCTCGGTGAATGCCTCGCCGCCGCTGGGAAGAGCCGCCTTAAGGTTATCTCTCAGGATCTCCTCCTCGGTACGAAGGTCAACAGAGCCGCCGCCGAGAATGGTCACAGCATTGATCGCATCAATAAGTGCATTCTTATAACCCTTTGTGGTGTATGTTACACCTGCAACGGTATCAACGCCGGAAACCTCGTCAAGGCCCTTGCCGTTGAAGTTTGCATTATATTCACCGTCGTTAAGAAGAGTACCAATCTTGCTGGGAGTCTCGTTGTTGGAAACAACAGTGGAGTTGATCACCTTACCGTCTGCAGAAATACCTGCAACGATTATGAGACCGTCTGCATAGCCCTTGGTCTCAATCTTGATAACATAGCCCTGACCGGAGGTCTCCTTCTTTACCTCTTTAATGGTAGTGGGGAGAGCATATGTGGAGAGGTCTACATCCTCAAAGCCCTTTGCATCGGGCATAACTACGAGATAAGCCTCGTTTGCAGCAGCGTTAAGTCTGTCTGCAATAATGGGAGCAGTAACAGAGTTTGTCGCCGCAAGAATACCTGTGAATACTACACAGATGACAAAAAGAACAATGACGTCCTTTAATGACTTCTTAATATCCATTACTTCTTACCTCCCTTTCCCAAAGCTCTGGGCTTTGTCCACTTTTCAATGTAAGGAGAGAGAATGTTCATAAAGAGAATTGCGAAGGAAGCTCCCTCGGGATATGCGCCGTACTGTCTGATAAGGAAGGTGAGCAGACCGCAGCCAAAGCCGAAGATCATCTTACCAACACGGGTGATGGGGGTGGTAACATAATCGGTAGCCATAAATACAGCACCGAATACAAGACCGCCTGCAAGCACCTGATAGAGAGCAGCATTTACATCGCCGCCTACTACGAAGGACAGAACAAATACAGTACCTACGAAAATAAGGGGAAGCTCAAAGTTGATCACCTTACGGGCAACAAGATAAATGTAACCGATAAGGAGCGCAAGGATGCAAGCCTCACCGATAGAGCCGCCTCTGCAGCCGAGGAACATATCAAGAAGAGAGGGAAGATCGCCGCCGTTCTTGAGCGCCTCAAGAGGAGTTGCGCCTGCAACAAGCTCAGGGTTAGAGGTCACATGAGGAAGAGCTCCGCCGCTGAGAGTATCTGCAAAGCAAAGAAGAAGGAATACTCTTGCAGTTACGGCAGGGTTAGCAAAGTTTGCACCGAGTCCGCCGAAGAGACACTTAACAACTATGATAGCAAATACAGAACCGATTACGCACTGCCATACGGGAGCATCAGCGTGAAGGCTGAGACCGAGGATAAGGCCGGTAACGATAGCGGAAAAATCAAAAACAGTCTGTTCCTTTTTAGCAATAATATTAAAGAGGAACTCAGCTACGACCGCGCTGACCACGCAGGTAGCAACCACAAGCAGAGCGCGGATACCGTAGATCACTACACCCGCGATTAGAGTGGGGAGGAGAGCGATGATAACATCAAGCATTACGCTGGGTGTATCCTTTTTCGTTCTGATGTGAGGGGAGGATGAAACTATAAGCTTATTCATTTTTCACTTTACCTCCTTAGTCTTTCTTCTCGGACTTTTCAGCCAGAGTCTTACGCAGATCAGCCTTAGCCAATCTGTGATTTTCAACGAGGGGACGGCGAGAGGGACATACATAAGAGCAGGAGCCGCACTCAACACAGCTGAGCAAACTCTCGTCCATAAGCACCTTTGCTCTCTCATTCTTATCCTCAATTGCCATAGCCTTAACAAAGGCGGTGGGATTAAGCTTCATAGGACAGTGTGCTACACACTTGCCACAATGGATACAGGGATACTGCTTCTTGGGAAGAGAATCCTTCTTATTAAGAGCAAGAATAGCGTTGGTGTTCTTATAAATAGGAGCATCAAGATCGTATGCAGCAATACCCATCATAGGACCGCCGTAGAGCACCTTGCCAAGATCATCAAAATCGGTGTCGCAGAAGGTGAGAATGTCGCGCAGGCTTGTACCGATAGGCGCGGTAACATTCTTGGGAGACTTTACAGCAGAGCCGTCAACAGTAAGAGTTCTCCAAATATAAGGATAGCCGTTCTCAAGATAATAGGTAAAGAATGCAACGGAGGTTACATTAAATACAACACATCCTACATCAGAGGGAAGCTTGCCCTCGGGAACAACTCGTCCGAGAAGGGTGTAAATAAGGGTCTTCTCTGCTCCCTGAGGATACTCGGAGGGGAGAGAAACCACCTTAACCTTAGGATCGTTTGCAAATACCTCGGTCATCTTGCTGATAGCCTGGGGCTTGTTGTTCTCAACCGCAATAATGATCTGCTGGGGACCGGGGATATACTCCTCAATGATCTTCACACCGCGAGCAACGTGATTGGTTGCATCAATCATAGTGCGATTGTCAACGGTTACATAGGGCTCACACTCTGCACCGTTAATAATAATGGTGTCAATCTGCTTGTTGATTGCATTCTCAAGCTTGTTGGCAGTGGGGAAGCCTGCGCCTCCAAGACCTACAAGACCGCTCTCACGGATTGCCTGGCACAGCTCTTCTGCGTTGGTAACAACGGGAGGAGTCATCTCAGGATCTCTTGTCATCTCACCGTCAGACTCAATGGTAATTGCCTGACAGGTTTTACCGTTTGCGAGAAGGAAGTCTCCGATCTTCTTAACGGTACCGGATACAGGGGAGTGGATAGGTGCACTTACCTTGCCGTCTGCCTCTGCAACCTTTGTTCCTACACATACCTGCTGACCTACCTTAACGATAGGAATGGCAGGAGCGCCAATGTACTGAGACATAGGCAGAACAACAACCGAGGGAGTCGGTATTCTGTGGCCTGTCATATCAGCAGTATGCTTTCTGTGAGGAAGCTTGATTTTTCCTAATTTTGACATTAGCTTTTTCTCCGTTCTGCTGCCTTACGACAGCGATTTTTTTATTTTTTATAAAATATTTATATTTTTGCATCCTAATAATATTAACATAATAACTAAAAAAAGTCAAGTGCGCGCGAGCATTATTTATTAAATATTAACTGAATTATGCTTAATAAATTGTGTTTTTATTAGTTAAAAACAACCTGTAATGAGCCAAAAAGCAAAGAAAAAGCCGCGATCCACGCGGCTTTTTTCAAAAATTATACGAAAAGCGAAGAGATAAGACCGCCGAAGGCGAGCCAACCGATAGAAAATACAATACCAAAGATGGCAATGATCATACCGGTGAGAGATATCTTATCAAAATAACCGAGATTTTTTCTTGAGAGCAACGCAGCTCCGAGGGAAAGAACACCCAAAGCAAGACCTGCCCAGGAGAAATATACAAAGATTACCGACAAAACCGAGAAAATAAGAGAAGCTACCGACCAGGTACGCTTTTTTTCCTTATCTTTAGTTGGCATTACATTCTGAAAAGCATAGTTTTCTTCACCTTCCTGCTCCTTGGAAGACTCCTTTGACTTTTCATCAAACTCTGTATTCATAGACCTTCTCCTTTGTCTTTTTCCATTATTTTAGCACATTTTTCTGAAATAATCAATCCTTTATGCAAAAAATGTCAATTATTGTTTTTCTATTTTCTACTTTTTGACACGAATATTTTTTATGAAAAACTCAGATAATTATCTAAAAAGGCTTATTTTTAGCTTAAAATGTAAAATATACTTTGCATATTTGGAGAAAAAATGAATTCAAATGATAAAAAACGGCTTATAGAAAGTCACTCGCCAAAAACAAAACTATTCAAAAACTGTATACTTGCATTTTTATTTGGAGGACTGATTTGCGTCATCGGTCAGCTCCTTAATGTCCTATACACGTATCTTGGCTGTGATGAAAGGAGTGCCGGAATATTGGTAACGGTTACTTTGATTTTTGTCGCCGCCATTCTGACGGGTATTGGTGTTTTTGATAAGATCGCAAGGCACGCGGGCGCGGGTACGTTAGTACCGGTCACGGGCTTTTCAAACGCGGTTGTCTCGGAGGCTATGGATGCAAAAAGCGAGGGATATGTTATGGGTGTGGGAGCAAAAATCTATACCGTTGCAGGTCCTGTTATTCTCTACGGTATTTTGAGCGGCTTTGTTTACGGCGTGATTTATTACCTTATAAAGCTTCTTGGAGGTGTGTGAAATGAGTAGAATTACAAGGCTCAGACGCCCGATAAGCATCAAAAGCTGGGCATCGGTAGGAGGATATGAGGAAAGACGGGGCCCCCTTGGCGACAGATTTGACTTTTGTGATGAGACCGACAAGTTTGGACAGGACACATGGGAGATCGCCGAGGCAGAGATGGGCAGAATTGCCTTTAATATTGCTCTTTCAAAGTCGGGGCTATCCCACGAGGATATAGAGCTGCTTGTTGCGGGTGATCTGCAAAACCAATGTGTAGCATCATCCACAGGGCTCTCCTGCTTTGGCATACCCTATCTGGGTGTATACGGTGCATGCTCTACCTGCACCGAGTCGCTGATGATACTTTCCTCATTTCTTGACTCCTCAGAGACTATTTCTCTGGGCGCTGCCGTTACAACCTCTCACAACGCGGCAGCAGAAAGACAGTTCCGAACCCCCATAGAATACGGTGGTCAGCGTGCACCGACTGCACAGTGGACATCAACCGCGGCGGGTTCCTTCGTTCTTGAAAAGGGGCGCGGAGAAATAGAAATTACCGAATATATGCCGGGTAGAATAGTTGACGGATCTACCTCTGATGGGGCAAATATGGGCGGAGCAATGGCATTTGCCGCCTTTGACAGCATACAGGCGTATTTTAACGAGTCGGGAGAGGATATACGGAATATAGACCGCATAGTAACGGGAGATTTAGGTAAGGTGGGGTCAAGTATTCTCCACGAGCTGCTGTCAAAGGAGCTGCCCGGTACCGAGAGATTGCACGAGGATTGCGGCCTGCTGCTTTACGATCTCAAGTCTCAGGACGCCCATAGCGGAGCCTCGGGCTGCGGAACATCGGCAGCGGTGCTTGCCTGTCATTTTCTCCCTATGCTGAAGGAGAAAAAGTTAAGAAAAATACTCTTTCTCTCCACAGGCGCGCTGATGAGCCCCTCAAGTCTTTTACAGGGTGAAAATATATACGGAATTGCTCCGCTGATCAGGCTGGAGAGCAGAGAGGAGATATAAAATGTCACTACCCTATCAACTGCTTTTAACATTTATCTCGGGAGGAATAATATGCGTTATTGCTCAGCTGCTGATTGATCTGACACGGCTGACTCCCGCCAGAATACTTGTGATGTATGTGTGTGTTGGAGTTTTGATCTTCGGTGTTGGACTCTTTGAGCCTATGCAAAAGATCTTCGGTGCCGGGGTCAGCGTACCCCTGATCGGCTTTGGTGCAAATATAGCCAAGGGAGTGCGGGAGGCGGTAGAAAAGGATGGTCTCCTTGGGGCTCTCACAGGCGGTCTCACATCCTCTGCGGCGGGTATTACAGCAGCCCTTTTATCCGGTCTTTTTGCCTCTGTTTTATTCAAGACAAAGTCAAAAAGAATGTAAACTTTTATTTGAAATTGAATATATCGTTTTTGTAAATATTTTTTTACAGTTTATCTTGATTTTTTATTATAACTATGTTATAATATAGTGTATTAATATATATAACGAAAAAAGACAGAAAGGAAAATCAAGATGAACGAGCTTTTGGAAATATCATTAGCTATGAAGGAAGAGCTCAGAGCAAGAATAGGCTCTCCCCAATCCTCCTTTGACCTCTGGTTCGGAGATTTTAATCTCACCTCTCTTGATGACAGGTGTGCGGTCTTCTCTACCCCCACCAAGCTGAGAAGACAGATACTCTCCACCAGATACATATCGCTTATACAGGAAGCACTTACTGCGGTAATCGGCTTCTCGGTAGAAATAGAAATATACTCTCTTGATGAGGACACAAGCTTCAATACAGGAGTCAGCGCACCCACCGAGGATATGAACAAGCACTTTGAGAAGGAGTCACTTGAGAAGAGCGAGCGCAAGGAGAAGAAAATAGAGGAGATACTTAAGAGTGCCTCTACCGATAAAAAAACTCTGCTTGATGAATACACCTTTGATAACTTCATTGAGGGTGAGTCAAATAAGTTTGCAAAAGCGGTCTGCTACGCAGTGGCAAACGATATTTCCTACTGCAATCCTCTCTTCATCTACGGTCACTCCGGTCTGGGTAAGACCCATCTTCTTTACGCTATGATGAATCATATGAAGAAGAACGATCCCAACCTTAAGATTGTATATAAAAAGAGCGAGACCTTTATAAACGAGCTGATAGATGCCATCTCTAACCGCTCTACCGCTCAGTTTAAGGAAAAATACCGCTCTGCCGATGTGCTGATGATAGATGATATTCAGTTCATTGCAGGTAAGGAGTCCACACAAGAGGAGTTCTTCCACACCTTCTCTGCTCTCTACGAGGATGAGAAACTTATCATACTTACCTCCGACCGTCCTCCCAAGGAAATTAATCCCCTGATGGAGAGATTGCGTACCAGATTTGAGTGGGGACCTATCGCGGATATCCAGCCCCCCTCCTTTGAGCTGAGAACGGCTATTATCAAGAAAAAGTCCGAGGATATGGGACTCAGTATGCCCGGCGTGCTGATAGACTATATTGCGGAGCGTCTTAACAATAATATAAGACAGATTGAGGGCGTGCTCAAGAAGCTCTATGCCATCTACTCACTGACAGGCTCGGATATTACCAAGGAGTCTATTGACAACATTATTTCTATCGTTGACCCCGGCAACATTCCCAATGATGTTATGGTGGAAAAGATCCTGCTCCACGTCAGCAAGAAGTACGGTGTACCGATTGAGGACATCAAGTCTAAGAAAAAGACCAACAGCATCGCCGGTGCCCGTCATATAGCCATCTATATTATCAGACAGTGTACCGATCTGTCGCTTAAGGAGATCGCAAAGGTGTTTGGCAGAGATCACTCCACCCTTGTGTCCTCCATTAACAAGATTGAGCTTAACATCAAGACGATAAATAACTACGAAAATGAGATCAATCAGCTGATCAAGGAAATACGCGGAGTATAATTTATCCAACTGAAAATGTGGAAATGTTTATAATATGAGGTTGATAAAATATTGACCTTATGTGGAAAAATATGTCGGAAATTACACAATTTTTGGCAAATCACTTTTCCACCGTAGGATTTGGATAAAAATAAGCCGAAAAAGTCAGGTGTATCAATGCTTTTTCTCTTTTTCCAATATTTCCACACCCCCTACTACAACCACATCTACCAAAATATAAAAACATTCACTCTGGCTTCGGCCTTCGGCACGAAGAGAAAGGAAACAAAATGAAGTTCACGGTATCAAAATCCACCTTTATCAATAAATTGACTCCCGCGATGGGAACTGTATCCAACAAGGGTACTATTACCGCTATTGAGGGCGTGCTTATAGAGACTCTTGAGGACTCTAAGATCAGAATATCTACATATGATATGACCAAGGGCGTGCGTTCTACCTTTGAGGCTCTCTCTGTTGAGCGCGACGGTAAGTTTATTATTAACGCTCAGCGTCTGTATCAGACGGTCCGTGTTATGCCCGAGGACGAGGTTACCATTGAGGTAAACGACAAGCTGAGCTGCACCATTTCCAGCGGCAAGGCGTCCTTCTCTATGTTCGCTATGCGCGGCGATGAGTTCCCCAACCTCCCTGAGCTCAGCGGTGACAGAGGATTTACCGTATCCTCCGACAAGATCCGTCTTATGATCAGCAAGGTTGCTCACTCTATCGCAGAGGTTGATAACAGACCTATGCTCTGTGGCGCATTCTTCAAGATCACCGAGGGCAACCTTGAGGTCGTATCCTGCGACAGCTATACCCTCTCCCGCTGCTCCGTAAAGTGCGATATCACCTCTCTCTTTGCGGCAAACGATGTAAACTTCTCCTTCATTATCCCCGGTCACGCTCTCAGCGAGCTTTCCAAAAACCTGGCTGACGGAGAGGACGAGGCGGTTGAGTTCTATATTTCCAGAAAGCACGCTATTATCAAGAAAAATGACAGCATCTTCTTCACCAGAACGATAGAGAGCGAGTACATTGATTACAACAGAATCATTCCCAAGGATAACGATATTCTTGTTGTGGTTGACAGAGACAGATTCCTTGACGGTCTTGAGAGAGCAAATATTGTTGCCGACGAGAAGATCAAGGGCAGCACAAGAAGCTATGTAAAGCTTACCACAGATGACCAGTACATCTCTATTACCTCTGCATCTGTTAACGGTCGCGTATCCGACGAGATGGAGTGCGTGCACGAGGGCCGCGATATTGAGATCGGCTTCAACTGCCGTTATCTCATCAATTCTGTAAAGGTTGCTGAGGGCGAGAATATCAAGATCACTCTCAAGAGTCCTACACAGGCTATCACTATTGAGCCTGCAGAGGAGAATGATGAGTTCAAGTTCTTCTATATGATTCTTCCCGTAAGAATGAACGAGCAGAAATGATAATTAAAAGATTTAAGGCGGAGAACTTTCGCAATATAGAAAAATGCGATATTGAGTTCTCCCCGGGAGTCAATCTTTTATACGGTAAAAACGCTCAGGGCAAAACAAATGTTGTTGAGGGAATATATTATTTTTCCCGAGGCAAATCCTTCCGAGGCAGGGAGGACAAGGAGCTTGTAAGATTCGGCAGCGAGGGATTTCGTATTTATGCGGAATATCAGTCAGAGCTGGGAGACGAGAGCCTTGAATACGCTATGTTTGGCAAGGAGCGTCTACGTAAGAAGAATGACTATAAAATTAATAAAGTGACCGAGATGATCGGCAGCTTTAAGGCTGTGCTGTTCTATCCCGACGATCTGGGACTTGTAAAGGATGGGCCCGATGAGCGACGAGGATTTCTCAATGTAGCGGCAGCAGCCTGCTATACCCCCTATGTAAAATATTATTCCGACTATAAGCGCGCGCTGGAAAACCGCAACTGTATTCTCAAAATGATGCAGAAGGGCTTGTATATTGACAATCGCGAGCTTGAGTCCTGGTCGGAATCTATGGCCGAATATGCCTCTCATATACATATATTCCGCTGTGATTATGTAAAAAGACTGTCTAAATACGCCTCGGTGATACTCGGTGAGATTTCTGACGGCGGCGAGACCCTCTCACTCAGCTATGAGAGCTCTGTCCCCGAGGACAAGGAAAAAAGAGAGGACATTAAAGAGGAATACAGAAAAATACTCTCCTCCTCTCTTGACAGAGAAATAGCCGCAGGAGTCACCCTTTTTGGTCCTCACAGAGATGATTTGGAGATAAGCATCAACGGCAAAAGCGCAAGATCCTTTGCATCCCAGGGACAGCAGAGATCAATAGTGCTTGCACTTAAGCTTGCTGAGGGCGAGGTTATCAGAGAGATATGCGGAGAATATCCTGTTTTTCTCTTTGACGATGTTCTGAGCGAGCTTGACGAGAGACGGAGAAAATATGTTTTGTCGGAGATAGGTAAAAGACAGATCATCATTACCTGCTGTGACAAAAACGAGTGTATCGGCTTTACCGACAATGAAATTGAGGTTTCGGGAGGAAGATATGTATCTTCACATAGGTAACCGACAAAGCGTAAGGAAAAAGGATGTTATCGGTATTTTTGACCTTGATACCGCTACCGTGACCAAGACGGGCAAGGATTTTATCAACCGTCTTGAACGAGAGGGCGCTGTTGAATACAATGACGATGACCTGCCCCGTTCCTTTGTGCTGGTAAATGAAAACGGAAAAAATAAAGCAAAGCTCTCACGCATATCCACCAAGGGACTCTTAGCAAGAGCAGATGAGAGCATTTATGAATAAAAACAATCCTTGAAAGGCAAAGACAAAATATTATGGCAAACCAAGTAGAAACCAAGAGCTATGACGATAGTCAGATACAGGTGCTTGAGGGACTTGAGGCGGTAAGAAAACGCCCGGGTATGTACATAGGTACAACCTCCCTGAGAGGTCTTCACCATCTGGTATATGAGATCGTGGACAACTCAATAGACGAGGCACTTGCAGGTGAGTGTGACTATATCAAGGTCACTATCTGGCCTGATAACAGTGTTTCGGTACAGGATGACGGCCGAGGCATACCCTCAGGTATGAATGAAAAGCTGGGACTCCCTACCCTTGAGGTAGTATATACCGTTCTTCACGCCGGCGGTAAGTTTGGCGGTGGCGGTTATAAGATCGCGGGCGGTCTCCACGGCGTAGGTGCGTCGGTAGTAAATGCGCTCTCCGAGTGGGTTGAGGTAGAGAACTGCCGAGACGGAAAGAGATATACCGAGAGATTTGAGAAGGGTGCTGTTGCCCGTCCCTTCAAGTGCGAGGGCGACTCCGAGGGTAAGCACGGTCTGTATGTCCGCTTCAAGCCCGACCCCACGATCTTTGAGGATACCGTATTTGACTACGAGATCCTTCTCACAAGAATGAGAGAGCAGGCATTCCTCAACGCAGGTGTAAAAATCATTCTCACCGACACAAGAGAGGGACTTGAGCGTGAGGATATCCTTCATTACGAGGGCGGTATCATATCCTTCGTAGAGTATCTCAATAACGAAAAGCGCGGTACACCTATCCATAGTGATGTAATATATATGAAGGGCGAGAAGGATACGTCAATCGCCGAGGTAGCTATGCAGTATAATGATAGCTACAACGAGACTATCATCTCCTTCGCCAACAATATGTCCACCATTGAGGGCGGTACTCACGAGACCGGCTTCAAGTCCGCTCTTACCAGAGCTATCAATAATTACGCGCGCAAAACAGGTATCATTAAGGGTGATGATAAGGGTTTGTCCGGCGAGGATGTAAGAGAGGGACTCGTTGCTATCATCTCCGTTAAGCTGACCGACGCTCAGTTTGAGTCTCAGACTAAGGCGAAGCTTGGTAACAGTGAGATTAGAACCCTGGTTGATTCTATCGTAGATAAGAAGCTGGAGGAGTATTTTGAGGAAAATCCCTCCCAGGCTAAGATCATAATTGAAAAGGCTATGGCTGCCAGCCGCGCAAGAGAGGCAGCGAGAAAGGCGCGTGAGCTTACCCGCCGTAAGAATGTGCTGGAGGTATCTACCCTGCCCGGCAAGCTTGCCGACTGTAATGAGAAGGAGACAAGACTCACCGAGCTCTATCTTGTAGAGGGAGATTCGGCAGGAGGATCGGCAAAGAACTGTCGTGACAGCCGTTTCCAGGCTATTCTTCCCCTTCGCGGTAAGGTGCTTAACGTAGAAAAATCCAGACTTGATAAGGTTTATTCCAACACATCTATTATTCCCATTATCCAGGCTCTTGGCTGCGGTATCGGCGACGACTTTGACATTGAGAAGCTCCGTTACGGCAAGATAATCATTATGGCGGATGCCGACGTTGACGGCTCGCATATCAGAATACTTCTTCTGACCTTCTTCTTCCGTCATATGAGACCCCTTATTGAGCAGGGACATATATTCCTTGCACAGCCCCCTCTTTACAAGGTTTATAAGGGCAAGCAGCTTCGCTACGCCTTCTCCGATGAAGAAAAGGACAGAGCTATTGAGGAGCTTGGCGTAAAGGGTGTTGAATCCGAGAGATATAAGGGTCTTGGTGAGATGGACGCCGAGCAGCTCTGGGAGACAACTATGGACCCCGAGAGAAGAACTCTGCTTAAGGTGAGCATTGAGGATGCCCTCCGCTGTGACGAGATATTCTCGGTGCTTATGGGTGATATGGTTGAGCCCCGCCGTGAGTTCATCGTTCAGAACGCAAAGTTCGTAGAAAATCTTGATATTTAATTTAAGGAGGGAATAAAATGGAACATAATTACAAAAGCACAGATATAGAATTCCCTCAGCAGAGAATAGAGCTGCGTGACATGGAAAAGGAGGTAAGACAGTCCTTTATTGAGTATTCAATGAGCGTTATTACCTCAAGAGCGCTTCCTGATGTGCGCGACGGTATGAAGCCCGGTCAGAGAAGAATACTCTACGCTATGTATGAGGATAATCTTACTCACGACCGCCCCTTCAGAAAATCGGCTACCACAGTAGGTAATGTGCTCGGTAGATACCATCCCCACGGCGATGCTGCCGTATACGGTACGATGGTAAGAATGGCACAGGATTTTTCTCTCCGTTATCCTCTCATTGAGGGTCACGGTAACTTTGGTAACGTAGACGGTGACGGCGCAGCCGCATACCGTTATACCGAGGCAAGAATGGCTCGTATTGCCGACTATATGATGAGTGATATTGAGAAGAATGTTGTCACTATGACAAGAAACTTTGATAACACCCGTGACGAGCCTACCGTACTTCCCTCCCGTCTTCCCAATCTGCTGATCAACGGCTCTGTTGGTATCGCGGTAGGTATGGCGACAAATATTCCGCCCCACAATCTCACCGAGGTTATTGACGGAATAGTATACAGAATTGATAATCCCGAGTCCACAGTTGACGAGCTTATGACCTTTATCAAGGGTCCCGACTTCCCTACCGCAGCAGTTATTTACGGATCCCGCGGTATCAGAGAGGCATATGAGACAGGTAAGGGCAAGATCTATATCAGAGCAAGAGCAGTCATTGAGGATGAGCACAGAAGAATAATCTTTACCGAGATTCCTTATATGGTAAACAAGTCCATGCTTATTGAGAGTATGGCAAATCTGGTTAAGGAAAAGAAGATTGAGGGTATCACTGCCCTTCGCGATGAGTCGGGCAGAGGCGGTATGAGAATCGTAGTAGAGTACCGCAGAGATGCTAACGCAGAGGTTATTCTTAACCAGCTTTATAAGTATACACAGCTTCAGGACACCTGTTCTGTAAATATGCTTGTTATAGACGGCGGCGAGCCTAAAACACTTAATTTGCCAACTATACTTGACAAATACATAGGTTTTCAGAAGGAAGTTATTGAAAAGAGAACAAGGTTTGATCTTGAAAAAGCGCTCCGCGAAATACATATACTTGAGGGCTACAGAATAGCTACCGAGAATATTGACGAGGTGATCAAGATCATCAAGAGCTCTGCATCCATACCCGATGCAAAGCAGAGACTCTGTGAGAGATTCGGTCTCTCGGATGTACAGGCACAGGCTATCGTGGAGATGACTCTCGGTAAGCTCTCCGGTCTTGAGAGACAGAAGGTTGAGGACAGAATAGCAAAGCTTGAGGTTCTTATCGCAGAGCTGAGATCTATTCTTGAGAGCGAGGAAAAGCTTGAGAGCATTCTCAAGGGTGAGCTTGAGGAGATCAAGAGAAAGTACGGTGATGCCCGTCGCAGCGAGCTTACCGAGGCTACCGAGGAGATTGACCTTGAGGATCTTATTGAGAGACATACCTGTGTTATCACAGTATCTCATACCGGCTATATCAAGCGTCAGAGAGCAGATGTTTACTCTGCGCAGAACAGAGGCGGTAAGGGTGTTATCGGTATGACCACTAAGGAGGATGACTTTGTTGAGGATGTTATCGTAGCAAACAGCCATTCTTATCTTATGTTCTTTACCAACAAGGGACGAGTATATGCTAAGAAGGCGTACAGGATCCCCGAGGCGGGCAGAACCGCAAAGGGAACCAATCTTGTCAACATCATTGAGCTTATGGATGGCGAGATAGTAACCGCTATTATTCCTATTACCGAGTTCACCGAGGGTGAGTATCTCACTATGGTGACCAAGATGGGTGTTATCAAGCGTACACTGCTTTCTGAGTTTGAGTATCAGAGAAAGAGCGGTAAGATAGCGATCAGTCTTGACGATGATGACGAGCTTATCTTTGTAAGACACACCAAGGGTGATGAGTCGCTGATGCTCGCTACCAGAAACGGTCTTGCCGTAAGATTTGATGAGAACAATGTTCGTTCTATGGGCCGTGGCGCAAGAGGTGTACGCGGTATTACCCTTCAAGGCGATGATGTTGTAGTCGGTGTCTGCGTTGTTGATGATGAAAAGAGTCTGCTCACCATTACCGAGGGCGGTATGGGTAAGAGAACGCTCTTCTCCGATTTCCGCGAGATGAAGCACCGTGGCGGTAAGGGTGTAACCTGTCATAACATTAATGAGAGAACAGGTAAGCTTGCCGCTATCGTAACAGTATCCAACGATGATGACATTATGCTTATCACCAATGAGGGTACGATCATCAGAACCAATGTTGCCGGCATCAATGTTTACTCCAGAACTGCAAGCGGCGTAATTCTTATGCGTCTTGACGAGGGCTGCACCATCAACAATGTTGCCCGTCTTGAAAAGGCAGAGGAAATTGAGCAACAGAGTGAGGCTCAGGATGCTCAGAACGTACAGGCTGCTGAAAAAGCAGAAAATGATACCGAAACAACTAATATTGAATAAATAAAATAAAAAAATAAAAATAAAAAACCGCCGAGAAGGCGGCAAGGAGGATTTACCATGACATTTCAGGAAAAACTCGTTATTCTCAGAAAAATTAGAGGTATAACTCAGGATGAGTTTGCAAGCGCAGTAGGCGTTTCCAGACAGGCAGTTTACAAGTGGGAAAGCGGCCAGTCCTATCCCGAGGTACCCAAGCTTCTTGAAATGAAGATGCTCTTCACTATCTCTATCGACGAGCTTCTTGACGACAGCTACGACCTTCCCGTTCCCGAGAAGAAGAGAAAAAAGAGAGCGCCCAAGCCTGAGGCACCTAAGGCTGAAGCACCCAAGGCAGCACCCGCTCCCAAGGCAGAGCCTGTTGCTCCTAAGGTTGAGGCAGCACCTGCACCTAAGGCAGAGCCCGTTGCTCCTAAGATTGAGGTAGCGCCTGCTCCCAAGGCAGAGACCGCTGCACCCAAGATTGAGGTAGCACCTGCGCCTAAGGCAGAGACTGTAGCACCCAAG
>JAZSIK010000076.1:0-4688 GCA_045533775.1 Eubacteriales bacterium
TTCCGGAGAGGGCGCGCAGTCTACTGCTGCAGTTCTTACCGCAAGTGCGAATGCTAAGACATATCCTCCCAGCATGCGTCACATCTACGGCGGTGGCTTCTTCCTTGTAGACTCTGCTGCTGTTCTCAATCAGATGTTCGGTGATTTTGCTGACATAACCGAAAGCAATTATGATGATTACTTTACAAATCTTAACAACAAGATTGATGACGAAGATTACGGTGCTATTGCAGCAAAGGTTCTTGAGAACCTCAAGAGCACTGTTGTAATCAACAGCAACGGCGTATTCTTCTACACCGGAACCAAGGAGGCTGCCAGCAACAATGTTTGGTTTGCTCCCGGCCTTGAGGTTATCACCGCAAACCACATTGCATTTAACGGCACAGATGCTCCCGCGCTTGTTTCCACAGGCATTCCTGCGGTAAGCGAGTTTAATCTTCCTGCTTCCGTTCTCCTTGTAGAGCCTAATGCACTCAACTTTGCAGATGCGACCACAAATATCCGTGTTAATGCTGTTGTTGGCGAGGATTATGCGAAGCTGACCTCTGTCTTTGGCCCTAAGGCTACCAACTCTAATATTGTTGATAACGACAACAGAGTCTTTAAGATTACCATCGGTGACGGTGTGCTTGCAGATGAGGGTGAGGATATTCTTGTTGAAATCGTAGAGGGCAATCCTGTATTCAGAGCATATCTTACTCCCAAGGCGCCTTTTGACGAGTGGGAGATTGGATATGATTTAACCGATTCTACTCAGGTAGCCAGCAAGGATGACTATCTCCTCAATCGCCCCGAAGCCCTTTATCTGAATGTTTCGGCGAAGGTAGACTTCTTCATTAAGGATGAGACAGGAACAAGATCTGATTCTGTAAAGGCTTGGCAATCTTCTAACCATTCTGTAATGGATGATGAACTTAACATTCTCGGTGGTGGTAACACAACAATCACTGCTATCGTTGTTAACCGCTACGGTGTGGAAACTGAACAGTCTGTTGATGTAGTTGTAACTGCAGCAACCGGTGCCAATGTTAATATGGCGAATGTAAAGTATCCTCTTGACGGCGGAACATATTATGTTGACTGGACATATAGCGGAGCTAATAACCTTGTTCCCGAAAAGATTGGAAACATAAGCTACAATTCCGACTTTACCAAGGGAACGGATAAGGTTTCTGTAAGCTTTGATGCTGATTCCAGCATATTCAAGGCTATAAACGACGGAATTACTCTCAAGAGTGAGGAGGCTACCGGTGACACAACCGTAACCGTATCTGTTGACGGCGCACTTGCCACCACTTTTGTCATTAATGTAATTAATAATAATGCATCTCCTCTTCAGGTTGAGTTCAAGAACAAGGAAGAGAGCTCTGTTTATAAGTACTATATTGGAGATAACAATCCTGTTTCTCTCGGTGCGCTCTTCTCCTTCAAGTTTGGAGAGTCTAACACCAACCTCACCGATGCAATAATCACTATTTACGATCAGATTGACGGTGACGGAGTGCTTTGGAATGCGAACCATACCGCTACTGGTGTTACTGCTACCTTCAAGGGCAATGGTGATTACACCGGCAACGCATATACTCCTTGGAAGCTTACCGGCAACTGGGAGAACGAGCAGATTCAGTTCAGCTCTGTAACCTCTGAGACCGCTGTTTGGATCAAGGTTGCACCCAAGAATGATACCGCTATCTTCATTAAGTTCTATCTTGTAGATGCAACTAATGTGGAGTTTGGTGCAAATGATTCTGCTACTGCAAAGAGCGTAAAGGATACTCTTGTAAATAGCAACGTAGTTCTTCACACTGGTTTTAATATGGTAACTGGAGAGACTATTGATGTAGGATCTAATACACTTTACGGTAACGGTTATGTAATTAGTGCAAAGCAATATGTTTCTTCTTTGATAACAAATAATCAGGTTTCAGAAACTTATGAGTGGTGTAGTTATTGTAAAAAGTATCTTTCTGAATGCGAAACAACTTTGGAAGATAATGGTGAAATCCAGCTTGGACAGCACGGATCGTCTTGTAGTAACGCAAAAGATTATAGTGAAACAAAGACAGATACCAAGTATCACTATTATAGCGATGCTGCTATGATTACAGTTGGCGGAGGAGTCATTGATAATATTTATATTGATGGTCCCGTTTACGCTGATCTTCAGTATTCGGAAAACAGCTGTATGCTTGAAGATAAGTCAAACCACTACGTTCATAGCGATACTCCCTATCATGTATCTGGTATTAAGACAACAGGCAATTCCACAATTATCAATTCTTATGTAAACGGATTCCGTCAGCCCATAAAGGCAAACGGAGCCGCCACAACCCTTAACAACACTACCCTTCGTGGCGGTAACTACGCAAATCTCCTTCTCGCATCCGGAAATCTCAATCTTACAAATGTTACCACCATTCAGGATCAGAACGGAACTCAGGCAACAGTTGGTGAAGATACCAGCAAGAGAGTTTCAGGCATGGGCATTGCGATTGAAAAAACCGCTCTTTCTGCAATAATTACTATTGACGGTTATCTTAATCAGTACAACTGGGTAAAGCAGAATACAAACGCGAATCTTCCCATAATTGATATGGGCTCTAAAACCTATAATTTGAATGAAATATTTGGATACTTGTTTAACGGCCTTAGTGGAATAGAGGTTGGTAGTGTTAAATCGTTCATTCATAAGGATTACACTAATATGGAGCCTGATGAAAGTAAAGCAGATAACAATTATGTTAATGCAGGTATTGTAGTTGTTGAAATGGGCACTGAAGCCGATATGAACACTATAGCTTCTCAAATCAACGTTCAGATTAATCACGGTCCCAATCGTGATCAGGGCGTAATGCCTTCTACCGAATTTTCAGATCTGAACTTCAGATTCAAGGATGCAGGCTACAGCGTCGTTAATGCAGCTACATTCTTAGGTACAGACGGTATATTCTATGTATGGAGCTATGAGGACGGTCGTGCTTGGGTAAGAAACGGCTTGGCTATTGATCTTATAGAGGGATCCACTCCCGATGTTATCCTTGATAATACTACAACGGAGGAGCCCACAGGTAGCCTTGAAGGCTTCACAGGCACCTATGTTCCGATTGTTTACAGAGGATACTATGATAACTTGGGCGCATACGGTGCAGAGTATCTTGTAGGCTTGGATAATGCTAATAAGATTATAGCTAGCGAAAACTAAACAAAAAAGAATCTGCGGCGACTTAGGTCGCCGCAGAGCTTAAAAAACTCCTGAAAGGGAAAGCAAAATGGCAAAAAAAGATAACGATAATTTTGATTTTGAAACAGAGGGTCAAGCTAAAGAAAAATCAAGCTTTGATCTTGCTGAGTTCTTCAAAAATCTTACAAAACAGCAAAAAGGCATTATTCTTGCCGCCGCGGTAGGTGTTGTACTTGTCGTTGCTATAGTTATAATCTGCATCGTGCTTGCAGGCAATGGCAACGGCAATATAGGCGTAAACAATGGCGGCACCCCAAGCATTGGCGAGGATGGTAAGCCTATTATTCCTGATGAAGCTAAAGATTTCTACATTTCAACTCCCCCAACAAAAAGCACATATAAAGTGGGAGATTATGCAGATTATTCAGGTTTAGCCGTGTTTATCAGAGGAACTAACGGTCAGTCGGTGTATATAAAGTACAACGAGAGACCTGAGGAGTTCACCATAACAGGATTTGATAGCAGCGAGCCGGTGGAAGAGCAGATAATTACTGTTACTGTTGGAGAAAATACCGACACCTTCAAAATTAAGATTGAGGCTGTACAGCAGGTTGGAGTTACACTTGTTGGAATCACCATGAAGTCAATGCCCAAACTTAATTATGTTGTTGGAGATGCGTTTGATCCTACCGGTGGAGTTATTCTCGCTGAGTACAGCGATGGAACAACCGTAGAGGCGGCATTGGATTATAGTAATGTTTCCGGATTCAGTTTCATAAACGATACAGTCGGAGAGCATGAAATAAAGATAAAGTTCTTTGATGAAAACGGCGGCTATGCTGAGACCACGATCACCATAACAATCACAGAATAACAGAAACAACACTCCTAATTGTTTTATGTTTTTAAGGGCTGAGAAATCAGCCCTTTTTCTTTTTTTGTTTTTTCATTTTCGGGGACGAGTTTTTGCTGTTTTTGGGGGCGGAAAACGGTGTGTTTTTGACTGTTTTTTCGCGGTTTTTATCGCGAAAAAGAGCCGCAAAATGCGAGCTGATTGCCGCGCTTTTTGTGGTATATTTTTGGTACCGAAATGTGCCAAAAATCAAGGCGCAGCAAGGCTTTTCCGCCCTCCTGATTTTTCTATTAACATTTGTGAATCGGGGTGCGGGTAAATTATGCAGCAAAATGGCGCTTTTTATGCGTGTTGTTGAACAAAAGTATTAGAAAATCAAAAATAAAAATCGTCAGGAGGCTTTAATAGGAAAAACGCAAAAAGATCGGAGTTCACGATCGTTGAGCTGGTCATCGTCATTGCGGTAATAGCAATCCTTTCCGCAGTACTGATTCCCACCTTCAGAACGCACAACAAGGACGCCAACATTGCGGCTGACCAGGCGGCAGCGGCAACTCTTACCTCCGAGTTCCATGTTCACCTTAAGGGTAACACTATTGACTCTGAGGAAGAGCTTATGACCGAACTTGAAAAGTCCGGCATAGGCGAAAAGCT
>JAZSIK010000006.1:0-8021 GCA_045533775.1 Eubacteriales bacterium
GCTCTTGCCTTGTCGGGATAGCCCATCTTAACGCCCATCTTGGATAGCTTGAGAATAGCCTTTTCCTTAGTTTCCTCACCAAGAATGTCGTTTGTCTTGATGCGTGCCTTATAGGTATCAATGATCTGATACACGATCTCGGTGATGTCGCGCTTTGCCTCCTCACCAAAATACTTCTCACCGTAATAAATGCCCACAGGATCGGAGTATGTGCCCGCGGCAAGGTTGTATGCAAACTTCTCAATAGACTGCATCTTTGCTACTCCTGTAATAGCGCGCATATACATACCACCCATATCACGAAGCTCCTCAGAGAGGTAATTGCAGGCGGAGAGAAGTCCTGTCACATATGCCCAGTGCTTATAGAGAACCAGAGTGTCTGAATTGAAAAGGCCTGTAAAGCCACCGAAATAACGGGGCTCGGTCACTACAACGGTAGCGGGAACGTGGCCGAAGAGGTCGGTGAGAATGCCGCCAAGATCAATGGTGCTGAGCATATCGGCAACCTTGTCCTCATCCATAGGATTGTACATTTCAATGTAGTTTGACCACTCCTCACTGGTCTTTGCAAGTCCGCCGATAATCTCGTCAAATGCGAGTGTATCGTTAACATACTTCTCCTGCTCCTCGGGGGAGAGGTCGGTCTTTGCCATAACCATCTTGGCAACATTTGTCCAGATGCCGAGGATCTGCTCCTTCTGTGCCGCCATCTCGGGCTTGTAGTAGGAGGCATCGGGAAGAATAACGCTCGCACCCTGAATATAAACCAGGCGGCGCTTTGTATCCTTCATATCGGTTTCAACACCGATGTTGATAGGAGTGGGAATGCCCTTTAAGGACAGAGCCTTATAGCTCTTGCTGAAATCCTCAAGGGTGTTGATGCCGTCAAGGGCGGCAAGGTTTTTCAACGCGGGGGTGATGCCCCACTTTTCCTTTCTCTCAGCATCCTTAGCGATCTTATAGAGCCGGCAGGCTCTTGCCATATGCTCGTTGGGATATGCACCGCTCTCAGCCATAGCCTCAAACTCGCCCATCATAATCTTTTCTACACTGTCAGAAAGCTCTATAAAGCCGCCTGCACAGGGCTTATCATCGGGGATAACAAGCTCCTCAAGCTTTTGACGGTTGACATATGTATAAAGGTCATCCTGAATTCTAATGTTTTCCATAACTGTCTCCTAAAAAGTGTTTTTAGCAATAAATACTATACTTTATTGTACCACTAAACAAAGAAAAACACAATATAAAATAAGCAAAAAAGTTGAATAATATGTAAATATTTATAATATAAAAAAGCAGACACAAGGTCTGCTTTTTTATATTGGCACCCAAGGCGGGAATTTGCTCCGTCTTACTTATCTTCCGACACGGAAGTGACGGAGCAATGTTACGAACCCAATTCCGAGTTTCCCTCGGAGTGGGTTCTTCGTGCGAGTGATATACAAAAGAGGCCTACCGCAAGGGCAGACCTCTTTTGTATGGCACCCAAGGCGGGAATTTGCTCCGTCTTACTTTACTTCCGACACGGAAGTGACGGAGCAATGTTACGAACCCAATTCCGAGCTTCCCTCGGAGTGGGTTCTTCGTGCGAGTGATATACAAAAGAGGCCTACCGCAAGGGCAGACCTCTTTTGTATGGCACCCGCAACGGGAATCGAACCCATAACTAACCCTTAGGAGGGGTTTATTATATCCATTTAACTATGCAGGCGTATTTAATTGTTTAGTGCAGGGGTTTATTATATCCTCCGTCGCATAGTCGCTGTCTTTCGCCTCGTCACTCGGCTCTGCCCTCTCCTTGCTTTGGGAGGTATCGCTTCCCAAAAACGGTTATCAACCGTTTTTGTTCGCTCACATTTAACTATGCAGGCGTATTTAGTTTTGCTTTGCGCGATATATATTGTACCACAAGTTTATTAATTTTGCAAGGGGTTTTATAGATAAAAATAAATAGGGCGGAGAGGATTCTCCGCCCTGCTGATATATCAGGGGTTTTCTACCCTTTCAATATACAAGGTTGTGGTATTTGTATCAAAGGTCAGAAGATATGTTCCCGGTTCAAGATAGATATTTCTGTGTCCGTTATTGTCGTCGTAAGATACGGTGCAGTCGGGGTCTATTATTTCGCCGCCAAACCACATTTTTGAATTATCGTCAAAGAGCTTGAACTTGATCTTGCCATAATTTGAGGACACGTGCGCTTCGGTAAGAGTAAAGGTGAATATACCCTCGCCCTCCGACTTCATTGCATAATGACCGTTGGGCTGCCAGCCGTTCATATCTCCCATAACATAGGGCACGCAATTTGCGATTGAGCCGCCGCTGCCTGTGTTGCCGCCGCCTGTGTTGTCGCCGGAGCCGCTGCCCCCGCCATAATTAGGCTTTTCCTCACTGTTGCCCTGGTCACCGATAGAGTTATAGAGGGTCTGTCTCTTAGCGTGGATATAGTCAGCGAAGGACATATTGCTGCTGTCACCGGGAGAGCAAGTGCGAGTGATGTCAAAGCGGAAGCTGCATCCACCTGCATTGTGATATCCGCGCGAGGTGGCGGTATCAGCCGAGTAAAGAGCCGCCGCAGTGTCAAAAGCAGCCTTAAAGCTATCATTTTTCAGCATATCGCTGGCATCAACGCGCTTAAGCGCCTCTGTATACTCCTGTGTAAACATACCGCCACGACACACAGTCTTTAAGAACAGGGGGCTTCTCTGCTCGCTGTTGTTGCCGATCGCCTGCTTTGAGAAGGGATCGTCGGTGGTCATACCGTTGCCGCTGGGATTCCATACATTAACACCAAGACCGCGGTCCATATCGTAAGGGATAACAAGCATCTTGCCGTTGTCAGCGCGGAAATAAATATAGGAGTTATTGTAATTATTACGCAGGTCATCGGGGTTGCCGACAATATAGGATACGGCGCAATAATTAAGGAAGTTCTCCATATCAATAAGTGACTCAAAGCTCGCCTTTGTAGCGGCAGAGGATTTGATAGTATTGATAAGGTTTTTCAGACTCTGATGAGTAGATGTCTTTTTGTTGGTTTTCAGATCATAGACATAGAACTTGCAGTTATCCTCATCCTCAACGCCGTAGGAGCTGAAGGAGGTAAACGTCGCACCCTCGTTAGTCCAGCCCAGCTTATAAAGATCGCCGCCGAGAGCCTCTTGGGGCAGATTCTTCTCAAGGAAGATCTTGTCAATCGGCTCGTAGACTACCCACACGCCCGCGTGATCGTTGCCGATATCAACCGAGGCGAGATTGGTATGGGGAGCCAGCACACCGAACTCACGGTAGAGCTCGTATGCGTAAGTTTCTCTGATATATGTAGGATCATCGTTTCTGTTCCAACGAATATCTATCTTCTCAAGGGTAGCAAAGGTACGGTTCTTGCGCGCCTTTCTCGCATCGGCATCTCCCCAGACGAGAGCATCTCTACCGTAGTAGGTCTCATCATCAAAGGTCTCCTGGAAGCTGATCTTGAAATGCACAAGATTGTACATACCGTCGTGGTCATTGTAAAAATCGGTACGCGAAGTGTTTCCCTTCATACGCACGCCAACCTGATCAATAACCCACTGCTCTGTCTCACCGCTCGGCTTAGTAACAGTTACGATCATATCCGCCATACGGTATATAGGCGACTTGGAACCAAAGTTCCTGTAATTCTCATAATCCTTCTGTATCTTTGCAAGCTCGGAATCCGAGATGTCAAGCTTTATGGAAATATGATTATTGGGGTCAAAGAATGCCTCAAAGGCTGCCAGCTCATCTGCAGGATAGTTTGGGGTGGGCTTTGCTGTGCTGCCACCTCCACCGGTGTTGCCGCCTGTGTTTCCGCCGCCGCTGCCGGTATTGCCTCCTGTATTTCCACCGCCGCTGCCAGTGTTGCCGCCTGTATTTCCGCCACCGCTACCGGTATTGCCGCCTGTATTTCCGCCACCGCTACCGGTGTTGTTGCCGGTGTTATCTCCTGCGTTGGTGCCGTTTCCACTACCCTGGTTGTTGGGGGTGCAAGCAACCACGGAGAAAACTATCATCAATACAAGTAATATACTTAGGAACTTTTTCATTGTGAAAAAACCTCTCACTTTATTTACTATCTCTATAATTATATCTTAAAAGGCACAAAAAGTCAACACAAAAATGACCGCCGCAATTTGCGGCGGTCATAACTATTATTCTATTGCCAAGCTGAAGGATATCTCAACATCATAAGCCTCGTTTGCTGCCTCTGTGGCAGATACACCTATGGTGATAATATCACCGGCAGCAACCTCCATAGAAACACTAAGCTCGCCGCCCGTATATCTGTCAACGGGAACGTCATTCTCAAGCACGCGTCTGATAAATATGTTATTGCGCTCGCTATCGGAGGTCAGAGTAAGCATACCGTCTGCAGTAGCAGTCCAACAGTAGTATACAAAGGTATCACAGTTTACCGTTACGGTAGCACCGTTTTCCTCAAGGTCAATGGGATTCTCATAAGATCCAAGAGGTGCATTTACCTCAAGAGTAGCGGTTATAGTCTCGGAGGAGTTGTTCTTGACCGAGAAAACCGTACTGGTAACATCGGTGCCGTCGGGGTTAATTACAAGAGATGCTACTCCGTCGGTTGCCTCATAGCTTTCTCCCTTATATCCGATAACAGCAGCTGAATTGTAAACATTTATATGCCTGATGCTGGAAACGCGGATCAGATAATAAATCTCCTGACCGGCTGCAAGTGTGATCTCTGTCTCGTTCTCAGAAACAAAGAATGGCTTTTCTGCCGAGCCATCAGGGCTGTTATCCGTAACGGTTACGGTAAAGGCGTTCTCGGACTCCTCAACCTTAACACCATAGAGGTCGGTCGTACAATACTCGGGGAGAGTTTCGTAATTATAGCCTACCGAGTAGAGTCCCGCCTCAAGCTTGCCCTCTGCTTTGCCCTCGGAATTGGTGACAAAAGAGGTAGTTACTTCGCCTCTGGTGAGATAAACCTCAACTCCGCTGAGGGGCTCTCCGTTATCAAGCAGGACGGTCAGGACTACGGAATACTTAGTTGCCTCGGGAAGCGGCTCATCTCCGTCGCTGAAATGTGCCTCGCACTTGTCACAAAGATTGTTGTCATCTAAATCAACATGCTCGCACTCCTCTACGCAGGCAAAGAGCGTGAGAGTCAATGCCAGAATAAGGAACATAATCAAAAGATATTTATTCTTCATTTTATTTCTCCTATTTATTATATCGGCTATATTATATCATTTTTCGGTATAGATTGCAATAGCTTTTCAAAAAAATGCGCCGCGGTCAGAGATCGCGGCGCAAATTAAGTATGATAATTAAGAAACCACTGCGTAGCTGATTACATAGGTTCCTCTATTCATTGCATTTACATAGAAGCGAACGGTCTGGCCTGCCTCAAGCTCCAGCTTGAAGGAGCCGGGATTGTAGGTGCCGTCCTTATTCTTTGCATTGTTGTAGTCAAAGTAAGGCTCGGGAGTATCGTCGGTAGCAGGAGTTTTTTCTGCCGCATCATATCCGTCTGCATCCATAAAGCCTACACGAGCAGGAAGATTGAAGTAGTAGGTACCGCTCTTCTCTGCTGTGAAGCTGACCTCATTTGCCCAAGCATAGGTCTCGGTAACCTTAACTGCAAACTCGTTGTCCTTAAGAGTGATATTACCCTCATCAACATCGCCTGCAAGGATGTTCACATCAAAGAGCTTTTCACCGGAAATATAGATCTCAAGTCTGTATGCGCCATCTACCTTAGGAATGAAGAAGAAGAGTCTCTGATTGCCTGTAAAGGTAAACATAGCAACGGCAGTCTCGTTGGTGTAGGAGGTAGGATCTGCTACCTCAGCGCCGTCCTTAAAGAGCTTAAGAGTTACAAGCTCGGGAGCAAAGTGAATAGATGTACCTGCGGGAGCGCAATCTCCAACATAAAGATGAATCACACCGTTTACGTTCACATTAAGAGCCTCGCCCTTGAACTTGCCGGAGAGGGCACCGGTATCCTCATTATATTTATTGTAAAGAGTAAATCCGGTAGGAATAAACTTGGACTTGGGGTTGGGATTTTCCTCTGTTCTATCGCCTACGGTCTGAGTGATAGATACGGTATAGGTGTCTGCAAGAGCATTATCTCTGAAGGTATATTCGCCTGTCTCGGGATCGTAATCAAGGTCAATATCAAGCTCGTTGGGAACACCGATAGTAAGCTCACCGGGATCGTTGGTGTAAGAATCAATCACAAGATCAAGAGATGTAAGTGCATAGTCATCGGTATAGGTAAAGCTGAACTCTACATCAAAGTGAGAGAGATTGTAAACCACACCGCCAACATCGTCGCCAACTGCAATAGTGGTTTCATTAAGGAAATAGGTGGAGAAGGTAACCTCTACCTTGTTATCATCGGGATGAGACGTGATCTCTACATCCTTAGCGTTATCGCCAATAAGGCTATCATATATAGAGACCAGCGCGTTCTCGGGACCGTAGCCCTCTACGAGAGTAGAAAATCTGAAATAGTATCCTGTAAGAGTCTCAACCTCGGGAAAATCGGGAACAAAGGTCTCGCCGCCATCCTCAGAAACCGCACCGAACACCTGATCTGCGCCGTAAGGCATATACCATCTCTCGCTACCGCTGCTGGCGGAGGTAGCGCCTGTGGTAGTGGTACTGTCCTTATAGTACACATATCCGTCCTTACCGAAGAGGTAATCAAGCGCCTTTACGCTGTGGGTAGCATAGTCGCCCGCATTATTACTGCGACCGGTGAAATCATAATCCATTTTTCCGCCGTTTGCAAGTCCGCTCTGAGCCAGGAGAGCATATACAAGAACCTCAAGGTCGCTCTCGTCTATCTTAACAACCTGCTTGCCACAGTCGGTAAAGGTGCAGAAGCCTGCTGCGTTTACACCGTGTACATGAACTGCACATCCGTCACAGGAGCCATCGGTATTCTCGTCGGAGTGGAGAGAGTACTCGCCCTTCTCACCGGTGTGAGAGCAGGTGGCATCCTTCCAATGATGAGTCTCATCATAAGACCAGCTGTCCGCAAATCTATGATCGTGGCCGACAATATGCTCGCAAACATCGCACTTGCCGTCCTCGTCTGCATCAGTATGATCGGCAAGTCCGCTCTTCTGCTCACCGTGTTCACAGGTAGCGGGGTGCCAATGGCTATTTGCATCACTGTTCCAGTTCTCGCTGAATGTATGCTCGCACTCAGGCTGGCAGGATGCGAGAAGGCTTACTGCAAGCACGAGAGTAATAGCAAGAGAAAGAAGCTTTTTCATAAGTTTTGTCTCCTTAATAATCTATTTTGAAGATATATTAATTAAGTAAATATCTATCTATTATAGATTATATAATAAAATTATTAACATTTCAAGTCATTTTGGCAATTTTATATATGTTTTTATCAAAAAAACTTTATAAATATGCAGGAAACGATGATTAAATATGCAAAATATGAATAAAAAAGGGCTACCTCGTTTGAGGTAGCCCAAAATGTGAACTAATTATTCAAAAAAGTCCAAAGTATAGCTGTCCAACAAGATGCCTTACTCGGTTACGGGGGAAAGAAGCCAGCCCATACCATAGTAAAGGTCTCCGGTAGTAACATCTACATAAAAGTAACCTTCGTCAGACTGAACCATACCGATATTAGGATTGTACGAATAAGCGAAGGACTCGGAAAGCTCAAGTCCGATAGTATCCTCAAGAACGTAAACATATCCATTCTCAAACTTAACTGTAAATACCTTTCCCTCCTCAGGATTGAAGGTGTAAGTTCCGTCAAGGGAGGTGTCTACCATATCGTCATTTCCGCCCTCTTCCTCTTCTGACTCGGGAGTAATTACGATGCTGTAATCAAGAACGGTATCAAGATAAGCATCCTTACCGCTCTCAAAATCAGGACGTGCAAAGTAGTCAAGCATAAGCGCGTAAGAGCCCTCGCCAATATCAACTGCCTCAAATGTGAAGTAAAGATCATAGCCTTCACCGTAAACATTTGCAAGGTAGCAGCTATCATC
>JAZSIK010000036.1:0-61280 GCA_045533775.1 Eubacteriales bacterium
GGGTAATCATACCGCTTATACGACAAACAACGCAACTGAAGGCGTAAACTATAACCCCTTCAGGTACAGAGGATATTACTACGATACCGACCTTGAGATGTACTATCTCCAGTCAAGGTATTATGATCCTAATACTTGTAGATTCATAAATGCGGATGGTTATGTTTCTACAGGCCAAGGCATATTAGGTAATAATATGTATGCTTATTGTGGGAATAATCCTGTTATGAGAGTTGATCCTACCGGTGAGGTGTGGTGGTTGGTTGCTGCGGTTGCTGTAGTGATTGTTGCTTGTACGGTCGTAATGTCAAGTTGCTCAAGGGAACCGACATCTGATGTAGGATCGGCAGAGCCATATGTTTATATGTCTGGTAGTGATAATCCTATGTCACCAAATTGTTATGCATATGCAATTGGTTCTCCTATTAATGAACAACCGGGTCTAAGAAGTGGTCGTTTTCCTACAAATTGGAACGATGTGTATGATGTGGGTGAATCTGTAGTAGCAGATCTCCAAGCGCAAGGCTATACCGTTCGTGAGATTTCTGATCCAAACGATAAAGTATATGACAATGAGTTCAAGATAGCATTACGAGTGGGAACTCAACCTTATTATGTTGACCCATATACAGGTCAGCCTTATTATGATTATCATTTTATGCGTCAAACAGATACGGGTCAATGGGCGGAGAAACATGGAATTGGAGGAGACTCTTATTTATGGCCAACTGGAAGGACTCCCAATAATATTCCTTGGACATTGAGTGGGTATTTGTACTATGATAGTGACATAATTTATTATGCAGTGGGAAGGTAACTTTAAATGATAAAAAAAGTTTTTTGTATCATAATTATAATAGTGTTAATGTGCTCGTTTTGCTCTTGTGTTGAAGGAGGGAATAATATGGACGTTAATATATCTACATCTGATAAGAATTTGATTGAGTTAGTGTCTCGAATTTATGATGAATCACAATTGAATGATATTTCACAATTTAATGGCGATATAAATCAGTTAAATGATATTTACCCTATTGAATGTTTAAGGAAAGTTGGTGAATATTATCGGGCCTCATATCTTGGTAACTATAGCGTTGCGATTATTATATTCGATAATTCTGGAAAAAAACTCAAAGGGAATATTTTTAGTATTCAATGCTTAAAATCTGATTTTGACGAATTAGAAAAAGGAAAATCATTACACGAGGTGAAAAACATTGACCCTAAAGGTGAGTATCTTTTTCTTTATACAGGAAGAAATGATACACCTAGAAAATCCTCGCACTACACTAAAGACGGATATTTAATTACCATAGAATATGATACTTCAAATAATATTCTTAGCATATCCGAAGAATTAATTTGATTTTTTATATAATTGGTTTTTCAAACGATAGGCACGTTTGATGGCAATAACAAAAGAATTATTTCTTTTATACAAAACATTTTTTATAGGGATAAAACATTACTGGCCACCACGGGTAACACCGTGGTGGTTTTTCTGTGTTTCGTAAATCAAGAAAAAATATTTGTCCCAAATGTTTCTTGTCGCTAAAGCAATATATCTTTTTTCGCTTATTTTATCCAATCTTCCTTCAATCTCATGCTCTAATCGCCCAAATCATGGGCATTTTTTGAAAAAATAATAAAAAAATAATATTTTTTAAAATTTTTGGAGAATTATGTCATAAAAAGGAGTAATATATATAGACGAATATAAGAAAACCTATATTTTTTAGTAAATATTTAGATTATTTTTTAAAAAATTGAATAATTATATTGAAAATACGTGTAATAACATTAAAGCAAGGATATATCTATTAATTATTTTTAAAAAAGGAGAATAAAAAAGATTTTAACATTATAATAGTGAAAAAAACCAAGTTGTTATTTTAAAATGATGAATCAAAAATGTTTGTGGATAAGCAGATTAATAGATACTATTTCCTTACTTTAATAGATTCTTCAAAAATAATTCATACGATTAGTACGAATATTATTAAGAGAATCAAGAAAAATATATTTTAAGAGGATAACAATGAATAATAATAGTAAAGTTTTAACTTATTTGGGAATATTAATTGCTGTGAATACGGCTGTTTGGGAGCGCGTTAAAGATAAGTGGTGGATGATTATCTTCATCAATATCTTAACAGTTGTTTTTTGTATTGCATTATCTTTTGTTGAGAAATTGGTGACAACTTCTAATCGCAAGTGGATAGATAGAATCGTTTATATTTTTTCAAAAAATGATTATGGATATATTGTAAATCAAAAAAACATAGAATATAAAATCTTATCTGAACACGAGGCTGAGTATAGCCTTTTGGCAGATATTTGCGTAAAGAAGCCAGAAGATGATTTCCACTATAATGGAAGATATGTTTGGGATCAAGAAGACGCAATAAACATAAACATCCATGATGAAAACAATTATACTTATATGACTAGTGAAAATCTAAAATGGTCAAATGTAGATATCATTCCCAATAAAATACCAAAACGCGGAACTAAATATTCCCTTGGGTTTACGCTTAAGAATTTGAAAATAAGCAAGCTTTCTAAACGTTCGTTTCTTTCTTGTAAGGTTGTTGAAAAGATAGAACATTTAAAAATGGTTGCTTATGTAGATCCTAGTTTAAATCCAGATAAAACTGCGATTTTAGAAATTCAAAATTCATTAGGAATTAAAATAGCAAAAGACGAACAAGTAGTTTACGATGAGAGAACGCACACGTATTCTAAAACCTTAAGTTATCCGCGCAAAGGTAGAAAATACATAATCCGCTGGAAATATAAAAAAACAAATTGACAAATCGTTTTTTATATGATATAATGTTAATAAACTAATAAATGTATGGAGGGGCAATATGGAAGGCTTCTAATGTTATATTGCATTATAGTTAAACATTATATATGCAATATGTTTACTATTGGTTATTTTCTTTTCTAAATTACGGCTTCGTAGTAAACATTTAGTTTTTAATCTATTTTGCATTTTTACCCTGGACATTATGTTCAGGGTATTATTTTTGCAAATTTGAAGAATTACATCGTTTTTAAATGCTTATTATTTCAATACTTGATTGCATAAAAAGAGCCTGCGCTAAATTAGCGCAGGCTTTAAACTTGCTTATTCCAAAATATTATGCTCCTGACAAAAATACAATTTGCCTTTATGAAAATATTTTTTTGTCATAGTTGAACTGGTAATTTTTCTCATCAAATGTAAACTCAATTATTACTTTGCACTCTTCGTTCTGTTTATCATATTCAAAAGACCAGCTCAAGCATAGCCCAAGCTGGTCTTTTTTTATTCTTCTGACGGCGACGTTGAGACGGTTTTTCTCTGAACTTGTGCAGCACGCGTTTCGCATAGCGAAGCAAAGTGCGTAGCACCGCCGAGGGTTCGGCGTGGCTCGCAAAGAGTATAAGCTCCACCCTCCTGTGCTTTTATTCTATCTCCCTCCTCTTCATTTTTCTATTTACAACGAAATAATTGACATACCTCTCACATCTGTGCTATAATTAGGAAAAAACATTTTAGGAGTCAGACATGGCTGATGGTGGAAAGATTAGAAAGGGATTTTGGGAGAGATGTCGCGAAATGCAGGAAAAGCATCTGCCCTATAATGAAAATACTGTCAGAACGCTTGTTGTTTCTGCGCTGGTTATGTTCTGCTGGATAATTCTCTGGGCGCTGGTGTTTAAGCTTGGTAACGAAGCACTGCTTATTACTACATATAGCAATCTTAAGGTCCTTTCCCCAATGGAACGAATCCTGTGGGATCTGATACCTTTTAATTACCGTGGTGAAGGACAAGTGGTAACTAGTCTGGTAATTGACTCTGTTCTTAACTGCTTTGTCTTTGCTCCCATTGGTATTATGCTCTGCTATCTGTTCAAAAAGAAAAATCTGCTGCGTGACGCGGTAATATGCCTTGGACTTTCGGTGGCGATAGAGATATTACAGTTTGCAACAATGCTGGGAAATCCCGCTACCGAGGATCTTATCACCAACACCGTCGGCTGCTTTATCGGTTACGGATTGTATTATCTGATATTCAGGCGGCTATCGGTAAAGCAAAATGTGATTTTTGCCCTTGTTGTAAATCTGATATTTGGCGTTGCGGTTATCTACTCCCTGATCACCTTTATCGGTTCGGCTGATATTATATACGGAATAGTTACAAGGACATTATGATCCACTACCCCCTTGGGCGTGTCCATCCCCGGCGCCGTATCGCGTAGCAGAAAAACGCATCTTGCCCGGGTATTCGCCAAGGCGAAGATACCTTTTCGCTCCGCCTTGCAAACAAGCTTGCAGATCTCCGCTCGGGTATGCGGACCGGATCTGCGCCTTTGGCACAGAGCGCACTCCAAAGTATAAGGTAGCAGCTCCAGACAACCCCAATAAAAAAATCTCCCACATATGTGTTGTGAGAGCCTATAAAAAACCAAAGCCCCGAAGGTTTCCCTTCGGGTAGCGAAGCGGCGCGAGAGTGTAAAAAAACAGTTGATAACTGTTTTTCCTTGAGCGTGACCGAGCAGCAGCGAGAGGTCTGGATTTTGCTACACGATTCGGACTGTGAAGAGTCCGGTGGACTCTTCTGGACTAAGCCCTTGGGCGTGTCCATCCCCGGCGCCGTATCGGGTAGCAAAAAAACGCACCTTGCCCGGGTATTCGCCAAGGCGAAGATACCTTTTCGCTCCGCCTTGCAAACAAGCTTGCAGATCTCCGCTCGGGTATGCGGACCGGATCTGCGCCTTTGGCACAGAGCGCGTTCCAAAGTATAAGCTAGCAGCTCCAGACAACCCCAATAAAAAAATCTCCCACATATGTATTGTGAGAGCCTATAAAAAACCAAAGCCCCGGAGTTTCCCTTCAGGGTTGTCTGGAGCTGCTACCCGGATTCGGACCGGGGACCTCATCCTTACCAAGGATGTGCTCTACCAGCTGAGCCATAGCAGCATACCACAAGAATATTTCCCTGTGACGCTTGATTATTATAACAAATTATTTTGTATTTGTCAATACATTTTCAAAATAATTTTTATTTTCCGTTTATTTGTTCTAAAATAACCGATTTATCGCAAAAACAATTTGCATTAACATACAATCTATGCTATAATTATGGCAGTAATACATATTACAAAGGAGAATTATTATGAAAAAGGCTCTGACAGTTATTCTTATTATAGTCCTTTCTCTCGGTGTGATAATCGGCGGATGCAGACTGGCAAACGAAGCAAACAAGCAGGATATGCTGGCATACATTGACAGCTTTAGCAAGGTGGAGATAGAAAACCAGCTTGTGCCCGAGTATGACGAGGACGGCGTGGCTTATTTCACCACAGACGGCGACTTTAAGATCATGCAGCTCACAGATGTTCATATCACAGGCGGATTCCTTGGTGCCACCGAGGACAAAAAAGCCATCAATGCAGTGGCGGCTATGATAAGCACGGAGAAACCCGATCTGGTAGTAGTCACAGGCGACATTTCCTTTGCTGTGCCCTGGGCGGGAACGATTGACAACTCATATGCCCACGAGTATTTCAAGCGTCTGATGAAAAATCTCGGTGTATACTGGACCGTAGCATTTGGCAACCACGACTCAGAGATCTACGATCTCTACGACAGATCGGCAGTAGCATCCTTCTACGAGGATGAGAATATGAAATATTGCCTCTTTGACAGAGGCCCTGCTGATGTTTTCGGCGAATGTAACCACGTGATCAATGTAAAGCAGAGCGACGGCCTTATCTCCAAGAGCATTATTGTTATAGACTCAAACTCTTATACCGACGAGGATCCTCTCGGAATTATGTGGATTTACGACTACATACGCGATGACCAGGTTGCCTGGTACGAGGCTCAGATTGAAAAGATCAACAAGCACAACACCGATCTCGGTAGTGATGAGGTAGTAGAGAGTCTGCTCTTTATGCATATTCCTCTCCTTGAGGTAAGAGAAGCATATGACAAATATCTCGGCGAGGGCGAGCGTGATACAGAGGATGTAAAGCACCTGTTCGGCAAGATTGGAGAATCTTCCCCCTATGTTTACTCCTCTAACGAGCGCAGTAAAATATTTGATAGCGTGCTTGAGCTTGGCAGCACAAAGGCTATTTTCTTCGGTCACGATCACCTTAACAATATGATGTTAGACTATAAGGGTGTAGCTCTTTGCTACGGATATTCTATTGATTACTTTGCTTATTCGGGCATTGCAAACATCGGCTCGCAGCGCGGATGCACGATTATCAACTGTCGCGCAGGCGGAGTGACCGAGGTTCTGCACGAAAACTATTATCAGGACAAATATGTTCCTCTCTACGAGAAGGAAGCTGTTGATCTGACAAACTGATTTTTATAATATAAAAGGCAACCGATGTCGGTTGCCTTTTTATTTTACTTGGATATTGATTCAACAAACTCAAGGTCGGTGATGCCGAGTGTAAGAAGAAGGAGAATCTTCTCTGCGGTGCTGTCACAAGACGCGATTATGTACTCAACGGTCATAACCTTCTCGTCTCCGCAAACGGTACAGCTGCAAACATAGCTTACGCCGTCGTCATCAAGCTTCCACTCACCGTGAGTATGCTCGCCGGTAGCAGAGGTCTGAGAGCCCTCAGAAATAAGCTCGTCACAGTCGGTACAGTATCTGTCACCGGTATAACCGCCGTTGACACAGGTTGCCGCCTGCTCTCCGCGAAGCTCAGTATTGCTATGCTGACAGGTGGGGGTATCTGTGCCGGGGGTATTGCCCTCATTACCTGTGTTACCACCCTCATTGCCGGTGTTACCACCCTCGTTGCCTGTATTACCACCCTCGTTGCCGGTGTTGCCACCCTCATTGCCGGTGTTGCCACCCTCGTTGCCGCTACCACTATCGGGAAGAGTGATGCTATCAAGGGTACAATTCATCATCTCAACAGTGCCGTCATAGTTCTTGATGCTATCTGCGGTTACGGTGATGGTTGCACCGACGGTAAAGCGATCATCCTTAAGCTTATAGCAATATATAGGCTGATCCTCATATTCGCCAACCACGATAGTAGGGTTGTTGTAGCTGTCAAGCTTTTTGATCACACCCGTAAGAGTGAAGGGGCCGTTTATAGACTCACCTACGGCAAGATCATATGCCGCGTCAAGAATATCCTTTGCCTCTGTGGGAACGGAGGGGGTATTTCCTCCGGGGTTGTTACCCTCGTTACCTGTGTTATCGCCTTCGTTACCTGTATTACCGCCCTCGTTGCCTGTATTACCGCCGGTGCTGCCTGCTGCCTTGCCGGAGGGAGTAGTCATACCCGAGGGAATCTGCTTGCCGAAAATAAGCCAGGCAAACTCGGGGTAGTCAATAAACACATTTCTGTTGCCTTGATATGCGGCAATAACCTCATTACGACCCATCTCCCAGGTATCAACAGGGTCAAGTGCGCACCATTCAAGGAGCACATCAACGCTCTGGAATACCTCGGTCACACTGTCAGCGCCCCAAGCGGAGCCCCAACGAACATATACATAGAGCACGATACGGGCTACATCGCCCTTTACATTATCATTAGGCTCAAAGTAATTGTTGGCATAAATACCGCCTGTTGCACCGCTGAGGTTACCCTTAGCTATCTTTCCGCCGCTTACATTACCGTACTTCATATTACCTCTGGTGCTGTTAAGCACGCTCTCGGAGGGACGGATATGGTGGAGGTCTGCGCCACCGCCGCTGGTATTGCCGCCGCCAAGGCTCTGAGGCCAGACGTGCTCTCTGTTCCAGCCCTGACCGTTCTTATACTCGCCTGTGGTACCGGAGTAGGAGCTGTAAAGCATCACGATTCTGCCATCGTTGTTCTCACAGTCGGTCTGATCTGCCATATCACGGCAGTTTGCATAGCTGGAAATGGTCTTATGTGTATCTGTCATAAGACTGCGCAGATTGCTGAAAAGCTGAGAGGCAGACATAGCCGACAGATTGTCGTATGTATAGCTGCCCTTATAGTAGTTCTCTGCTCTTGTACCCTCAAGAGTGGTACAAACTACATCTCTCTCACCGGAGTTTGAGGATGTGGAATAGCTTTTCGGCTGATCTCCTACCGCAATAACGGGAAGGCAGGAGGATATAACAAATATAATAACGAGCAAAGCGGATACTGCGCTCTTTATGTATCTTTTCATAGCTTACTTCCTTTCTCTTTATTCGGTAGTCCTTACTTTACGATTTCCTCATAGGAAACCTCGGTATATTTATCGGCATCCGCGGGAGCGGCAATGCTGATCTCAGCCTCATAATCATAATCGGTATATGTACGCATCGTTACCTCGTAAACAACGCCGTCTACTGTGATCTCAAGGGCACAGGAGAGTATCGCGCTCATCTTAAAGCCGTCATTGGTAACAACATTAAGGCTTGCGCTCTTAACGCTGACGGTAGCGCCGATGGGAGAAAGCTTTGCGCTAAGGTCGGATGCAAGATCTGCAGCACTCTCTGCCTTTATATTCTGGCAAACGGTGTTCGCTCCCTTTGCATCCACACTCTCAAAGTCCTCCTCGCTTATATTGGCACCGGGACCTGCATTAAGAGTAAAAATGTAGCTGTCGGTAGAGCTGAATCTCGCACGGCGGAGCTGAGTAACCGAATAATCCTCGTTCTCGGCGTGGAGAGTATGGTAGAGTATACCGTCTACAAGAACATATTTATTATTAAGCTTAAGACCTTCTGTACAAGACTCGGTAGAAACAGACAGATTGCCACCGTCACGGCAAATAACCGACGAGCTGCTGATAGCATCAAGAGCAGACTTTACCTTGTCATCGTTGGAGGCAAAGACGATTCTCACCGCCGCCTCATACTTGTTTTTATCAAGCACGGGTGTCTCGTCTCCACCCTGGTTTCCGTCACCGGTTCCATTTTGGTTTCCGTCACCGGTTCCGTCCTGACCGCCGTTGCCTGTATTATCGCCGCCGTTGGTACCACTCTGGTTTCCGTCGCCCGTACCACCCTGATTATTATCCGACAGATTACAGGATGCAAGTGCGCCGATCACAATAGTGAGGCAAAGTAAAATTGCCAGCAATCTTTTTACAGAAATCATATCGTTCTCCTTTGTTTTGGAAATCTTTCACTAATATCATTTTACACTAAAGTTATATAAAAGTCAATAGATTGATAAAATACTCCCGCGCGGATTGTTTTTTGTAAAACTTTATGTTATAATATGTCATATAATAAGGAGAAAAAATATGTATTCACTACTTCTCGGGGTGATTTATCTTGCATTTATCAGCCTTGGACTACCCGACTCTACCCTGGGTGCCGCCTGGCCTACTATATATGCAGAGATGAATGTACCCATTTCATATATGGGCATCGTGTCATTCATTATTTCAGCCGGAACCATACTCTCGGCTCTCCTGACAGACAGGGCGGTCGGTAAGGTAGGTACAAAGTGGGTGACCTTTATCAGTATACTTATGACCGCCGCGGCGCTGTTTGGCTTTTCCACAGCAAGTAAGTTCTGGCACTTCTGCATCTGGGGTATCCCTTACGGTCTTGGCGCAGGTGCAATTGATGCCGCTCTGAACAACTATGTTGCCCTGCACTATAACTCCCGTCATATGAGCTGGCTCCATTGTTTTTGGGGCGTAGGCACGATTATCAGCCCTTTCATTATGACTCTTGCGCTGACAGGGGGAGTCTGGAATGACGGTTATCGTACCATTTCCCTGATCCAGATCGGTATTGCACTGACAGTACTGCTCTCTTTCCCAATATGGAAGGTAAACAGCAAAAAAGCAGGCGAGGAAATAAAGGTGACACCCACTCCCATCAAAGAGGCAGTTAAGATCAAGGGTGTTGCTGCCGTTCTGATCGGCTTTTTAGCATACTGCGCCGCAGAATGCACGGCTATGCTATGGGCAAGCAGCTATTTTGAGGGTGTTTTCTCGGTTTCAAAGGAGGAGGCAGCATCCCTGGGCTCTCTATTCTTCATCGGAATTACGGCAGGCAGATTTATCGCAGGTTTTATAACCGAGAAGCTGGGCGACAGTAAAATGATATTTATCGGCGCGACTGTTGCTATGGCGGGAGTTGTTCTCAGCGCCATACCGATCAAGGAGATTGCCATTGCGGGATTTGTTATACTCGGCTTTGGCTGTGCGCCTATATATCCCTGTATAATTCATTCAACGCCTATCAGATTCGGCGAGGAGCGATCGCAGAGTATTATCGGTATACAGATGGCGTCTGCATATCTGGGCTCAACGGTTATGCCTGCCCTGTTCGGACTTATAGCCAACCATATCTCCATAAGGCTTATGCCACTGTATCTCGGTGTTTTTACTATCTTGATGATGGTAATGATCAAAAAGGCAGACAAAGAAACTCTGACAGTAAAATAAAAAAAGGGCTCGCGAGAGTCCTTTTTTTCTGCTTTGAATATAATATAAAAAACCTTTTTGGAGGAAAAATGCTGGTAACAAAGCCTTATAACAGAGAAAACGCGGTAGCATACGCGCGAAAATACGCCTTTTCACAAAACTCCTTTTTCGGCAACTTTGCCGGAATTGGCGGAAACTGTACGAACTTTGTCTCACAAAGCGTCTATGCAGGCAGCTGCGAGATGAACTACAAGCCCACGTTCGGCTGGTATTATATATCCTTGGATGACCGCTCGCCGTCCTGGACGGGTGTGGATTATTTCTACAATTTTATGATTGAAAATGCCGACATCGGCCCCTTCGGCAGAGTAGCAAACGCAGATGAGCTGGAAATCGGAGATGTGGTACAGCTGGCAAGAGAGGGTGAGGGATATTATCACTCATTGCTGGTGGTCGGCTTTGACGGAGAGGATATTTTGGTAGCGGCGCAAACCGACAACGCCTATGCAAGACCGCTGTCAACCTACGACTACGATTACTCAAGATTTATAAAGATACTCGGTGTCAGACTTGAAAACCCCGACGTCACCGACTCCTGTTTTGCTCGGATAATGACCGGATAAAGAAAAAATAACCGCATTTTGCATACCTTAGTTTACAAAATGCGGTGTTTTTATTAAAGGTTGATCTTGTTTTCGGTGGTGTAAAGTGCGAGAAGCTCGCTCTTCTTTTCCTCAATTTCTTCCTTCATCATTTTGATTGTTTCGGGAGAGAACTTATCAAGCTCGCCATCGGTGATCTTACCCTTATAGAGTCGGTCTATAACGTGGGAATATGCAATATCCACAGCGCAGATGTCACCGTTTCGCTCGCAGATAACCTTGTTAGAGTTGCCGCGGAGAAGCTCCTCTACCGCATATACTCCCATCTTGGAAGCAAGCACTCTGTCCTTAAGTGTGGGGTTACCGCCTCTTACAATGTGAGCAAGGCGGGCAAACTTTGTCTCAACGCCGGTTTCTTCCTGAATCTTCTTAGCCAGAGCGGGCGCATATTCAGAGCCAACGCCCTCGGATACGATAACGATGAAATTACGCTTGCCAAGCTCTCTTGCGCGCTTGATCTTCTTACATATATTATCATCACTGTGGGGGAACTCGGGAACAACAACCGCAGTAGCGCCCGAGGCAATAGCGGTATTCAGAGCTATATCACCCGCGCCGCGACCCATAACCTCAACGACGTTACATCTGGCGTGAGACTCACAGGTATCACGAAGCTTGTCTACAAGCTCAATTACTGTGTTCATAGCGGTGTCAAAGCCGATAGTGTTATCGGTGGAGGTAATATCGTTATCAATGGTTGCAGGAATACCGATACAGGGAACTCCCTCCTCGGTAAGTCTGGTAGCGCCCTGGAAGGTACCGTCACCGCCAATGCAGATAATACCCTCAATGCCCAGCCTCTTGCAGTTGGCAATACCCTTAGCTCTTACGGCAGGGTCCTTGAACTCAGGACAGCGGTCGGAGTACAGAATTGTACCGCCCTTATTTATTACGTTGGAAACATCTCTGATCTCCATAGGTCTGATGTCCCCCTCAATAAGACCCGAGTATCCGCGGAAAATACCCATAACCTCTACGCCACGGGTAAGCGCGGTACGGCAAACCGCTCTGACAGCGGCATTCATTCCGGGCGCATCACCGCCGGATGTAAGCACGGCAATCTTCTTTATATCACTCATTTTTTACTAAAATCCTCGCTTGCTAAAATATTAACTAAACTATTATACAACATCTTTCTCATTTTTTCAATCCCAAATTAACTTTTTTTCGTATTTTTAGCTCGTTACATTATCATTTTGTCACTATAAACAAAAAATAAAAATACTTTTTCATAATTATGTAAAATATTTGCATAAACATTGACAAATAGAGTAAATAATGATATAATAATTAAAGATTTTATGACTTTTGTGTTATTTTTTGAGGATTGGAGAGTTGATTATGGAAATCGCAATCATAGCAGACGACAATAAGAAAGAGTTGATGGCACAGTTCTGCATCGCATACTGTGGCATTCTCAGCCGTCACCATCTTTGCGCTACACATACTACGGGAAAATATATTTCTGATGCTACGGGTCTTGAGATTGAGACCTATATGCCGGGTTATAGCGGCGGTACAGAGCAGATTAATTCCAGAATATCATATAACGAGATAGATCTGGTCTTCTATTTCAGAAGCACCGATCACGCAAAGGAGTCTACCGAGGCAGAGCAGGATCTGTTCAGGCTCTGTGATGTGAATAACATTCCCCTGGCAACCAATATTGCTACTGCAGAGGTTCTCGTTACCGCGCTTGAGGCGGGCAGCTTTGATTGGCGCGAGTTTATTAACCCCAGAAGCGCGTATAATCAGAGAAAAAGAGCATTAAGATAATGATATGAAGCGGTAGCCAAGGCTACCGTTTCGTCTTTTGTGAGGTGTTTTTGTGACTAAAATTACAGAGGTAAAAATACGAATTGAGGCCGTGATAGATAATCTTGACGATGCCGGCCTTGCCGTAGGTGATCGGGAGCATACCGCCAGCGAGGCAGAAGGCTTTCTCAGATATGCCGACGGCGACATCACTCTTACATACAGTGAGGAAAACGAGGGCGGCCGCGCCGACTCCGAGATTTCGGTAATCGGCAAGCGTGTTACCGTAACGAGACACGGCAACATTGAGAGTGAGATGGTCTTTGAGGAGGGTATATGCCACTCCTCGGTCTATTCCCTGCCCCCATACAGATTTGACGCCACCGTCTGCGCGAAGCGAATCAGGTGTGATGTGGGATCTGACGGAGGAAAAATTGATCTGCTCTACAATATGAATATAGGCGGAGCGGAAAAGATGACAAGGATGAAAATATGGATATCGCCCAGTTCAAATCAAATCTGAAAAATAACAATATAGCAGGCGTGTATCTTTTTTCCGGCGAGGAGGACTATCTGGTAAGATATTATCTGAATGCCCTGAGGGAAAAGGTTGCGCCCGACGAAGCCTTTGCGGTCTTTAACAACCCCGTATACGACGGTGAGGATGTGGACTTTGCCGCTATTATTGAGGCGGTCAAGGCTCCTCCTATGATGGCGGACTACAAGCTGATAGAGTGGCGGCACGCCGACCTTTCGGGTATGAAGGAGGCGGAGATGGACTCCTTTGAGGAGCTTGTTGATGTGTGCGCGGAGCACCCCTTCTCCATCGTTGCCTTTACCGCGGGGGCGGAGGGCGTTGATCTCGGAACACAGAAAAAGCCCTCGGCATTTGTCAAGAGATTCGGTGACAAAATCAGTATTCTCAACTTTGACAGATCTACAGAGAACCAGCTTTACGCCTGGCTGAAAAGGCACTTTGACGCGCAGGGCATCAGCGTTAATCTTGACACCGTCAAGGCTCTCGTATTTCGCTCGGGCAGATCTATGGATGTGTTGGCAACAGAGGTGGACAAGCTCTGCGCTCTCGCCCACGCTCGCGGCAAGGATAGTGTAAGCGCCGAGGATGTGAACGAGGTCGCCTCTTCCACCCCCGAGTGCGATACCTTTGCCCTCTCAAACGCCATAATTGACCGCAGCAAGCATAGAGCGTATCTCGCCCTTGAGGATCTGAAGCTCAGGCGAATTGATGCCACCGTGGTTATGGGTATGATCGCCCGCACCTTTGACGACCTGGCGGCAATTGCACATCTGCTTGACGAAGGTCTTGGCGCCGGCGAGATCAAGGACATTCTGAAAATGAACGAATACCGACTTAAAATATATATCCCCTCAGCCAAGAGATACGGATCCAAAAAGCTATCCGAGATCCTGCGACTTCTTGCGGAGGCGGATGCCGGCTCAAAATACGGCGGCGTCACGGGATACACGGCAATAGAGTTATTTTTATCAAGAAACTTATAAGAGGATAGAAAAATGAAAAGAATTGTTAGCATTTTACTCGCTTTTACTATTATTTTTGGTTGTTTGGCAGTACTCAACTCCTGCGCCGATGATAAAATGGGTACAGGTGCCTGTGAATATCTTGAGACCCGCAGCACCGAGGGCAGAGATGTCAAATATGTTGAGATGTGTATACAGGGATACGGCAGACTTGTCATTCTCCTTGATGCCACCACCGCACCTGTAACTGTTGAAAACTTTATCTCGCTTGTTGAGAGGGGCTTTTATGACGGACTTACCTTCCACAGAATTATCATTGACTTTATGATCCAGGGCGGCGACCCCAAGGCCGACGGCACAGGCGGAAACACCGATGAAAACGGCAAGGAAATCAACATCAAGGGTGAGTTTGACAGCAACGGCCACTATAACGACATAAGTCATATTGAGGGTGTTATCTCTATGGCAAGAAGCAACGACCCTGACTCCGCCTCCAGCCAGTTCTTTATCTGCAACGCAGATGCCTCCGACTCTCTTGATGAAAACTATGCCGCATTTGGCTATGTGGTTGAGGGCCTCAGCATTATTCACGAGGTGACTGAGGACGCATTCCCCAAGACTGCATACGCAGATTACTACAACAACTGGACGATTGATCCCTACTTTGGCACCTACAAGCACTATGTATGGAACTATTACGGCAATGGAACTATTGAAAACAAGGCAGATCAGCCTGTAATCAAGTATATAAAGGTTCTTGACAGCTGGTCAAAATAATCATCAGGACAGAAAAATGAGCAAGCTATTTATTCCCCAAGACTACAAATCGCCCGCCGACGTTTACAGAACACAGAAGGCGATCTCATTCATAAAACAGACCTTTCAGGTAAGACTTGCCGAGGCGCTTAACCTGAAGCGCGTGTCGGCACCTCTGTTTGTCACCGAGGCATCCGGTCTTAACGATAATCTGAACGGCACAGAACGCCCCGTATCCTTTGATGTACCCGCGATAGGCGAGGACGTACAGGTCGTTCATTCGCTGGCAAAATGGAAGCGTATGGCTCTCCACGAATATCACTTCTATGTAGGCAACGGTCTGTATACCGATATGAACGCTATAAGGCGCGACGAGGAGCTTGATAACATACACTCCATATATGTTGACCAGTGGGACTGGGAGCGGGTTATCACAAGAGAGGACCGCACCCTTGATTATTTGAAGAGCGTGGCACAGCAGATCGTAAATGTTATCTGCGATACGAACAATCTTTTGCGGGTGGATTTCCCAGAATGTGCAGTTGACCTCTGCCGCGATATATATGCCATAACCACCTCCGAGCTTGAAAAGATGTATCCCGATCTGACACCAAAGCAGAGAGAGGATGCAATAACCAAGAAGCACAGGACCGTTCTTCTGATGCAGATAGGCGACAAGCTTCAGAGCGGAAGTCCCCACGACGGACGCGCCCCCGACTATGATGACTGGTCGCTGAACGGAGATATTCTCTTCTACAACGAGCTGCTTGACCGCGCCTTTGAGATCTCGTCTATGGGTATCAGAGTGGATGAAAAATCTCTTGACTATCAGCTGCGCGAGCGCGGATGCGATGACAGGCGCACACTTCCCTTCCACAAAAAGCTGCTGGCAGGCGAGCTACCGCTCACCATTGGCGGCGGTATCGGTCAGTCCCGTCTCTGTATGCTGATGATGGGCAGAGCCCATATAGGCGAGGTTCAGTCCAGCGTATGGGATGAGGAAACTATTAACGGCTGCCGCGCGGCAGAAATTAAATTACTATAAAAAAGGGAGCATAACGCTCCCTTTACTAACAAAATGTAAACTATGGTTAGAAAAGATGATAAAAATTACAGCCTTAAACAAAAAATATAAAACCAAGAAGCGCAAGGAGTGTCACGCTCTTAACAACATTAATCTAACCCTGCCCAACAGGGGTCTGGTGTTTGTGCTTGGTAAGAGCGGTAGCGGTAAGTCTACTCTGCTGAATCTCATTGGCGGCCTAGATAGTATTACAAGCGGCAGAATTGAGGTTGACGGAAACGACCTTTCTACTTTCAAGGAAAAGGACTTTTGTAACTACCGTAACACCCACGTGGGATTTATCTTCCAGGATTATCACCTTATAGACGAGCTGACGGTGTATGAGAATATTGTGCTTTCGCTTAATTTAAGGCGCATTGAGGACAAGGAGCTTGTCAAGGCGGCACTTGAAAAGGTTGACCTTGCAGGCTATGAGGACAGATACCCCACCGAGCTTTCTGGCGGTGAGCAGCAGAGAGTTGCTATTGCGAGAGCGATAGTGAAAAATCCTCGCATTATCCTCGCAGACGAGCCTACGGGAAATCTTGACACACATACCGCAAAGGCAATAGTTGAGCTTCTTAAGGAGCTGTCAAAGGACTGTCTTATCCTTATCGTTTCCCACAACGTCAATGATGCCAATTCCTACGCAGACCGTATTATTGAGCTTTCAAAGGGTAAGATAATCTCCGACAAGTCAAGAAATCCCGAGTTTGCCGATGAAATGACGCTTTCAAATGGTGAGCTTGTCTATCCCGACGGCTTGATACTGAAGGATAGAGATATTGATTTTATAAATGATAATCTTAATAAAAGATTTATCAAACGCGCCGACAAATTTATTGACAGCCCTGAGATTTTTGGCAAATCCCCGAAAACCAAAATTGAGAACAAGAGCCTCTCGCCCGGCAAGGAACTAAATCTTTCAGGTAAGTTTTTGAAAAACAAAACTCTTGTTATCTCCTTCTCTGCCTTTATGGTGTCGGTTATTATGGTTATTATGGCTCTGGCGCAGACCATAGTCAACTTTAACGGCAGCCACATCATCGCCGACGAGATGGCGAAGGGCCATCAAAGCTCTATTCTTATGAATAAGGTTGTGGATGATGAAACGCAGGCACGTCTTGACGGGAATTACCGTGTAAAGGTAGACGATGGCGATATTCAGGCCTTATATGATGCAGGATATACGGGAGAGATTTATCCTGTTTTGAATGTATCCGTACCTGTTTCCTCATATGGTAATGCATCCGGAAAAGTTATGTCTTGTTTTTCCAATTACCACATCTATCTTCGCGAATCACTTGGAACTATGGTGGTAGATGAGACATTCTTTGAAAGCAAATACGGTGAAATAAAGTATTTATCTAAGTTGGATACATTTGATCCAAGTGGTGTTATAATTACGGACTATGTAGCCGATTCTATCTTGTTTAACAACACAAAATACACAGGAAAAACTTATGACGATATAGTTGGAATGTATTATTATCCCGGTTTTTCCTATGTAAATCTGACGATAAATGCTATCATAGATACAGGATATAAGGAAAAGCACAAGGCGTTATTTGAAAAGCTATCGGATGCAAAAGAATTTGATATAACAAAGATGTACGAAGATAGCGCATTTACCGATTTTTTCAACGATGTATATGATGGACTGGGCTACTCCTATACTACAAACCCGGATTTTGTTTCTGATTATGTAGATAAAGCGATTATTCATCACGGTGTATTCTATCAAAAGTTAATGGTCAACGGCTATAAGCAGATTGGTGGAGAAGGCTCGTATGGAGTCGTAATGATTCGCGGTGAAAAGCAGAACACCAATATAGTTGCAGCTTGGTATTATACAAACACTCCGCCGCATATTCCACACAAGGCAAAGTATATACGAGTTTCATATGGCACCTCTTCAAATGTAGATCAAGCTATTAATGATAATGAAGAATTGCAAAATCTACCTGCCGCACAAAAGGGATATGCCCACCTTGTGTTTTCAAACGGATATGAGGTTGAAAAGGAAAAGCTTAACTACAAAAATTACTCCTGGCTAGATAAGAACAACGGTGAAACATCTTATCAGTTTGATCGTCCTACGTCATATGTTTCAGATTATATAGAAATCCCCGATGGAGCAACCATTTCAGAGCTTTGTACATTTGCCGCATACGGATATGCATACTGCACTTATTACGATGAAAATAAGAACTTTATTTCATCCATACCTGTGGGGGGATATGATCCAATTCGCGGATTCGCTCCAATTGAAGATAATACCGTAATAATGAATTATCAGCATTATAATGATATTTTTGGAACGAATTATGATGAAAGCAGTTTAGATGAATTCGTTCCTCACGAGATAACTTTGACACAGTACAGACTTTATGATGCAGATTGTAGCGAACCGATAGCATCCGTTGAAGTAACTGTAATTGGGCTTCGTACCACTAATATGAGTCTTGGTGATAATCTCATAGAGCTTTTTTCAGAAACTGGAATATATGTAAACGCTATTTATCTTGACGGAACTGATGGCATAGGTAATGCTCTCAACGTAGCAGAGGAGCTGAACTACGAGCCGCAGAGTGTTTCTGTTGAGGGTATTCACTCTATGACTCGGGCGGTTGACGTTTTCGTGCCTATATTTGAGCTGATTTCTATTTTCCTGTATATCGGTGTGATATTCATCCTGATGAACTTCGCTTCAAAGATGATAAACGACAAAATGCACGAGATAGGAATACTGAAAGCACTCGGTACGAAAAATGGCTCTATTGGCGTAGTGTTTGGGCTTCAAGTGGGGCTTATTGCCCTGCTTACCTGCGGACTGTCAACCCTTGGATATTATCTGTTTATTGACGTGGCGAACGATATACTTATAGAGTCAATTCACAGAATTGCGCCCAGTTGGACGCTGCCTGATCTGCAGTTCCTCACGTTTAAGCCTGAAATCGCGCTGATGAACTGTATTCTTATCTTTGCCCTCGCCTTTGTTTCGCTCATTTTCCCGATGATAAAGATCAAGGCGATTAAGCCTGTAAAGATTATAAAAGCAAAGGAATAAATGTTTGTATTAATTAACAAAAATAAAAGCGACTTCAAAATTGAAGTCGCTTTTTTAATTCTGCATTTTGCATTCTGCATTCACTATATGTACTGATCACAATAAACGCACTTGCCGTACTCGTCAAAGAGCTTCTTTATTCCTCTCTCGGTGCGGCTGATGCAATGGGGATTCTGACAGGAGACACCGCGGCGCTCCTTACCCTCTGTGCGACGGTCATCAATACCCTTGGTGCCGAGAAGCATAAGGATAAGTGCCATACGGATATATCTGCCGTACATAGCCTGGTCAAAGTAATCTGCCCTGGGATCGTCATCCACATCCACATTTATCTCTGTCACTCTGGGCAGCGGATGCATTATAGACAGATCATCCTTAGCCATAACCAGCTTTGCGGCGGTAAGCTCATAGGAGTCCTTAAGGCGCTCGTAATCCTCTCTGTTCTCAAACCTCTCTGCCTGTATTCTGGTCATATAGAGAATATCCAGCGATGGAATTGCCGACTCCAGATTTTCGGTTTCCACATACTCGCAGCCGCCCACGAAGAGATGATCGTCCTTAACGTAATCGGGCAGAGTCAGCTCCTCGGGAGAGATGAGCACAAAGCGCACATTCTCATATCTTGACATAGCCGCAATCAGCGAATGTACCGTTCTACCATACTTAAGGTCGCCGCATACACCGATAACAAGGTTGTCAAAGCGGCCCTTTTTCTTATATATGGTGAGCAGGTCGGTAAGGGTCTGTGTGGGGTGAAAATGACCGCCGTCGCCCGCGTTGATGATTGGAACGGTAGCGACCCTTGATGCCACGATGGGCGCGCCCTCCTTGGGATGACGCATAGCGATAATATCCGAGTACGCGCTGACCATTCTGACAGTATCTGCCACCGTCTCACCTTTTGCCACAGAGGATGATGCCGCCTGGTCAAAGCCAAGCACCTGACCGCCGAGGCTCATCATTGCCGAGGTAAAGGACAGGCGTGTTCTGGTAGAGGGCTCAAAGAAGAGAGCTCCCATTATCTTACCCTTACAGCTATCGGCATAGATGTGAGGATTTTTCATTATGTCGGAGGCGAGACGGACAAGGCCGTCAATCTCCTCGGTAGAAAGGTCAAGTATATTTACAAGGTTTCTCATTGTGATACTCCTGATTTCCCGTAATAGATAAATAACGAGGGGATTTTTAGATAGAAGCGTCGTTCTTGCGACCGAAGCAACAGAAATCTATTGCAAGCTTGTCGGAAAACGGCGATCATAGCCAAAATGCAGCGTTATTTTGCGCCCCAAACAGAAAGGTAATTCTTAATGCGCTCTACGTTCTCTATATTCTTCTCATCCTCGGAAAGATACTCAATAATGTCATTTACATCAACGACAGAGTATACGGGGAAGCCGAACTCCTCACCAACCTCTGCCATAGCAGACTTCTCGCCCTTGCCCTTCTCCTTACGGTCAACCATAACGAAGGTAGCGATAACCTTGGTGCCCTGAAGAGAGGAGAGAATGTCCATAGACTCGCGGATAGCAGTACCTGCGGTAATTACATCCTCAACGATAACGATCTCCTCGCCCGCCTGGGGCTTGTAGCCTACGAACACACCGCCCTCACCGTGATCCTTAGCCTCTTTTCTGTTAAAGAAGAAGGGAAGGTCAAGGCCCTGCTTGGAAAGACCGACAGAGGCAGAAACCGCAATGGAAATGCCCTTGTATGCGGGGCCGTAAAGAACGGCTCTCTTGTGTCCGATCTTCTCAAGATAAGCCTTAGCGTAGAACTCGCCAAGCTTTGCGATCTGGTCGCCTGTCTTGATCTCGCCCGCGTTGATAAAATAAGGGATCTTTCTGCCGCTCTTTGCGGTGAAATCACCGAACTTAAGCACGCCCGCACCCTCTAAAAACTGTATAAACTCTCTTTTGTACTGTTCCATTATCTATACCTCTCAGTCAACAAACTCTCTTACGCATCTCTCATATGCCGCAACGGGATCCTCTGCCGCGGTGATGGGTCTGCCTACAACGATATAATCAGAGCCGATTCTCTTAGCCTCGGCGGGAGTCATAACCCTCTTCTGATCGCCGATGTCTCCATCAGCAAAGCGAACGCCGGGAGTTACGGTCACAAAGTCTGCGCCGCATCTGTCGTGAACCTTGCCCGCCTCAAGAGGAGAGCAAACAACGCCGTCAAGGCCGGCAGCCTTGGCGCAGGAGGCATAGTGCATAACGACCTTATCAATAGGCTCCTTAATGAGCAGATCATTTTCCATAGACTCCTGGTCGGTGGAGGTAAGCTGAGTTACGGCAATAAGCAGAGGTCTTGTGCCATCGGGTCTGGTAAGTCCCTCAATAGCCGCCTGCATCATTCTCACAGTACCTGCCGCGTGGAGATTTGTCATATCCACATCAAGTCTGGAAAGCACCGCCATAGCCTTCTTTACCGTATTAGGAATATCGTGAAGCTTGAGATCAAGGAAAATCTTATGTCCTCTTCTCTTTATCTCTCTTACGGTCTCGGGACCCTCGGCATAGTAAAGCTCCATACCGATCTTTACAAAGGGCTTTTTACCTGTAAATCTGTCAAGAAAAGCAAAGGTCTTCTCCGCGCTGTCAAAATCACAGGCAATAATTACGTCTTTTCCCATTACTGAATACCTCCTATTATTTCACTTAAATTATTTATATTATACTTTTTCATTACCGCGGGCAGATCCTCAATGATCTTCTTACAAGCGAGAGGGTCTACAAGATTTGCCGCGCCAACCTCAACGGCAGTCGCGCCCGCCAGCATCATCTCAATAACATCCTCAGCCGAGGAAACGCCGCCCATACCGATAACAGGGATCTTCACCGCGTGGGCTACCTGATACACCATTCTGAGCGCAACCGGGAAGATAGCAGGCCCGGAAAAACCACCCATCTTATTAGCAATAACAGGCTTCCTTGTGCGAAGGTCAATTCTCATACCGAGAAGGGTGTTGATAAGGCTGATACCGTCTGCGCCCGCCGCCTCAACCGCCTTTGCAATAGCAACTATGTCGGTCACATTGGGCGAAAGCTTTACGATAATGGGCTTGGTAGTAACCGCCTTTACCGCGCGAACTACCTCTGCCGCGCCCTCGGGACTGGTACCAAACGCCATACCGCCGCCGTGAACATTGGGACAGCTGATATTTACCTCTATCCAGCCAACCTGCTCCTCTTTGTCAAGCAGAGCGCAGGTGTGAGTATATTCCTCAACCGAAAAGCCCGATACATTCGCCATAACAGGCTTGTTAAAGCACCTTTTCAGCTTTGGCAGCTCCTCTGCGATAACCTTATCCACACCGGGATTCTGAAGTCCGACGGCATTTATCATTCCGCAGGGAGTTTCGGCAATTCTGGGTGTAGGATTGCCAAATCTGGCATCCTTTGTCGTGCCCTTGAATGAAAATGTACCGAGTATATTTATGTCATAGATCTCTGCAAACTCGTATCCGAAGCCAAAGGTACCGCTGGCGGGAATAACGGGATTGTCAAGCTCAATGCCGAGAAGATCTACTCTGGTGTTATAATTCTGCTTTCCGCATTCTGCATTCTGCATTACCATAAGATCTCCTCCTTCTCAAGCACGGGACCCTCCTTACAGATCCTCTTATATCCTGTAACCGTCTTACAGGAGCAACCCATACAAGCTCCAAAGCCGCAGCCCATACGCTCCTCAAAGGAGAACTGACCGCTTGTATTCGCAACGCGATAAACCGCCTTAAGCATAGGCTCGGGACCGCAGGTGTAGAAATAGCTGTAATCAAGCCCCTCCATAGCATTGGTAACAAAGCCCTTTACACCGACAGAGCCGTCGGCAGTAGCAACCAATACGCGTGCGCCGAGTGCAAGGAACTCGTTCTGATAGAACACCTCGTCAGCCTTGGTAAAGCCAAGAATTACGGTGGGGTGCTTGCCCTCTTTGATCAGCTCTTTACAGAGCATATACATAGGGGGAACGCCGACTCCGCCACCTATAAGCAAGGGTGTGTCACCCGATTTTGTAAGATCATAACCGTTGCCCAGTCCCGTAAGCAGATCAAGGCTCTCTCCCTCTGTCATATAACTCATCTGCTCTGTGCCGCGACCTACGACCTTGTATATAAGAGTCAGTGTATCGCCCTCGCAGTCGCACACCGAAATAGGTCTGCGCAGATAGAGTCCCTCAAGCTTTATGTTAACAAACTGACCGCAGCGAATACCTTCACAGTCGCCTTTAAGTGTCATAATGTAAACATTGCTTGTCAATTTTTCGTTTTTTGTAATTGTAAATACAGTATTCTTCATCTTTTATGCATCAATAGTAGAAATGGTAAGTGTGGTCTCCTCAAGCACGTCAAGGAGAACGCGTACTGTGTCCAGAGAGGTGAACACGGTAACATTGTTCTCTGTCGCATACTTTCTGATCTCAAAGCCGTCGCGAATAACACCCGAGGAGGATGCATCGGAGGTGTTGATTACATACGCAATATGTCCCTGGCGGATAGACTCAGCGATCTCATCAGATCCGTCGGAGAGCTTTTTCAGCTTGTGAGTACGGATACCGTTTTCCTTCAGGAACTTTGCCGTACCGCTGGTAGCCTCAATGTTAAAGCCCAGGTTGTAGAATCTGCGGATCAGAGAAAGCGACTCCTCCTTATCGCAGTCGGCAATGGTGGCAAGCACGGTACCGTAGTTCTGCAGATGCATACCCGATGCCTGCAGAGCCTTATAGAGAGCGCGGTAGTACTTATCGTCATATCCGATAGCCTCACCGGTGGACTTCATCTCCGGAGAGAGATAAGCATCAAGTCCGCGGAGCTTGTTGAAGGAGAATACAGGCACCTTAACATACCATCTCTTCTTTTCCTCGGGATAGAGGTCAAAGATACCCTGTTCCTTCAGAGTCTTGCCGAGGATACACTCGGTAGCAATATCGGCCAGGCTATATCCTGTCGCCTTGGAGAGGAAGGGTACTGTTCTGGAGGAACGGGGGTTAACCTCAATGATATAAACCTCGTCGTTCTTGCCCACGATAAACTGAATATTGTAAAGACCCACGATACCGATACCGAGACCGAGCTTCTTTGCATACTGAAGAATAGTTCCCTTTACCTTATCCGAGATGGAGAAGGTGGGATAAACACTAATGGAGTCGCCTGAGTGAATACCCGTACGCTCTACAAGCTCCATAATGCCGGGAACAAACACATTTCTGCCATCACAGATCGCGTCAACCTCAACCTCCTTACCGCTTATATACTTGTCAACGAGAACGGGCTTGTCCTCGTCAATCTCAACGGCAGTCTTAAGGTAGTGGCGCAGCTGATCCTCGTTGGCAACTATCTGCATAGCTCTGCCACCAAGAACAAAGGAGGGACGGACAAGAACGGGATAACCGATTCTCGCCGCGGTAGCAACACCGTCCTCAATATTGGTAACGGCAGCGCCCTCGGGCTGAGGAATATTAAGCTCGCAGAGCAGCTTTTCAAAGGCATCGCGGTTTTCAGCGCGGTCAATAGCCGCACAGTCGGTGCCTATGATCTTTACACCGAGCGAATCAAGAGGAGCGGCCAGGTTGATAGCGGTCTGTCCACCCAGAGATGCGATAACGCCCTCGGGCTTCTCAAACTCAATGATATTCATAACATCCTCGGTGGTCAGAGGCTCAAAGTAAAGCTTATCCGCCGTAGTATAGTCGGTAGAAACGGTCTCGGGGTTATTGTTGATAATAATAGCCTCATAGCCCGACTTCTTGATGGTAGAAACCGCGTGAACGGTAGAATAGTCAAACTCTACACCCTGGCCGATACGGATAGGGCCTGCGCCAAGCACGACTATTTTCTTCTTATCCGTAAGAATGGATGCATTCTCTCCGTCATAGGAGGAGTAGAAATAAGGAATATATGCGCCTGTATGACAGGTGTCAACCATACGGAAGGAAGGAATCACCTTCTGCTGATGGCGATATTCCATAACATCTCTTTCCGTACAGCCCCAGAGCTTTGCAATATACTTATCAGAGAAGCCAAGCTTCTTTGCCTCGCGCAGAGTCTTTTCGTCGCGATTTTCTCTGAGTATATTCTCATAAGTAACGATATTTCTGATTTTTTCAAGGAAGAAGGAGGTGATCTTTGTTATCTCGTGGATCTCCTCTACGCTGACGTTGCGGCGGAAGAGCTCTGCAATAGCAAAAATGTTGTCATCTCTGAACTGTGTGATATATTCCTTTATCTCCCCGTCGGTCATAGAGTCAAACTTATGATGATAGAGGTGGTAAACACCGGTCTCAAGCGAGCGGATACCCTTAAGCAGACTCTCCTCAAGAGTACTACCGATACCCATAATCTCGCCTGTGGCCTTCATCTGTGTGCCAAGAGTGTTGGAGGCGGAGGTGAACTTATCAAAGGGGAATCTGGGGAGCTTGGTAATTACATAATCAAGTCTGGGTTCAAATGCCGCGTTGGTGTTGGCAATCTTGATCTCCTCAAGAGTCATGCCTACGGCAATCTTGGCGGTCACGCGGGCAATGGGATATCCCGACGCCTTGGATGCGAGAGCCGAGCTTCTGGAAACTCTGGGATTAACCTCAATGAGATAATACTCGCTGGTCTCGGGGTTAAGAGCAAACTGTACATTGCATCCACCCTCAATCTTCAGCTCCTTGATCAGCTTGATCGCCGAGTCGTTAAGCATCTTTTTATCCTTTTCGGACAGAGTCATAATAGGCGCAACAACGATAGAGTCACCTGTATGTACACCTACGGGGTCAATATTCTCCATACCGCAGATGGTGATGGCGTGGTCGCTACCGTCACGCATAACCTCAAACTCTATCTCCTTATAGCCCTTAACACTCTTTTCAATAAGAACCTGATGAACGGGAGAAAGCTTAAATGCATTTATACCCACCCCAACAAGCTCCTCTTCGTTGTTGGCAAAGCCGCCGCCGGTACCGCCAAGGGTAAAGGCAGGACGGAGAACAACAGGATAGCCGATTCTCTTTGCAGCCGCCTTCGCCTCCTACACAGTATAGGCGATCTCAGAGGGAATGGTAGGCTCGCCGTTAGACTGGCAAAGCTCCTTGAACATCTCTCTGTCCTCTGCACGCTCAATAGACTCAGAGCTTGTACCAAGCAGTTCTACGCGGCACTCCTTAAGAATACCCTTCTTCTCCAGCTGCATAGCAAGGTTAAGTCCTGTCTGACCGCCGATGCCGGGAAGAATGGCGTCGGGACGCTCATATCTGAGTATCTTTGCAATATACTCCAGGGTGAGAGGCTCCATATATACCTTGTCCGCGATGGCGGTGTCGGTCATAATGGTAGCGGGGTTGGAGTTTACAAGCACGACCTCATAGCCCTCCTCCTTGAGTGCAAGGCAGGCCTGTGTACCCGCATAGTCAAACTCAGCCGCCTGACCGATAACTATGGGGCCCGAGCCAATAATCATTATTCTCTTGATATCATTTCTCTTTGCCATATATATATATCCTCAACTTTATTAATCTCTTAAATCGGAATAAACCGCTCTGCCCTCGTAAAAGGTAAGCAGGCATCTGCCGTAGACCTCTGCCCCCTCAAAGGGTGTCGCCCGTCCAAGCGAAAGGAAGTCCGCGGGGTCTATTGTATATTTTTCATCCAGCTTGAATACGGTAAATCCCGCATCACTGCCGATATTAAATCTCTCGCGTGGTACGGTGGACATCAGCTCGCAGAGTCGCTTAAGTGTTATCATACCCGTTCTTACAAAGTGGGTGTACATCAGCGGGAACGCCGACTCTATACCTACAACGCCCATAGCGCTGTCACGGAGACCGCGGGATTTTTCCTCTGCTGAGTGAGGCGCGTGGTCGGTGGCGATCATATCTATGGTGCCGTCAAGCAGACCGCGAACCATCTCCTCTCTGTCCTCGGGTGAGCGAAGTGGTGGGTTCATCTTAAATCTGCCGTCCTCCTCAAGATGGGAGTCATCAAGTATAAGGTAATGTGGGCCGGTCTCACAGGTTACATCAAGTCCCTCTGCCTTTGCCCGTCTGATTATCTCCACGCTTTCCTTAGTAGACACGTGGCAGATATGGTAAGAGCATCCGCTCTTGCGTACCAGCTCCATATCTCTGGCTATAGGACCCCACTCGCTCTCGGAGCAAATACCCGCGTGACCGTGGGTGCGCGCGTACTCGCCGTCGTGAATGTATCCGCCTCGCAGTAGCGAGTTATCCTCGCAGTGTGCCACGATCATTTTGCCAAGCTTCTTCGCCCGACTCATAGCCGATAGCATCATCTCCTCCGACTGAACACCCCGTCCGTCATCCGAAAAGCCTATTACGTCCTCTGCCATATCCTCAAGGTCGGCTATCTCCTCCCCTCGCTCGCCCTTGGTAATCGTACCGTAGGGGAATACTGCAATAGAGGCATCTCTTCTGATTATCTCAAGCTGTCGCTCAAGATTTTCCCGACTATCGGGTGTGGGGCTCAGGTTAGGCATAGAGCAAACTGCCGTGTATCCACCTCTCGCAGAAGCCGCCGTACCCGAGGCAATAGTTTCTTTATAAGAAAAACCCGGCTCTCTGAGATGAACGTGCACATCACAAAGACCGGGGAAAATAACAACATTATCAAAAATAGCAGAGGGGGCAAAAGCGGACACATCCCCTGCAAAAGCAGAAAGAGAAGTGCCGTCAAAAAGCATATCAGACTTCTTCATGTGACCGTTTTCAAAAACGAGAGCACCGCGGAACAAAGTCATCATAACACATCTCCTTTATTTTTATTTCATATTATTATAACATAGTAAAATATTAAAGTCAATAGGACATAACCGAAAAAGAGATAGGAAAAAAATCGCACTGCTTGTGCAATCTGCACGAAAGAAAAAGGCGTGCCAAACGGCACGCCTGTAATCTGTTAATTATTCTGTTCTGAGAGCAACAACGGGATCCTTGTTTGCCGCACTCTTCGCAGGTGCGAGACCCGAGATAAGAGTCAGCACTATACTGAGAATAACAAGGAATACAGCGTTGGAAGCAGGAAGAGCCGCGATGTTCGGATATCCGATAATGGGCTGCAGTATCACATTGACGATAGCCGAGATCAGATAGGTTGCACCAATACCGATAAGTCCTGCCAGCAGACCGATAATAGCAGTCTCTGCGATGAAGAGGTTGGATACGTCGCGCTTGCGTCCGCCAAGGGAACGGATAACACCGATCTCCTTTATACGCTCAACAACCGATACATATGTGATAATGCCGATCATTACGGTAGATACCACAAGCGATATGGAGGTAAAGGCGATAAGCGCGTAGGAGATAATATCAATCATAGTGTTTACCATATTGATAATAAGCTCAAGTGTATCGGTGTATGTTATCTCACGTCTCTCCTCACCCTTTATTTCAACTCCGTTTACCGTAATGGTAATCTTATCATCATTCCATTTATCAAGATACTCAGTAACCAGACTCTTGTCATCAAATGATATAGGATATATCTTCACGTTAGATGCCAGATCGTTGCCACCAAGACTGCGGGCAACAGCTTCCTTGGTGCTCACAAGTGAGAATACGCTCTCACCTGTTTTTTCATTTCTCTCGCCTACGATCTTGCCGTCAACGATGGCATCATAGGGAAGATACTCATAGCTGTAAGTACATCTGAAGCCGCCTCCAAAGCTACCGCCATCCTCATTTTCCTCGTTAAGATACTTAATAAACTCGCTGTTCTTGTTTGTCTCAAGAATATGCTCAGTCAACGCCTCGGTATAATAAATACCGGAGGAAAGCACGCCGTAGGAGATATTATCCTTGGGACTGAGTATACCGACCACGCGAAGAGTCATACCGCTTTCATCAGCAGACTCAAGCTCGCCCTTATAAACAGGCTCCATACTGACCTTATCACCAAAGGGACCGCTGGTGGTTACCTCAACTGTATCAAAGAGAGAGTCTGTGGGATACCAGGTAAAGGTCTTGCCGAGTAGCTCTTCATAGGTAAAATACTCACGGTAAAGTGCTTCATTGTAGTCGGGATTACCCTCATCGTCCTTATCCGCCGACTTGTGAATAACCTCTAAAAGCTCAGCCTGTGTATAATATCCAAGCTTTGCAAGCAGAAGATCGGTAAGCTCATCGTTAGAATTGAGGACAAGCATTACCTCATCCTTGTCGTTAGCAATTTCTCCTGCAAGAATGTCATATTGACGGATAATATATTCTTCTTTATTCGGTGCCTGAGACATATTGGGAGCAAGACTGTCTACCAAGCCCGCCAAATCAGAGTATTCAGTATCCTTAAGCACTGACTTATAAATATCCACGATCTGCTTCAATGACATATGTCTTGGTTCAGAATCGGGAAGCTCATAGAAGTTTGAGAAAATAGTTCTGTTAAGATCAAGTCCGTAGCCAAGCACGAGCGCATTATAGTATTCGGATGGCATAGCCTTTACATACTCAATATACTCTCTTGTTATCTCATTTTCAACCAGCATAGTATCAAATGTATCACTGGTTTTGATAAGATGCTCAATTACAGACGAAATGTATACACTGTTCGGATTCTTGATTATTTCAAGCTTATCCTCTGTGTCCATCATATTTGTTATAGCGCCCAGGTCAAAGGCGCTCTGTGTTATTGTAACAGGGTTACCGGATAGCATATCATCCTGCATAGAGGCAATATAGCCCTTGATTCCCGCCGAGAAGGCAAGAACCATAGCAATGCCGATAATACCGATAGAACCCGCAAAGCCAACCATAGCCGTTCTTCCCTTTTTGGAGATCAGGTTTTTCGCGGAGAGGCGGAAGGCGGTGAATACCGACATCTTAGCCTTTTCCTTCTGCGACTTACCGCTCTCGCTTTTCGCTGCGGTGCGCTCTGACTCTATCCTTACAAGCTCAGAATACTCGTCCTTGTCAACGGGATTTGTATCCTCTATTATCTCACCGTCAAGCAGGCGGACGATTCTAGTAGAATACTGCTCGGCAAGCTCGGGATTATGAGTTACCATTATTACAAGTCGCTCTCCCGCAATCTCGCGGATAAGCTCCATAATCTGTACGCTGGTTACTGTATCAAGGGCTCCGGTGGGCTCATCTGCCAGAAGTATCTCAGGCTCGTTTACCAGCGCTCTTGCGATCGCAACTCTCTGACACTGACCGCCCGAGAGCTGATTGGGTCTTTTATAGTACTGATCTGACAGTCCAACCTTGTCAAGAGCCGCCTTTGCGCGTCTTACTCTCTCCTCCTTGTCAATACCTGCTATGGTAAGAGCAAGTTCCACATTACCCAGCACTGTCTGGTGGGGAATAAGGTTATAGGCCTGGAAAATGAAGCCAACTCTGTGGTTTCTGTATACATCCCAATCTCTGTCGCGATAGAGCTTTGTACTCTTACCGTTAATAACAAGATCACCCGAGGTGTATCTGTCAAGGCCGCCCACGATATTAAGCAGAGTTGTCTTACCGCATCCCGAGGGACCGAGTATAGATACAAACTCCCTGTCTCGGAAGGCGATGTCAACCCCACGCAGAGCATTTACCGTCTCAGAGGAGGTAACATAATCTTTTTTTATGTTGCGTAATTCAAGCATAGCTTTTTCCTTTTTATTTATTTTTTATATGTTTATTATATAGAGAAATTGTGAACAAATCTACCGTTTTTGTAAAATAATAATCATTCTACCTTTAATTGCCTTACCCAGATACCCTTATGCACCAATATCAGACCGGGAATCAGCTTCAGATTCTCCGCCACAAGGATAATCGGCAGGAAATAATTGAAGGGAATATCGGTAAGATAAGCAATGATGAAAGCCACGGGCATAACGATAACCCAAGCGTATACACTGTCAAAAAGCATAGTGACAAACACCCTGCCGCCCGAGCGGATCGTGTAATACGTGGAGGTGGCAAGCGCAGCGGCGGGCATCGTTATAGCAAAGCATCTGAGGATAAACGAGGAGAGATTTCGCACCTGATCACTGGTTTTGTAAAGCAGGGGGAATAACGGGGAGGCAAGCAACTGAACGCACATCATACCAAGTCCAACAAATACCGCAAAGGCAAGCAGCTTTCTGTCTGTCTCCTTCGCCTCCTCCAGCTTGCCCGCTCCGAGCAGGTTGCCGACAATAATGGCTATGGATGAGCTGAGGGCAAAGTATGCCACGCTAAGCAGATTCTGCAGAGTAAAGGAGATATTCATCGCCGCCACAACATCAAGTCCGCGGGTTGAATAGCACTGATTGCATATTGTTACCGAGAGGGACCAGAAAAGCTCGTTAAGAAGTATGGGCGCACCCTTTATTATTATCTGCTTGACAAGCGCCGATGGAACTCTGAAGTTCTTGAACAAGCCTGTAGCAAAGGGGCATTTTTCCCTGTTGGTATGAGTATATACCAGAAGTATTGCCAGCTCTACGAATCTTGAGAGAGCTGTTGCTATTGCCGCACCAGAGACGCCGAGAGCGGGCAGACCGAACAGACCGAAGATAAGCAGACCGTTAAAGACAAAATTGGTGGCTATGGATGCCACGCTGGCAATCATAGGTACGACAGTCTCACCTGTCTCACGCAGGGTGGAGGCGTAGGCCTGAGAAACTGCGAAGGGCAAAAGACCGATAAGTATCAGCGAAAGATATTTCTTTCCCGACTCAAAGGTCAGAACGAGATCGCTGCCGTCTGTGCTTTCGTGAAGATAGCTATTAATCAGAAGATCACCGGCTCCGCCGATTATACCGATGCCGATAGCGGCAATTACAAGCACCATAACAAGCTTTACCCGCAGAGTATGTCTGACACCCTCGGTATCTCCGCGACCGTTAAACTGGGCAGTAAAAATACCCGCGCCCGAAATCGCGCCAAAAATTGCAAGATTAAATACGAAAATAAATTGGTTAACTATGGCAACGCCAGACATCTGCTCCGTTCCGAGAGTTCCAACCATAAGATTGTCAAGCAGGTTGACAAGGTTAGTCACCGCGTTCTGTATTATCATTGGCACCGTAATAGCAAGCACTCTTTTATAAAAAGCGCGGTCACCTATATACGATCTGAGTGTTTCCTTGATTTTCATTGTTTTCCTCGCAAAAGATATTAACTTTTTTATTTTATCATAACTTATTATAAAATGCAATAGAATTGGTAGTTATTTACTTCTGCAATAAATATTTGTTCTGTCACGTGACGATTAAAGCCGACTCACAGAAAAATCTGAGAAAGATATCTTTCGCCTCCGTCGGGGAAAATAGTAACTATATTTTTACCTCTGTTTTCTTCTCTTTTAGCAAGAGCAACGGCAGCACACAATGCCGCCCCGGACGACCAACCGACAAAGGCGCCCTCAAGTCGGGAAACAAGCCCTGCCATATTTCTTGCCTCCTCGGTTGAAACTGTGATGATCTCATCGCACAGAGAAATATCAAAGAGTGGTGGAACAAACCCCGCTCCAATACCCTCTATGCCGTGTTTGCCCCTGGCACAACCGGATAAAACCGCCGATTCTATGGGCTCCGCAGCTACCGTCTTTATACTCCGACATTTCTCCTTTAGGTATCTGCTAACGCCCGAAAAAGTGCCTCCCGTACCAACTCCACAGACAAAAATGTCAACTTTAGCTGACATTTCTCGGTATATTTCAGGCCCTGTGGTCAAATAATGGGCATTTACGTTTTCTGTATTTACGAACTGACGTGGCATATATGCTTCTTGCTCTGCGGCTATTTTTTCTGCCACAGTCAGCGCTCCCTGCATACCTCCTGTTTTGTCGGTTATGACAACATCCGCCCCGTATGCCTTCATAATTTTTATTCTTTCCTGTGACATTCCCTCGGGCATAACAACAGTAAGCGATATGCCATATGCCGCTGATAGCATAGCGAGAGATATACCCATATTTCCACTTGTTGCCTCAACCATTTTACCTCCACGAAGAGTGCCCTCCCGCATAGCCGCCCTGATAATAAAGAGCGCCGCTCTATCCTTTACCGACCCTGATGGATTTATCCTCTCAAGCTTTGCAAATATGTGCGCAGACAGACTAAAATGCTTCTCTATACCGCAAAGGTGAAGCAAAGGGGTGTTGCCTATATTTTTACCAATCATTTTCCCTCCAAAAAAATATTGACATTTTATACTGATATAATATATAATATACCTACTAAGTAAGTATAATTCAGGAGAAAGCTATGAAAATTATCAAGAGAAACGGAGCAGAGGCCGAGTTTGACAAGAGCAAAATATATGCTGCAGTAAGCAAAGCCAACAATGCGGTTGAACCTATTCATCGCATCAGCTACGATCAGATACAGCAGATAACCGACAGAGTAACAGAAAAATGTCAGCTTCTTTCCCGTCTTGCAGAGGTGGAGGAAATACAGGATATGGTGTAGAGAGAGCTTATGTCTCTCGGCGCCTTCACCCTGGCAAAAACCTATATAACCTACCGATATACAAGAGAACTGGTGCGTAAGTCCAATACCACCGACGAGCGTATTATGTCGCTTATTGAGTGTGCAAACGAGGAGATAAATCAGGAAAACTCTAATAAAAATCCCACCGTAAACAGCATTCAGCGTGACTATATGGCAGGCGAGGTGTCAAAGGACCTTACACGCAGAATACTGCTGCCCGCCGATATTGTCAAGGCGCACGAGGACGGTCTCATCCACTTTCACGATGCAGATTACTTTGCACAGCATATGCATAACTGCGATCTTGTTAACCTTGAGGATATGCTGCAGAACGGCACCGTTATCTCGGGTACGCTGATTGAAAAGCCCAAGAGCTTCTCCACCGCCTGCAACATTGCGGCGCAGATTATTGCCCAGGTGGCATCAAATCAGTACGGTGGTCAGTCTATCAGCCTGACTCATCTTGCTCCCTTTGTTGACATCAGCAGAAAAAAACTGCGTAAAAAGGTAACCGAGGAGCTTTGCGCGGCGGGTGTGACTGTCAGCGAGGAGCAGATTGACTCTATTACCGAGAGCAGAGTACGCGAGGAGATCAACCGTGGTGTTCAGTGCATACAGTACCAGGTTGTCACCCTGCTTACCACCAACGGACAGGCACCCTTTATCACTATGTTTATGTATCTTGGCGAAGCCAAGGAGGGACGGGAACGCCAGGACCTTGCACTGATTATTGAGGAGGTGCTGAAGCAGCGCATCCAGGGTGTAAAGAACGAGGCAGGCGTGTGGATCACCCCCGCGTTCCCCAAGCTTATTTATGTGCTTGAGGAGAACAACGTACATGAAGGCTCGGAGTATTATCACCTGACTACCCTGGCGGCAAAATGCACCGCCAAAAGAATGGTGCCCGACTATATTTCCGAAAAAATAATGCTTAAAAACAAGGTTGACAAGTCCGGTGTGGGTAGATGCTATACCTGTATGGGCTGTCGCTCCTTCCTTACTCCCTATCTTGATGAGAACGGTCAGCCTAAATACTACGGCCGCTTTAACCAGGGCGTTGTAACCGTAAACCTTGTTGACATTGGTCTGTCGGCAAAGGGCGATATGGATCTGTTCAAGAAGATCTTTGACGAACGTATGGAGCTTTGCCACAGGGCGCTGCGCTGCCGTCACGAGAGATTGCTCGGCACACGCTCTGATGCTGCGCCCATACTCTGGCAATACGGAGCTCTGACCCGTCTTGCGCCCGGTGAAAAAATAGACAAATACCTCTACGGCGGCTACTCTACCCTGTCTCTCGGCTATGCGGGACTCTGGGAGTGCGTGCTGGCTCTCTCCGGCAAAAAGCTGACCGAGCCCGAGGGTGAGGCGCTTGGCCTTGAGATAATGAATATGCTCAACTCCTACACCGCAAAGTGGAAGGCTGCAGAGAATATTGATTACTCCCTCTACGGCACCCCCCTTGAAAGCACAACATATAAGTTTGCCAAGAGTCTGCAGACCCGCTTCGGTATTATAGACGGTATCACAGATAAGAGTTATATCACCAACTCCTATCACGTTCATGTAACCGAGGAAATTGATGCCTTTGAGAAGCTCTCTCTGGAGGCAAAGTTCCAGGCGCTCTCGCCCGGAGGAGCGATCTCCTATGTTGAGGTTCCAGATATGCAGAACAACATACCTGCGGTGCTTGATGTGATGAGCTACATCTACGACAACATTATGTATGCCGAGCTGAATACCAAGAGCGACTACTGTCAGCTGTGTGGCTTTGACGGTGAGATCCTGGTAGTAGAGGATGGCGGCAAGCTGGTATGGGAATGTCCCAACTGTCACAACCGCGATCAGAGAAAGATGAATGTTGCAAGAAGAACCTGCGGTTATATCGGAACGCAGTATTGGAACCAGGGCAGAACAAGCGAGATAAAGGACAGAGTTTTGCACCTTTAATGCCTGTTTTGTAAACAATATTTGTCAAATAAAAGAAAAAGCTCCCTTTGGGGAGCTTTTTTTACAGAGTGGGATATTCGCTTTTACATTTATTCATCATACCGCTGATGCACTGTGCCTTCTCGGTGACAAAGCACTTTACCTTCTCGCCGATGCTGATCGCACCAAAGGTTGCAAGGCCGATTATCAGCAGAGTGGCGTAAGGATGTCGCATTATGTGACCCTTTTTGTTCTGAAACATTCTTTTTCTCCTTTTTGTGAGTTAAATATATTTTAACCGCGCGAAGAGAAATTATTTATCTCATTGACAAAAGTTTGGGTTTGTTGTAAAATAATAAAGAAAGATACCGCGACCTTGCGGTGATTGACAAGACGGTTTGGCCCGTACAGAGGGAGGTCAGAATATGAGATGTAAAAAATGTGGATATCATAACCCGCGCTATGAGACCGTGTGTCCCGAGTGTGCCGCTCCGTATGAGCTGAGTGTGGGTGAATGCGAAGAGCTTTTTGCCACTTCACAGGAGTATTATCAGGCAAATGATTTTATCCGCGCTGTTGAAATATACAAAGTACTCGCCTCCTTTGGTTATGCCGCGGGAGAACGAGAGCTGGCGCGCGAGCTGGAGAGAGGTATGCTGCTCCCCCGCGACTATGAAACCTCGGTCAACTACTACGCCTCCGCCGCAAGCAAGGGCGATCCCTATGCCGCATACAAGCACGCGCACACACTGGTCAGCAATGATGCAAAAGGTGATTTTTGGCTGGCATACGCCGCTCTTATGGGCTGTAAGGAAGCATATACCGACGCGGTTGCTCTCTTCTCAAGATATAAGGAGAGAGGCACTGCGGCATATTTCTGCTCCTGCCTTGCAGAGCTTGACGACACCGATGCCATAATTGAAATGGCAAGAAGGCATCTGTACGGAGACGGTGTTGAACAAAATGAAAGACAGGCAAAATGGTATATTGAGCGCATAGACCGTATACCGCTGCACGGCGTCAAGCTGCAAAGAAGGCTTAGTGCCGTATCCGACAGCTCGCAGAGACCTGAGCTGCCTACATTTACAGAGCGGAACAGAATTATAGAAAGACTCATTGCCGCAGCGAGAAAATACAAGCTAAACAAGGTTTTACTTGCCCTCTGCAACCTATACGCCCAGGGTGGCGGCAAGGACGCTGATGTTTTCTTGGCTATATTACATATTGAGGGTATAGAGTTCAGACAAAATATAGATATGGGCATCTCTATGCTGGAGAACGCTCTTCTCAACGGCTCTATCATCGGCGCAAAGCTGCTTGGTGACATTTATGCAGCAGGCGAGCAGGTGGATAAAGACAAAGAGCTTGCTACAAAGTATTACAGACAGGCTGCCGAGATGGGCGGCGACGGTCAATGGGAGAGTCTTGGCGACATTTTCCTATACGGCGAGGTCACAGAGCCCGAATATGCTCTCGCACTCTCACTCTACGAGAGGGGTGCGGAGATGGGCAGCTTTGGTTGTCAGAGAAAGCTGACGATGCTCCACGGTGAGCGCGAAAGATGCTATATTGAGGCTACCAGGCTTGAAAGAACGGCTCCCGACGAGGCATTCACCCTCTTCAAAAAATCAGTGGAGCTTGGTTATTTGCCCGCTCACGCCAGAATAGGCTGGTATTATGAGAGAGGGCTCGGCACTAAGACCGATCGCAAGGCGGCGTTCAATCACTATAAAGCCGCATATGAGGCAGGTGACAAGCGTGCTGTGGAGAGTCTGGGCAGATGCTATGCCAGAGGCATAGGCGTTGCCTTTAACTTTGAGCGAGCGTCAGAGCTTTTGTCCGTGGCAAGAGAAATGGGCAGCAATTCTGCCGACCGAGAGCTGTACCGCATATACGAGAATAAAAAACGGCATATGATACGCTCTCTGTACTCCACCGCCATGAGGCTTTATTATCAAAAAAAATACGATACCGCCCGCAGTATGCTTGAGGTATGTATGCAACTGGGACTTGGTGAGGCAACATATTCAATCGGCTGCCTGTATGAGTTTGGAATAACGACCGCCCCGGACAGGAAGGAAGCTCTTCGCTTCTATAAAAAAGCCGCCGATCAGGGGTATACCGATCCCAGGCAGTATCATAAGCAAAGTATGCTCCGTATATGGAAGCAAAACTGATATATAAAAAAACAGAGGCATTTCGCCTCTGTTTTTTTGTTATTACTTATCAAAGGGATATGCGCGACGCTCGTCAAGAGTAATTACGTCGGAGGGCCACTCAATCATAACCTCACCAACGATGGTGTAGTATGCTCTGGTTATGAAGTATTCCTCATCATAATACTCGTGAATATCCTCGGTACAATCGGCTACGAGCTGCTCGTACTCCTCGTCGGTGTAATCCTCTCTGGTCTTATCCTCATATTCCATATACTGAGCAATATACTCATTGAGATATTCCTCGTGAAGCTTATCAATGGTTTCATTAAGCTTCTTCTCATCGGGAACAAGGTTCTCTGCTCTCATAATATAGAACATGGTCATACGCTCCTGCACATCCGCCTGAGCCATCTTGGTCACATAGGTCTTGTAGCTCTGGCCTGACGCAAGTCCGAGATATGCGGTTATATATGCATCAAGAGTATCGTAGGTCTTATACTGACCTGTCATATTGTCATATACTTTTCCTGCATTGTTGATAAACAGATTGGAGAAGTCATTCATATAACCCTCGTACGCCTCATCAACATACTTGCCGGGATACTTCTTCATCTTAACTATATTGGAGTAATGCTCCCAGATAGCCTGCTCAAGAAGAGCCTTGTATGCAGACTCATAGATGTCATTAAGAGTTTTCTCGGTGAAGCGGTCGTACTTCTCAACGAGAGTAGCTCCCTCGTACTCATTAAGCTCCTCAAGGGTAAGATAAATATCCTTGTCCTCAATCTTCTTTGTAAGATACTCGTCGGTGAACTCAGGGCAGATGTAGTCTATGATATAATCAACATAAACCTCAAAGTACGCGGTCTCATTACGAAGATTGGTGGTCTGATAATCGTAGGGGAAATAAGTCTCAATAACAATGGGCTTAGCATTGCGGCTAATGCCGAAGCTTACTGTAACATCGGTATAGGGGATCTCCTTATCAGCAAGAGTAGCCTTGATCTCAGCCTTTTCACCGCCGATGGTGAGGGCCATCAGAGCAGCCTTAAAGCCTGTTCCGTACTTAGCGTCAAGATCCTCGGAGAGATCCATTTTTACATTAGTGAAATTATCCTTCTTGGTTGAATCGGTCTTGTTGGGTGTGGAGTAATTGACGTATACAATAAGATCGTCGGTGATAGCACCCTCGGTAACCTTCTCAAGCTTTGAATAATCGCCGGTGTTCTTGCCGATAAGGTTAAGCTCAAAGCCGGGAACAAAGCCGTTGGAGCCGATGGAAAGCACATGGGGAGATGCAGAGGTAAAGTTGCACATACCGTCAACATAAACCTTATTACCCTCCTCATCAAGAAGGTATCCGTTGTACCAAATAGCTACATCGTCACCTGCGGAAATGGGGTATCCGGAGGTAATGGGGTTCTTACCGTACTTCTCATTTACCTCTCTGTCCTCATATACCATATTAAGCTTGGTAATATCAAGATCAAATCTGTGGGGCTTGGCAACATCAACATTGATATCAAAGCCCTTATAGCTCTCCTTGAACTCAAGATAACCGTCAAGGTTGGTTGTTAAGTAATCAAAGAAAAGATCCTTCTGGATCGCTGTCACTACGCCAAACACGGCGAGAACAATAAAAACAAGAGCGAGAATGCCGGCGGTTATGATAATAGCCAGGTTTTTCTCGGATATTTTAGGCTTGGTCTCCTGGTTCTCTGTTACTTCTTTTTTGGTGATTTCTTTTTTATTGGTTTTACTCATTTTAGCAAAAACCTTTCATTATTATATTAATAATCAATTAAACGAAGGAGTCGGCAAAGGCGCAAGCAAGTCTGTCGCATCTCTCGTTATAATCGTGGCCGTTGTGCCCCTTCACCCACACAAAGCTGACCTTGTGTATCTCTGTGAGAGAATAGAGCCTGTCCCAGAGATCGGGATTTTTCAGCTCATCTCTTCCACGGCGCCAGCCTGCAGCACGCCAGGAGTGTACCCAGCCGTTAAGATATGCGTCAACAAGATATTTTGAATCCGAGTAGAGCGTCACCTCGCAGGGCTCCTTCAGGGCGGCAAGCCCCTCAATAGCTGCGGTAAGCTCCATACGGTTGTTGGTGGTTTCTCTCTCTCCGCCAGACATCTCCTTTTCATAGACGCCGTACACGAGAATTGCGCCCCAACCTCCCCTGCCGGGATTTCCGCGACAGGCTCCATCGGTATAAAGCTGAACCTGTTTCATAGGTCATTAGCCTTTCTTCTTTATAAGAAAGCGGACGAATATGCTTCGTCCGCTTTTATTGGTCCTATTCTGCGGGACAGCAGAATAAATCTGATAAATTACTTGCTCTCAGTCTCAGCCTTGATGGTATACTTAACGGTTCTGAAGTCAAGGAACTGACCGTCCTCGGTATACTTGATCTCGGTGTGACCCTCGTGCTCGTTGAACACAAGGTTGGTAGAGGTGAGGTAGTAGAAGAGTCTGTTGAACTGGAAGGTGGTACGAAGGTTGAGGTCGCCATAGGTAGCAACAAGCTCCTCATAGTACTCGTTACCGATCTCCTTCTTGTAGTTCTCCATATACTTGTCGTTTACAAGGAAGTTGCCTGCCTCGTCGCGTGCAGACTTCTTGGATTCCTCTGCCTGCTTCTTAGCCTCTGCAATCTTCTCAGCCGCAAGATCACCGTATGCATCCTTATATGCATCCTCGTTAATATCATATGCGCCTGCCTTGATGTCAAGCTCAATATAACCGTTCTCGCCGGTCATAGCCTTAACAGCGTCAGCCTCGCAAGCTCTTGCTACAACGAAGATCTTGATGATGGGATCAAGAGCCTCCTTAGCCTTCTTCTCAATAGCACCGTCAATCTTATCCTTGCTGGATACCTTAAGGGTTGCAAGAAGGTAAGCGTCAAGAGTCTTGTACTTATCGTAGTTAGAGGTATTCTTGTCAAAGTCGCCCTTGTGGAACTCGTACTCATAGGACTCGTAGATTACCTCGCAGTACTCCTTGAGGATCTCCTCGGGATAGCCCTTAACGGTTACGGACTCATCAATAAGCTTCCAAACAGCCTGCTGAACCTTCTTGTTAATATCAGAATCATAGCTCTCCTTGAGAGTGTGACGGGTGTTGTCAACATACTCGTCAAAGATCTCCTTGCCGAGATTCTTCTCACCGCTGGTAGCAGCTACGAGCTTTGCAATAACGCCCTTGAGAAGATCGTTCTGAGCATCGGTAAGAGCCTCGTTTGCCTTGTTGATTACTTCCTTCTGTGCATCGTTGGGCTTGTCACCGCCGTCCTCAACAGCCTTATTGTAAGCGTCAAGGAGCTTCTTGAGGTCGCTGCCCTCCTTGTAGAACTCGTTGTCCTTAGCGGTGGTAGCGAAGATGTCTACGATATCCTTAAGGAGATCTTCAACGCTCTCAGAGCCGTTCTTGAAGGTCTTATCCTCAAGAGCCTCAAAGGACTTCTCGGTAAGCTTGGAGCCGTATACATAGTAAAGAACCTGGTCAACGGTAATCTCCTCATAAGAGGGAGTATTAATAGCATATACAGGATATACATAATAGGTAAGTTCCTTGTTAGTAAGGTCTACCTTGGTTGCAGAATTGTAAAGAGAAGTGGGAGAGGTCTCCTTCTTAGCAGGCTTCTCAGCCTCGTCAACAAAGGGAGTATACTTGAAAGTAGCGATAGGCTGACCCTCGCCCTCTACCTTCCAGAGGATCTTAAGGTCGGAGTAGGTGTGAGTAACGCCGTCAATCTCAACGTCAAAGGACTTCTTGGTCTTAACGATCTCACCCTCGGTCTTATCAAGAACCTCAAGAGTGCCGCCTACATTAGCAACAGAGTGCTCACCGGTGAAGTAAGGATAAAGGAGGTTGCTCTCCTCAACGGTGATAAGCTCGTACTGAGCCTTCTCGGTAACTGTGGTCTCAACACCCTCAGCATCCTTTACCTTGTGGGTACGGGTGTAGGAGATGTAGATCTTGTCACCGGGCTTAACCTTGATAGCTTCCTTCTTAGCTGCGTTGATCTCATCCTTGGTGGCATCGGGCTTCTCAGCCTTAAGAGCCTCCTCAGCATCAGACTGAAGCTTGCTTGCGGTAATCATAGAATAGATGTAATCCTTGATGTCAACCTCTTTGTTAAGGTTGTCTCTTACGAGCTTAAGGAACTCGTCAGCATCACCCTCAAGGTAGTCGTCAAGTCTGAGACTGTGGTTAGCCTTGGTAGAGGATGCGGTAATAGAAGCCTCATCCATATTGTTACCGAAGAACTTGTTTCCGTCAGCGTCAACAGCATAATATACGAAGTAGAGCACAGCACCTGCGGAAAGAGTGCCTTCCTTAGCCCACTCCTCCTCATCGGTGTCTGCGATGATCTTATCAGCTATAACGTTATAGATGGTAGAGGAAACGATCTGGTTTCTGGTTTCCTCATTTGTGGTAAACTCGCCATCTTCAATCTCAAGCTTCTCAAGAGCTGCCTTGAAAGCTGCATAATCAAAGGAGGCGTAATCATTGAGGCTGTCCTCTGCAAAATCAAAGCCACCACAGCTTGTGAGTGCAAGAAGAGACATCACAACGATAAGAATTAATGCAACAATTCTCTTTTTCATGTCTTTCATCCTTGTATAAATAATATTTCAAATCCCGCGTCAAGTGACGCGATTAAATTGATCAAAAATAAGAGGATAGTACATCATCGTACAATCCGCTGAACTATTATAGCATATAAATATAGAAAATGCAAATGTTTTTTTCAATTTTTTTTATTTTTTTTATTTTATTAATAATTACTGTATTTTTTGCATATAAAACGGCTGCTTTTTGCCTCTTTTCTTTCAAACTTTCAACAAAAGCATTTTTGCTCTTGACAAAATCTTTAATACAATGTATAATTTTCTAATAAGAAATCAGTTCATTTTGGAAGGAAAATAAAATGATCAACGATAAAAAGATAGTTTTCTCTGGTGTTCAGCCTTCGGGAAATCTTACCATAGGAAATTACCTCGGTGCGATCAAAAACTTCTCGCGTTTTTCCGAGGACTATAAGACCTTTTACTGCGTAGTTGACCTCCACGCCATCACCGTAAGACAGGTGCCCGCGGAGCTTCGCCGCAGAACCTACGAGACCCTTGCGCTTTATATGGCGTGCGGTCTTGATCCCAAGCAGAACACCCTCTTTGTACAGTCTCACGTTCCCGCCCACACCGAGCTTGGCTGGATGCTTGACTGCTATACGATGTTCGGCGAGCTTTCCCGTATGACTCAGTTCAAGGACAAGAGCCAGAAGCACTCTCAGAATATAAATGCAGGTCTGTTCACCTATCCCACCCTGATGGCAGCAGATATTCTTCTCTACCAGACCGATGTTGTACCCGTTGGCGTTGACCAGAAGCAGCATCTTGAATTGGCGAGAGATATTGCCGACAGATTCAACCAGGTATACGGCCCCACATTCACCGTCCCCGAGGGATATATGTCCACCGATACGATGAAGATCATGTCGCTGGCAGAGCCCACATCCAAGATGTCAAAGTCGGATACCAATCAGAATGCGGTAGTTTATATCCTTGACTCCAAGGATGATGTTATGCGCAAGTTCAAGAAGGCTGTCACAGACTCGGATGCCTGCGTAAGATACTCCGAGGACAAGCCGGGTGTATCCAACCTTATGAGTATTTATCGCGCCTTCACGGGCAAGACCTTTGAGGAGATAGAGCGCGAGTTTGACGGCAAGGGCTACGGCGACTTCAAGCTTGCTGTCGGAGAGGCTTGTGCCGACGGTCTGGCACCCGTGAGAGAGGAGTTTGCCCGTCTTATGGCTGACAAGGCAGAGCTGGAGAATATTATGAAGGCAGGAGCAGACGAGGCGGCTTACTACGCACGCAAAACCATGTCAAAAGTACGCAGAAAGATAGGTTTTGTAAACTAAAGATTACAAAAATAGGGCGATTGCTTATGGTTTGTGCCAATAGGCAATCGCCTATCTAAAAGGAAAAAACAACTATGAGATATATTTTAGCATCAAAATCTCCCCGCCGCCGAGAGCTGCTCGGACAGATAATTGAAAGCTTTGAGATCATAACCCAGGAGGTAGATGAGAGTCTGCCATCCGATATTCATCCCCGGGCCGGAGTTGAGATCCTCGCCTTACGAAAGGGTGAGGCGGTGGCAAACGGTTTGCCACAGGACTGTGTGGTAATTTCCTCAGACACCCTGGTTGAGATTGACGGCATTCCCCTCGGCAAGCCCAAGGATGAAGAAGACGCAAGACAAATGCTCTCTGCGCTCTCGGGCAGAGCTCACAATGTTCATACCGGTGTGGCGGTGCATTATATGGGCAGATGCTTCAGCGGCGTTGATACCACCGCGGTATTTTTCAGAGAGATGAGCGAGGAAGAAATAACCGAATATATCGCATCCAAGGATCCTATGGATAAGGCGGGGGCGTATGGTATTCAGTCGGGCGGCGGCAGATTTGTTGATCACATTGAGGGTGATTACGACACCGTGGTCGGTCTGTCGGTTTCTCTGACCAAGAAGCTTATTGACGAGGCTACAAAATGACGAAAAGTGAGAAAAAGAAAAGGTTAGCTCAGATTATTGAGCGACTGAAGGAGATATATCCCGAGGCCGAGTGCGCTCTCCACTGGGGAGATGATCCCTGGAGGCTGCTTGTAATGGGCAGACTGTCCGCACAATGCACCGACGCCCGCGTTAATATCGTCTGTGAGGAGTTGTTTGACCGTTTCCCCACCGCCGAGTCAATGGCGTATGGCGATATTGAGGAGATTGAGCGCATTGTAAAGCCCTGCGGACTCTACCGTATGAAGGCAGATAGCATTAAAGCGGCAAGCAAAATGCTGGTTGAGGACTACAACGGTCAGCTCCCCGACGAGATGGAGGAGCTACTGAAGCTGCCTGGCGTGGGCAGAAAAATTGCAAATCTGCTGCTCGGAGATGTTTTTGGCAAGGAGGCAATCGTCTGCGACACCCACTGCATCCGCATTTGCGGCAGACTCGGTATGTATCCTGAAAAGGAAAAGGATCCCACAAAAATAGAAAAGATACTCCGTACGCTTATGGACCCTGCCGAGGGCAGCGACTTCTGCCATAGGATAGTATTTTTCGGCAGAGAGGTTTGCACCGCAAGAAGCCCAAAATGCACCGAGTGCCCTCTGGCAGATCTGTGTCACAAGAGAGAAAGGGAAAATGGAAAAGATTAAGATTTCCCTGCCGATTATCGTTGAAGGCAGGTATGACAAAAGCGCCCTTATGGGCTTTCTTGACGCCACGATAATTACAACCGGTGGCTTTTCAATTTTTAATAACAAGGAAAAACAGGCACTTCTGAGGAGGATCGGCAAGGATGGAATCATTGTCCTGACCGACTCCGACGGAGGAGGAAAGCAGATACGCAGATTTCTCTCCGGCATACTCCCCGAGGGCAAAATACATAACCTCTATATACCGAAAATACCGGGTAAGGAGGGCAGAAAAAGAAAAGCCTCTGCGGAGGGTGTTCTTGGAGTTGAGGGAATGGACAAGGATACCATACTCAGACTGCTTGACCCCTTCAAAGACTCTGAAAAAGTGCAAAATCGCACCAAAATGATAACTAAAGTTGACTTTTTCGGCGATAAGCTCACAGGATGGGATAATTCCTCTGTCAGAAGGGTCGCTCTCTGTCGCGAGTGCAATCTCCCTGAGGATATGACGCCAAACGCTCTGCTTGAGGCGATGAATCTGCTATACGGATTTGACAAATACCGAGAGATCTGTGACAGGCTCTTCGGAGATGAACAAGGATAAAAGAGATTAAAAAAGGAGCCGAGCGGCTCCTTTTTTCTACATATATTATATATAGCATCCTTGTGTGATCATCTCTGCTTTATGGGACATATGTTTTCTTAACTATTTATTCATTGACATTTTTCGCTCTTTATGTTAATATTATATATTGTAATCAGCAAAGGCGAAAGTGAGCTTAGTAATGTCAAAAATAAAAGAGTTTGCAAAAAAGCACGAGAAGCTTTTTAAGATTCTGTTTTTGCTGCTGATATTTATTCTTATATCGGTGGTATCTACATTAATATTATATCTCTGCGGAATCATCTACTTTGATGAAGGTATACAGATAAACCAGGTTCTGTTTGATTCCTTCAAGAATACCTGGTACGGATATATCATAGTGATTGTGGCGCAGGTTGTCATTACCTCCCTGCTCTCCTTTGTACCGGGAGCCTCTATGGCGTTTATCATCCTGGTAAAAAGCATGTACGAGAATGCTGTGGTTGCCTTCTTCCTCTCCTTTGGTGCGGTGATGCTCTCCAGCCTTATGATGTATGTTTTGGGACGGTTTGGCGGCTACAACTTGGGTAAGAAGATTATAGGTGAGGAGGATTGTGAACGCGCATCCGATCTACTCAACAACAAGGGCCTTATCTACTTCCCTATGATGATGATGTTCCCCGCCTTTCCCGACGATGCTCTGGTAATGGTGGCAGGAACACTGAAGATGTCGCTCAAGTGGTTCATCCCCTCAATCGTCATTGGCAGAGGCATCGGTGTCGCGACAATTATCTTCGGTCTGTCTCTCGTACCCTTTGACAAGTTCACATCCATATGGCATTGGGTTTTATTTGTTCTGCTCTGTGCCGCCCTGGTTGTGCTGGTGTTCTTCCTGGCAAACAGATTCAACAAATACCTTGAGAAGAAAAACTCCAAAAGCAAAGAATAACGTCTACATATAATATACTCTTAAAAAAGAGAGAACACGACCCTCAAGGATACAGATGCAAAAATCAGTCTGAACAAAAAGATACAACCAAAAGGAGCCAACTTCCACATAAGACATATAGAGCATATCTGCCATTAAAAGAAAGGTTAAAACGTGGAATAGCGAGCGGTCGTCTTCGGCGATTATAACGCAAAGAACTACTGTCCCGAGTGCAAAAAATCCAGTCATTAAAACGAGGCGGCAGGCAAATCCGAGAACCAAAAAACAATAGAAAATCACCTCGCAGAGAAAAATCTGCGAGGTATTTTTTTGATCAAAAAAACGATAATTTTGAGGGTGTTTATACAGAATGAAAAGAGGTAAAAAAAACGACAAGAAAAAAGGGTTGTTTTCTATCAAAAAAATCTCATAAAAACAGGTCTGAAAATCGGTGAAAAAACCAATTAAAAATCGGTAAAATAAAGACCCGAAAATACTCATTGTTGACAGATAAAAAACGTAAAAAATCAAAGGATGAAAAGTAAGCTTTTTTTATAAAAAATGGGCTATGTTTTTGGGGTAGAAAACAAGCAAAAAACCAAAGAGAAAAACAAGAGATTTTAGAGAATAAAAAAAGGGGGAGCCATAAGAAAAAATGTGCTCAAGACATCACTCGGTCAGCACCTGCCCATCTCCCAACCAAGAGAACAGAAGAAGCGGCTAAAAAAGGGCAAAACAGGAGGAAATGCCGCTGTTTTGCCGTTTGAAAAAAGGGCTAATAATCTTAAAAAAGTTTCTTTTTAGCTTCTTTTGAACGATATTTTTTGAAAATTATTTGAAAAAACTTTAATTTTTCTTGATTTTTTCTTGATTTTGCCGATTTTTTATTTAATTTTTGTGATTTTTTTGAGTTTTTTTCAAAAAATAATGATTTTTATATTTTTTTCGTTTTGTAAACAATAGTTACAGGGTAAAAAGGCTTTTTTGAATGTATTGTGGAGTCAATTTCGGTGGTTTTTCCCGGGTTTTTGAGGATTATTTTATGATTTTTCTGAGGACTTTTTCTTAACCGATTAAGCTCTCTGCCCATTGATTTTAGCTGATTTCACAGCATAACTTTTGCCCCTGTTCTTTAGGTTTTTATAATATCTTTTTTCTCATTTTTTGGGGCTGCTTTTTCTCATTTTTTTATCAGTAAAATAAGGCAATTCAAGCTCTGATTTTTGTGGCTTTTTATATAGCTGTTTTCATCATTTCAGAAGGCTCTTTTGGGTCCTATTTTTTTGCTGTTTTTTTTACTGAAAAACGGCATTTTTTTGCATCAACTAACGGGCATTTTTTATTCTTTTTTATGCCTGTTTTTTTCATTACTTTTTCACATTAATCCTTTGATTTTTTTGATCAAGAAAACCGCAATAAAAAAGGCCGCGACAGCCAATTTCAGCGACCGTCTCAGCCTTTACTTTTTAGTATTTTTTATTCTGTTTTTGTCGGGTTTGCAATATCCTTAATAACCTCTCCCGCAATGATCAGCCCCATGGCAGAGGGTACAAATGATATGCTGCCGGGAACGCGACGGCCCGCGTCAGTAACCTCGGGTGTCTCGGTGGGAAGCTCTCTTGAATAAACCACCTTCAGATGATCTATCCCTCTCTTACGCAGATTTATTCTCACCGCGCGTGCAAGGGGACAAACGGTGGTCTTGGATATATCGGCAACCTCAAATCTCGTAGGGTCAAGCTTGTTGCCCGCTCCCATAGCAGAAATGATTTTCGTACCCGCCGCCTTTGCCGATACGATCAGCTCCACCTTTGCCGACAGAGAATCTATGGCGTCAACCACATAATCGTATTCTGAGAAGTCAAAGCTCCCCTTTGTTTCATCACTAAAGAAAATGTTATGACAGATCACAGTCGTATCCGGGTTGATTGAATGTATGCGATCTCTCATAGCCTCGGTCTTGTACATACCTACGGTGTCGTGGGTGGCTATGATCTGTCTGTTTATGTTTGAGACTGATACACGGTCGGAGTCAACGAGAGTAAAATGCCCAACTCCTGCCCTGGCAAGAGCCTCTACGGCATAACCGCCCACACCGCCAACGCCAAAAACAGCAACTCTCGCGGCAAAAAGGCGCTCTACGCCCTCCCTACCAAGCATCATCTCGGTACGAATGTGTTGTTCTTTCATTTTTATGCTCCGAAATTAAAGTTCGTTTACTTTCCTAAATATATAAGCAGCACGCTGATATCAGCAGGGTTAACGCCGCTTATTCTCGCCGCCTGACCTATACTGACAGGGCGGATCTTGTCCAGCTTTTCTGCCGACTCAAGACGGAGGCCAACAATAGACTTATAGTCAATATCGGCAGGAAGCCTTTTGTCCTCCAGCTTTTTCTGTCGCTCCACCTCGGCAAGCTCGCGCTTGATATATCCCTGATATTTTACCTTTATCTCGGCAGTCCTGATCACCGATGAAGGAAGCGGGGGTCTGTTTATATCTATCGGTGCAATAGCCTTGTAGGACAGCTCAGGGCGGCGTAAAAGCTCGGCAAGCTTTATACCTGTGGTAATTTCTGATGAGCCGAGAGAACGCAGCAGAGCGTTGTTTTCCTCCGTAGGAGGAATTGTTGTCCTCTCAAGGCGCAAAATCTCGCTCTCAATCGCCTTTTGCTTGTTAAGGAAGGCGTTATATCTCTCATCGTTAATAAGACCTACGCTGTGTCCTATGGGCGTCAGACGCTCATCTGCATTATCCTGTCTCAGCAGCAGTCTGTACTCGCTGCGGGAGGTCATCATACGGTATGGCTCTGCGGCGCCCTTGGTAACAAGATCGTCAATCAACGTACCGATATATGACGAGGAGCGCGGGAGAATCATAGGCTCGTCACCCCGCTCTGCGAGGGCAGCGTTTATTCCGGCCACAAGTCCCTGTGCAGCAGCCTCCTCATATCCCGAGGTGCCGTTAAACTGACCTGCTCCGTAAAGACCGCTGACCGCCTTAAACTCCAGCGTGGGATACATCTCCGTCGGGTCAGCGCAGTCATATTCTATGGCGTATGCATAGCGCATGATCTCAGCCTTATCAAAGCCCTTGAGGCTATGAAGCATCTCATATTGAATGTCCGTGGGCATAGAGGTAGAGAAGCCCTGTATATAAAGCTCGTCGGTGTCAAGACCGAAGGGCTCAACAAAGAGCTGGTGCCTCTCCTTATCTGCAAAGCGCACAAGCTTGGTCTCAATAGAGGGACAGTATCTCGGTCCCTCACCTGTTATATTACCCGAATACATAGCGCTTCTATCCAGATTGTCAAGAATTAGCTTATGTGTATCTGAATTAGTGTAAACGATATGGCAGCTGCGCAGATTTACCTGATCCTGTGGCTTCTTTTGCGTACGAACCGAGTAAGGAACAGGATCGTCCTCCCCCTCCTGCAGCTCAAGCACAGAAAGATCCACCGAGCGCAGATGCACACGGGCGGGGGTGCCTGTCTTAAATCGCTGAAGCGTCAGTCCAAGCCTCCTCAGAGAGTCGGAAAGTCCCACCGCGGGCATCAACCCGTCGGGACCCGAGGAGATAACCTTATCGCCCACAAATATGCAGCTATCAAGGAATGTACCGCTGGCAATAATAACTCTGTTACAGCGCCAGATCTCGCCAAGAGAGGTCACAACTCCTGTGACGTGAGCCCTTCCCTCTCGCTCATCTGTGAGAATATCCACTATCTCCGACTGAATAAGGCGGAGGTTCTTCTCGGACTCAAGAGTTCTCTTCATCTGTCTCTTATACTCTGCTCTGTCCGCCTGAACCCGCTTTGAATGAACGGCAGCGCCCTTACCCAAATTAAGCGTGCGCGACTGTATGGTGGCAAGGTCGGCAGCATAGCCCATCTCTCCGCCGAGAGCGTCTATTTCAAACACGAGATGCCCCTTTGCACTGCCTCCGATAGAGGGGTTGCAGGGCATATTTCCAACTGCATCAAGGTTGGTAGTAAATAAAACGGTATCAATGCCCATTCTTGCGGAGGCGAGGGCTGCCTCAATACCCGCGTGGCCTGCGCCAATCACGGCAATAGAAGTATAAAGCTTCATTTTCTCCAACCTTTCTTAAGATTTATCTGAATGATAATTATTTTCTGATCAAAAGCCCACCGGCTCAACGCCCGTCACTCTGCCGGAGGATGTATCAAGAGTAAAGATAACACCGTTGGCATAGCATTTTCCGTTCGCCAGCTTGAAGGGGTGAGGGAGAGAAGATCTCATACGCATAACGATGGTCTCGGCATCCATACCGAGAATACCACCGCTCTCACCACACATACCCACATCCGTAATATATCCCGTGCCCTTTGGCAATATCTGTCCGTCTGCCGTCTGAACATGGGTGTGGGTGCCGAAAACTACATTTATTTTACCGTCATAGGCATAGCCTACGGCAAGCTTCTCGCCTGTTGCCTCGGCGTGAATGTCAAGAATAGAAAAGTCGTAATTGCCCTCCTCCTCTGACAAAACACGGTCAATATAGGTAAAGGGAGAGTCAAGAACAGGATCAATATGTACCCTGCCAAGAGCGTTGATCACAAGCATACGATAGCCGAGAGCATCAAGGATGGTATATCCTCTGCCGGGCGCAGAATCACCAAAATTAATGGGACGAATTATCTCCCCGGTATCGTCAAGATAGGTATATGACCGCTTATTGCGGAGGGTGTGGTTGCCGCCTGAAATACAGTCGGCTCCCGCGCGGAGCAGAATGTCCGCAAGGTCGGGGGAAATGCCTGTGATAAAGGAGGCATTTTCACCGTTCACAACACAAAAATCAATCTTATTTTCCTCTCTGAATCGCCAGAGATTTCTTTTGAGATGCTCAATTCCCGCGGGACTTGTCACATCTCCGATAACGAGTATCTTCATAAGAAAACTTTCTATCCGGGTCTTTCCCCGGCGCCAATTTTTTATTATTTATGGGGCTATCACGCTGTGAAAGCCCCATTTTTTATTTTGTTTTATGGATCGTCAGTAATTAAGCAGAAAATAAATAAATCTACAATTTTATCACTTAGCATAATCCACGTGACGGGATTCGCGAATAACAGATACCTTGATCTGTCCGGGATAGTCAAGAGAGTCCTCAATCTTCTTAGCGATGTCGCGCGCGAGGATCTTCATCTTATCGTCAGAGATAACCTCGGGCTTAACCATAATTCTGACCTCACGGCCGGCCTGGATAGCAAAGGTCTTCTCAACACCCTCAAAGTCGCCCGCAACCTCCTCAAGCTTCTGAAGACGCTTAATGTAATTCTCTACATCCTCACGGCGTGCGCCGGGACGTGCAGCACTGATGGCGTCGGCTGCCTGAATAATAAAGTCAAGCGCGCTCTTGGGCTCAATATCGTTGTGGTGAGCCTGGATTGCGTGGATAATATCCTTGTTCTCGCGATACTTGGTAGCAATATCAACGCCAAGCTGTACGTGAGAGCCGTCAACCTCAGCGGTAATAGCCTTACCGATATCGTGGAGCAGACCGGCTCTGCGAGCCTGGGTAACATCAACGCCCATCTCCTCTGCCATAACGCCTGCCAGCATAGAAACCTCTATGGAATGACGGAGAGCGTTCTGACCGTAGGAGGTACGGTACTTCATACGGCCGAGCAGCTTAATAAGCTCGGGATGCAGGCCGTGTACGCCTGTCTCAAAGATAGCCTTCTCGCCGGCCTTCTTGATCTCAACCTCAACATCGCGGCGCGCCTTCTCAACCATCTCCTCAATTCTCGCGGGATGGATACGGCCGTCGCTGATAAGCTTCTCAAGAGCGAGTCTTGCGATCTCGCGTCTTACGGGATCAAAGCCGGAAACGGTAATAACATCGGGAGTATCATCAATGATAAGCTCAACACCGGTAAGATTCTCAATGGTACGGATATTTCTACCCTCACGACCGATAATTCTACCCTTCATCTCATCACCGGGGATCTCAACAACAGAGATAGCTATTTCGCTGACATGGTCAGCAGCAAAGCGCTGGATAGCGAGAGAAAGAATGTCACGCGCCTTTGTATCAGCCTCGTCCTTAAATCTCTCCTCATACTCTGCGATCTTGATAGCAGTCTCGTGCTGCATCTCGGAATCAAGGCGGGCAACGAGCTCAGCCTTTGCCTCCTCGCTTGTGAGACCTGCGATCTTCTCAAGCATAGCAAGCTGTCCCTGGAGAGTCTTGTTTATCTCCTCGCGGGTCTTGTCAGCATCTGCAAGCTTTTCATTAAGCAGCGCCTCTTTCTTCTCAATCTTCTCAAGCTTTGCATCAAGAGCCTCCTCCTTCTGGATATTTCTTCTCTCCAGACGGGAAACCTCCTTGCGACGCTCGTTAATGTCACGGTCAGCCTCCTTCTTCAAATCAAGGATCTCACTCTTTGCGGACATTATTGATTCTTTCTTAGTAATTTCTGCGTTCTTGATAGCATCCTCAAGTATCTTTCTCGCCTGCTCTTCAGCAGAACCGATTTTCTTCTCGGCAGACATCTTGCGGAGTATAAAACCAATTGCTAAGCCAACGGCTAAAGCAACGATAATCAATACAATAGCAAGTATAAGATTAATTTCCAATTTACACCTCCTTCTGATTACTTTTTTTGGTAATCTATATACATTTACTTGTTTCTTTAATATGATGCAAAGCATACTAAAAGTAATTAATGAACCGATCTTTTTCGTGTGCGCGCACTCATACATATATAATTATATATTATATTTATGGTAAAGTCAAGCGATATTTTTGTAAAAGTATTTTATTAAAGGTTAATTTTTCCTTTATTATTCACCTATATTTGCCATTTTTCGCCCACTTTTATATCAAAAACAGCTTTTTGAGTATATTTTGGTGGGTTTTGAGAATATTTTGATTATAGGTTATTTTTAGCACTTAACCATTGCAATTGCCGAATATTAACAAAAAGTTCATAAAATTATCAATAAAAGTTCTTGACTTATCCAGGAAAATAGGGTATATTATATATGCTCACATTAGCACTCTGACCATTCAAGTGCTAAAATTAAACGAGGGAGGTTGATAAAATGGATGATTCACGACTGACACCGCGAAAAATGCAAATACTTAAAGCAATAGTGGACGCCCATATTGCAGGCGGCGAGCCTGTTGGCTCCAAATATCTTTCGCAGGATGACAACATCACCTGTTCACCCGCTACCATCAGAAACGAGATGGCAGAGCTTGAGGAAATGGGTTATCTTCTTCAGCCCCACACCTCAGCCGGCAGAGTTCCCTCAGAGCTGGCATACAGATATTATGTTGACGCCCTTGTACATCAGTACGCCAACACCCGAGCAGAGATAGACGAGATAAACGAGTCGCTGCGCTACAAGCTGGGTGAGATGGATGAGATCCTCTCGGAGGTTTCCCGTCTCGCAGCATCCTTTACCGACTACACCGGAATAGCCTTTAAGCCCGGAGTCGGCAAGGTGAGGATCGTGCAGTTCAAGAGCGTTCTGCTCTCGGGCAGAGATTTTCTACTGATTATGACCTTTGAGGGTGATATAGTAAAAACCAAGACCATCCACCTGCCCTTCACTCTCGGCGAGGATGTGCTGCGTAGGTTTACCGAGGCGCTGAATATTTATCTTGTGAATCAGCCCAGCGACAGCATTACAATGCCTACTATAATGAAGCTGGAGGCGGTTATGGGCTCAGCCGGAGCAATGGTTCACCCCACTATAAAGGCCATATATGAAACAATGAACGAGCTTGATACGGCTGATATTAAGCTTGAGGGCATTACAAAGCTGCTTCAGTACCCCGAATATTCGGATATATCCGACTTCAGAAACCTTATGGGTATGCTGGAGGAAAAGGACAGATTCCTTGACGTAATCTCAAAAGAGGCGTCGGATGACAGCGATATACACGTATATATCGGTACGGAGAGCGAATCTGACGCTATGAGAAACACGGCACTGATATTCAAAAAGGTGAATATCGGAGGCAAGGAGCTGGCAGTTGGTGTTATCGGACCCAAGAGAATGAACTACTCAAAGGTAATTGAGATGCTCAACGGTCTTGCCAGCGGAATTGACAGGGTGTTCAGCGATTCATTGCTGCCACCGGGCTACGATGACTAAATAACACGCGAAAGGATCATTTTAAGTGGAAGAGAACAAGAATATTCCCGAAACCGCCGAGGAGGCGGTGAAGGCTGACAAAAAAGAAAAGAAGAGCCAGAAGGCTGATAAAAAGCTGCTGGCTGAGATAGAGGAGCTTAAGGCAAAGCTCGCAGAGTGCGAGGATAAGCATCTGCGTATGGCGGCAGAGTATGATAACTTCAGACGCCGCTCCAGAGAGGAAAAGGACGCAATATACGAGCTTGCTATGGCAGACACCGTAAAGGAGCTGCTGCCCATTCTTGACAATCTTGACAGAGCTGCAGGATATACCGAGGGCGAGAAGATCATTGAGGGTCTTGTGTTGACCGCAAAGTCTGCATCCGCAGTCTTTGAGAAGCTTGGTGTTGAGGAGTACGGCAAGGTTGGAGAGACCTTTGACCCCAATATTCACAACGCTGTGTTCCACATTGATGATGAGAATTACGGCGACGGAGAAATAGTTGAGGTGTTCCAGAAGGGATACAGAAAAGGTAAGCATATTATCAGATTTGCAATGGTAAAAACAGCAAATTAAGCAATATTTTATAACTTAAGTTTACAAATAATAATAAAATACATCTATAATTAATTGGAGGAAAAACAATTATGGGAAAAATTATCGGTATTGATTTAGGTACTACTAATTCCTGCGTAGCAGTTTTTGAGGGCGGCGAGCCCATCGTTATTACAAACCCCGAGGGTGCGAGAACCACTCCCTCTGTCGTAGCATTCACAAAGACCGGAGAGAGACTTGTCGGTCAGGTAGCAAAGCGTCAGGCGGTTACCAACCCTGACAAGACTATCAGCTCTATCAAGAGAGATATGGGATCCGATGTTAAGGTTACTATTGACGGCAAGAACTATACTCCCCAGGAGATCTCTGCTATGATCCTTCAGAAGCTGAAGGCGGATGCTGAAGCATATCTCGGCACCAAGGTAACCGAGGCGGTGATCACAGTTCCGGCATATTTCACCGACGCACAGCGTCAGGCAACCAAGGACGCAGGTAAGATCGCAGGCCTTGAGGTAAAGAGAATTATCAACGAGCCTACAGCAGCCGCTCTTGCATACGGTATGGATAAGGAAGAAAGCCAGAAGATTATGGTATTTGACCTTGGCGGCGGTACATTTGACGTATCTCTGCTTGACATTTCCGACGGCGTATTTGAGGTTCTTGCAACCGCAGGTAACAACCGTCTCGGCGGTGACGACTTTGACGAGAGAATCGTTAACTGGATGGCAGACAGCTTCGCAAGAGAGAACGGTGGCATTGATCTCCGCAAGGATAAGATGGCAGCACAGAGACTTAAGGATGCAGCCGAGAAGGCAAAGATTGAGCTCTCCGGTGTAATGTCCTCTAACATTTCCCTTCCCTTCATCACCGCGGATGCAAGCGGCCCCAAGCACTTTGAGGCTACTCTCACCAGAGCAAAGTTTGACGAGCTTACCCACGATCTTGTAGAGGCTACTATGGTTCCCACCAAGAAGGTGCTTTCTGACTCCGGACTTTCCACAAGCCAGGTATCCAAGGTTCTCCTTGTAGGTGGTTCTACCAGAATCCCCGCTGTACAGGATGCTGTTAAGAGATTTATGGGCAAGGAACCCTTCAAGGGCATCAACCCCGACGAGTGCGTAGCTATCGGTGCTGCAATTCAGGGCGGTGTTCTTGGCGGCGACGTAAAGGATGTGCTTCTCCTTGACGTTACTCCCCTTTCTCTCGGTATTGAAACTCGTGGCGGCGTATTCAACAAGATCATTGAGAGAAACACCACCATTCCCGTAAAGAAGAGCCAGGTTTACTCTACCGCCTCCGACGGACAGAGCTCCGTTGAGATTCACGTTCTCCAGGGCGAGAGAGAGATGGCTGCAGGCAACACTACTCTCGGTAGATTTATCCTTGACGGTATTCCCGCAGCTCCCCGTGGCGTTCCTCAGATTGAGGTTACCTTTGACATTGATGCAAACGGTATCGTAAATGTTACCGCAAAGGACAGAGGTACAGGCAAGGAGCAGCACATCACCAGTGCTTGGGCTACCAATATTTCCAATTATAAAATTCATCACCCAGTTCACGAGGCAGAGAGATTTGCAGAGGAAGATAAGAAGGCTAAGGAGGCTGTTGAGGTTAAGAACATGGCTGAAAACACCATCTTCCAGACCGAGAAGTCTATGAACGACCTTGGCGACAAGATCACCGACAGCGACAAGGCTCCCGTAAACGATGCTATTGCTAAGCTCAGAGAGACTCTCAAGGGAGGTAACATTGATGCAATCAAGGCTGATACCGAGGCTCTTCAGAAAGCATTCTACCCCATCGCTGAGAAGATCTACAACGCTCAGGCAGCGCAGAACGGTGCAAGCACCGACAATGCAGGCGGCGCTCAGGGTGCAGACGGCAACTACTACGACGCAGGCTTTGAGGATAAGACCGGCAACTGATCGGTAAGACCAAAAAACAACCACTGACTAAAGATAGGGCGAATCAGAGTTCATCTCCGACTCGCCCTACAAAATGTATTAAAGACTATAAAAATATGTAATATTTGTAAACTATACATTACATTTATAGAGTAAAAGGCATAAATATGGCAGAAAACAAAAGAAATTATTACGAGGTCCTTGGTGTCAGTAAGACTGCCGGCGAGGACGAAATAAAGAAGGCATATCGCTCACTCGCCAAGAAATATCACCCCGATATGAACCCCGGTGATAAGGAGGCTGAGGTAAAGTTCAAGGAAGTAAACGAAGCGTATGCTGTACTTTCGGACTCTGAGAAGAGATCTAAATACGACAGATTCGGTCACAACGCCTTTGACCCTGCATCCGGCGGCGGATACGGCGGTGGATACGGTGGTTTTAGCGGCGTTGACTTTGATTTTGGTGACATATTCTCCTCCTTCTTTGGCGGCGGTTCCACCTCCTCTCGCTCCCGCGCAAATATGCCCATTGAGGGTGATGATGTAGGGGCGCGCATCAGCATTTTCTTTGAGGAGGCTGCCTTTGGCTGCAAGAAAGAGGTCAATTTTGCCAGAATAGAAAACTGTCCCGACTGCGGCGGCAGCGGTGCAAACAGCCAGGCAGATATTGAAAAATGTCCTGAATGTAACGGTCTTGGCCGTATTAATGTAAGACAGCAGACTCTACTTGGATATATGCAGACTCAAAGAACCTGTCAGCGTTGTACCGGTAGAGGTAAAATTATTAAAAACCCCTGTAAAAACTGTAATGGCAAGGGCAGAATCAAGATCAACAAGAGGCTTGAGGTCAACATTCCATCGGGTATTGATGACAGACAAAACATTGTTCTGCGTGGTCAAGGCTCAGCAGGTATTAATGGCGGTCCTAACGGTGATCTTATCATTGAGGTAAAAGTAAAAGAGGATAAGCTTTTCAGCCGCGAAGGAAATAATATTTACTGTGAGATTCCCATTTCCTTTGCCGAGGCTACGCTCGGTGCAGAAATAGATGTACCTGTTCTCGGCGGAGAGACCGAAAAGTTCAGAATACCCGACGGTACTCAAAGCGGCACAAGCTTTACTCTTAAAAATAAGGGTATTCCCGACATAAATACCAAACGTAAGGGTGATATGATCTTCACAGTTGCAGTAGAAACTCCCAAAAACCTCAACTCAAAGCAAAAAGAGTTGCTAAAAGCATTTGCAGAGTCACTTGGAGAGAATAATAACACCAAAAAGCAAAGCTTTTTCAAGAAGTTCTTTAAGTAACTTATCCCAATGCAATATCAAGGGAAAATACACTGTCACTACAAAAAAGTCAAGTTGAAGCTTCAAGCTAAAAATACTAAATGGTAAGAATTACCAATTACAATTACAAATTGTATAATTGTTAAAAATTACCATATTGTTTGTAAATAAAAAATACAAATAAACAAAAAAGCAAAACCAATGTACAATCGCATGACCTTTCAAAAGGAAAAAGCGAAAATACATTGGTTTTTGTTATTTATTGAGCATTATAGTGTATAGTGTCAACTATTTTCAAAAATTCAAATCAAATTGACCTCTGTGATGCCGACCCCATTCAGATAATCGTCATTTGAATAACTTATTGGAGTAAAAATCTCGTTATCAAAGCTACAAATGGAGTAGGAAGCATTTGTTGCGAAAGGAACTCTTTCGGAAACAAGATTCCAGGGGGTATTGGTAATTATTGACCAAAACGATCTGATAACCGCTGCATGTGCAGTAACAACTATAGTTTTTCCCGGATTTTTGTTGCAAATGGAAGCAATTTCGTTATAAAATCTCTTTCCGGCATCCTTCACACTCTCGCCAGAGGGAAAAGTGAACTCTCCAAAACGTTCTTTCCATTGATTTACGAACACTTCCCTGCCCCAAATCTCAATAAGCTGGTCAACATTCTTATTTTCCCACTCACCAGCGAACACTTCCCTGAGGTTTTTATCAGTAATTACACCTAAATTGTGCGGTTTTGCCACAGAAACAGCAGTTTCATAGGCTCTTTTAAGATCACTTGAGTAGATTTTATCAATTTTTACATTTGAAAGGACCTCTGAGGTGGCTTTTGCTTGCTGGATACCAAGCTCGGACAGTCCAAGATCGGTATGTCCAAGAAATATTCTATTCAAGTTCCCTAAACTTTGACCATGCCTGATCAAATATACAGTTGTTTTACTCATTTTTCTTCCTTTATATTAATAAATATCAATATGTATATACAGGTTTACAAGTAAAAAAGTCAAAAAACTGTATATTAGTAAGTTATTTGGCAGTTAAACGCTGTAAAACCAATAACTTTGTTCTAAAAACTATTCTATTATACATCAATAGAACAAAAATGTCAAGTTATATTCCAATTTAACCGTAATTAAACCAAAATTACAAGAGCAACGTAATATATGATTGATTGTTTCATGTGAAACAAGATAATTATTTTATAGAATAGCAAAGATAAGGCTAAAATTAGTGTCATTATTGAATATTTTTATATAATAAGAGCAATATAATACTTAAATACTTATAATGTTTCATGTGAAACAATATAATCAGTTGAAATATTGAAAATTGCCTAAGTATGCATTGTTTCATGTGAAACAATACACAAATAACAGCAAAAGATACTTTTTTGATTGATTTGAATAGAAGCAAACTAATAAATTACTTATATAACATTAATATAGTTTACTTAACGATTGTTTCACATGAAACATTTGTTAAAATTATAATTAAACTCTGTTTATGACCTGTGAAATGGTTAAAATTTATCTAATTAAGTATATTGTTCCACGTGAAACAATATTTTTTGTCTTTTGCAGTAAAATGATTGACTTTTATAGATATTTATAGTATAATAATAGTGAATAAATATAATATTTATATATTTTTAGACACTATGGAGGAAAAAATGGCAAAGGTTATATCCTTTTCAAACCAAAAAGGTGGCGTTGGTAAGACTACTTCCTGTGTAAATATCTCCGCTCAGATTGCAAATAAAGGCAAAAAGGTACTTATGATTGATATGGATCCACAGGGAAATGCCACCAGTGGACTTGGTTTACAGAAATCTAAGATAAAAAACACTACATATGACGTTATTATAGGCAGATGCGACATTTCTGAGGCTATCATTAAGACAAGATTTAAGAATCTTTCTGTTGTTCCGGCAAATATTTCGCTCGCAGGAGCCGAAATTGAGCTTCAGGAGCTTGATAAAAACCTCAATTTCACAAAAATAGCTCTTGATTCGGTTAAAAATGACTATGACTACATATTTATTGACTGTCCTCCCTCCCTTGGAATGCTGACAGTTAAGGCATTGTCTGTTTCTGACGGTGTTGTTATACCGATGCAGTGCGAATTTTACTCTCTTGAGGGTATGTCTCAGCTCTTAAATACCATAAAAAAGATCAAATCTCTCTATAATCCCACTCTTCAGGTTGTAGGAATACTACTTACAATGTACAATGGAAGGCTTACATTGACCGGACAGGTTGTTGCAGAGCTTAAAAAGTACTACGCAGACAAGCTTTTCAAGGTTCCGATATCCAGAACAGTTCGTATTTCCGAAGCTCCCGGCTACGGAGAGCCAATTTGCTACCACGATCCGTACGGAAAGGGTTCTCTTGAGTATGCTGCAGTAGCAAAAGAGCTTATGCTTCGTATATAATAAGCTATCCTCGCGATAGTTTTACCATTGATTTAGCTCATATACAGTTTATAAATAAAATAGAATAATAGCATTTTATATTTAATTATTAGATTTTATGTTGACATTTAATTAATTATGTCACTTAAAATACTATTATTTCTTAACAGTTTATTGTATCAGAATTAAATCATAATAGTTTAGGTATCTTTATCAACAAAAAATAGAATATCTTACGGTAAATCATCCGGTTTTTATTGGTAATATTTGGTATTATTATTTGTAGGAAAATCATTTTGAATATCTTACCATTTTATGGTAATTTATCAACATAATATTACCACTATTTACCAAAAGTTATCAACATTTTCAACTTCAAGTATGTTGAAAACTTGTTATTTTATTGTTTTATTATATGAAAATAGGCTCAATAAATGGCTGTTTTCCCTTGATTTATCTAATTTTCTTGATTTTTTGTTGATTTTCTATTTTTCCACATTTTTATGATCACATTTTCTCATTTATTAGGTTCAAGTATTTGTTTTCGCAGATAAAAATATATTAACAAGGCATCTTTTTACTTAGAAAATTGATCATCAGG
>JAZSIK010000024.1:0-69568 GCA_045533775.1 Eubacteriales bacterium
GACATCGCTCGTCTGCACGAAGCAGTTCTGGGATACGGCCGCGACTTCATGATCGACAAGGGCTTCACCTACTGCTTTCCTCCCTTCATGATCCACGGCAATGTTGTGGAAGGCGTTATGAGCCAGACCGATATGGACGCCATGATGTACAAAATTGAGGGCGAAGACCTCTACCTTATCGGCACCAGCGAACACTCCATGATCGGCAAGTACATTGACCAGATCATTCCCGAGGCAGAGCTTCCTTACACACTCACCTCCTACTCCCCCTGCTTCCGTAAGGAGAAGGGCGCACACGGCATTGAGGAGCGCGGTGTTTACCGTATCCACCAGTTCGAGAAGCAGGAGATGATAGTGGTTTGTCGCCCCGAGGAATCTCCCGCTTGGTTTGACAAGCTCTGGAAGAACACCGTTGATATGTTCCGTACCCTTGATATTCCCGTAAGAACCCTTGAGTGCTGCTCGGGTGATTTGGCAGACCTTAAGGTTAAGTCTATTGATGTTGAGGCTTGGTCTCCCAGACAGCAGAAGTACTTTGAGGTAGGCTCTTGCTCCAATCTCGGTGACGCACAGGCACGCCGACTTAAGATCAGAGTAAAGGGCGAGGGCGGCACATACCTTGCTCACACTCTTAACAACACCGTTGTCGCTCCCCCCAGAATGCTTATTGCCTTCCTTGAGAATAACCTCAATGCTGACGGCAGCGTAAACATCCCCGTTGCTCTTCGTCCTTATATGGGCGGAGCAGAGAAAATCCTTCCTAAGAGATAATTTATGAAGAATATACTGATAATTGCCGGTCCTTCCGCGGTGGGAAAGACCACCATAGCTCACCGTATGCTTGAGCTTGATGATAGATATGAGTTTGTTCGCTCGGTGACCACCCGTCCCGCTCGCGCAGATCAGTTTGACAGCGAGTATATCTATATCACCGAGGCTGAGTTCCGTCATCTCATTGATACCGCAGGCGTGCTTGAGCATACCGAATATGCGGGCAATCTTTACGGCACACCTCGCTCGGAGATAGATCGCATTACATCTGCGGGCAAGGTTCCTCTGCTGATTCTTGACATTAACGGCGTAACATCTCTCTTTAATAATAAGGGCGATATCTCTCCTTGCGGAGTATATATTTATGATGATATTGACGTTATGGAAAAGAGACTTTATGAGCGTTATAAGGATGATCTTGCGTCGCCCGAGACCCAGCGTCGTCTCAGCTCCCGCACCCGTCAGAACATAGTGGACTACGCTGAGATTCCCGAGAGGGAGAGCGTGTTCTATGCCTTTATCAGAAATTGCTCATCGGTTGATTGCTGCGCAAATAAGGTGGGAGAGATTTTTGATACATTCTGCGCCGGCACTCCCAAGGACACAGAGGCAAACAAGGCTCTTGCTGCCCAGCTTTGTGCATCGGTAGCTAACAAAAAGTAAACTGTAACTTACATTATCAATAAAAACAGCCTATTCGCTATGAATAGGCTGTTTTGCTTATTTCTCAAACTCATCGGGATGATCCTTCTTATACTGCTCGTATTCCTCGGGCATACAGGTGCCGCAGGGACGGTATTCCAGGGCTAGCAGCTCCTCAAAGGAGAGATCGGTGTATCTGAGATTCTTCTGCGACATAGACTCAAGTGTATAGCAGTTGATCAGATGCACAACCTTCTTCACCTTGTGTGTAGCATAGGTTGCGTCCTCCTTGGCAATAAGGTTCTCGTCTTCCTCGGTGTCATCCTCCTCGGGCTCCTCATCGGGCACGAGACAGTCGCGACAAATGGTGTATTTCTTTTGTAGCAGAACCGTAATATCGTCCTTGTATTCAATCAGATAATCGTCCTTGATGTTCTTTACGTGATAACAGTCGGGCAGGTGAATTACCTTTGACAGTACGCTATATACATAGGTGACATTTCCTTCGCCACCCTCTGTATTATTCTGGCTTTGATCATGGCCCTGATTCTGCTGCTGATTGTGGGGATTATAGTTGTTGCCTCCGGTGTGAAAATGAAGCTGATCGCATGAGATCAACGAAAATATCATTATCAGGCTGATCGCCAGGGCAATAATTCTTGTGCTGTTCATTTGTTCCTCCGCCGCAAAATTATTTACCACTATATTATACTATTCTTGTCGGATTTTGTCAATAGTCAGCAGTTATATTGAAAAAACAAACATTATGTGATATAATGAAAGAAAAAGGAGGTGGGGGAATGAGACTGTTGGTTACAGGCTGCGCTGGATTTATCGGCTCTGCCTTTTGCAGATATTTGCTTGAAAAATATCCCGACGATGACATTATGGGCGTGGATATTCTCACATACGCCGCAAGTCCTGATGCACTCAGAGAACTGAAAAAGCAGGACCGCTTCAGCTTTACCAAGGCTGATATTTGCGACGGTGATGCCGTCGGGCGTGTTTTTGCCGATTTTTCTCCCGATATAGTGGTCAATTTTGCTGCTGAAAGCCATGTTGACCGCTCAATTGACAGCTCTGACAGATTTGTAAGAACTAATATTTTGGGCACACAGACTCTGCTTGATGCCTCCTTGCACTATGGTGTCGTGCGTTTTCATCAGGTTTCCACCGACGAGGTTTACGGTGATCTGCCATATGATTCCAAGGAGCGCTTTACCGAGTCCTCTGTCCTTAGTCCTTCATCGCCATACAGCGCCAGCAAGGCAGCGGCAGATCTGCTTGCTCTGTCTTATATGAAGACCCACGGACTACCCGTTTCTGTAAGTCGCTCCTGTAACAATTACGGTATATATCAGCATAGTGAAAAGCTGATTCCTATGACGATCTCCCATCTGATCGCGGGAACGCCAGTTACCCTGTACGGTGACGGTCGCAATATGCGTGACTGGCTGTATGTCAACGATAATTGCAGAGCTATTGATCTGATTATCAGGGCAGGGGAGTGCGGAATATATAATGTCGGAGCAGATAACGAGTGGACAAATCTTGATCTGGTAAGGAAAATTATGAGCCATTTCGGTGGGCCTGACGGAGAGATTGCTTTTGTAGCCGACAGAAAAGGACACGATAGAAGGTATCCTATTGATTCAAGTAAAATAAAAGCACTCGGCTGGCAGCCCGAGGCTGACTTTGAGGAAAAGCTGAAATCCACAGTTGAGTGGTATAGGTATAGAGAATAAAAAGAAAAGACCAACCGCAAGGGTTGGTCTTTTCTTGTGAGCAATATTAAATATTGATACCATATTATAATGGGTGCAAGTTTTAGAGCTATGGGTGCATTTTGGTGAAAGGCTTTGCACCCATTTTTATATTAGTCCTTTCATCACCCAACAGGAGATTATATTTTCTTGCCATAGCGCAGGTCGTTGATTTTTCTTTCAACATCTGCACAATTGGCTACAAATCCGTATTTGTATTTTCTCGTTTTGGTTTCAATCATGATTGTACCCCAAGTATAGTCAACACGATGATTCCACGCTTCAAACGAGGACACCTTGGTTATATCACGCAAGGAAATTACAACGCCCCTCGGCAATATAAGGTTTCTGTTTTCGTCAAGCGCTATAATCACAGACGGAACGGTGAAATACCAAACGACAAATCCAACGCAACCGACGGCGAAAAGAACACCCATAAACAATAGGATTTTTATGTCAAAGGCTATGCCGAGTATGAGCAATCCCACACCGAGCAGAGTCAAGAGTATAAACATAACGCCTGCTCCGTGCTTTTTCTTTGCTATTACTTTCATTTACTCATTTTCTCCCACCATTTATAAATCTTTGTCATTTTGCGGTTGATCTCATCACAGATACGTTGATATATACCCTCATCGTATTTCTGAATGTGAATATCAAAACGCTTGGGTTCATAGGTTTCCATCTTCTTTTCGCTGACACCCTCATATATGATGCCGCCGAAGATCTGAATGATATATACGTCGGTGTAATAGAAAATCCTACCGAAACGGCTTTTCAGCTCATACCTCTTTCCGCAATCATCAGCGGTAAGCTCGTCAAGCTCACCTGTGAAGAAATGATAGTCTATATTTTGCTCCCATTTCTCTCTGTTTGGGTACGCAACCGATGCTTCCACGTGAAAGGCGTTGCCGTACTTATCCTTCGGGAAGGATATGAGTTCAATTCTATCGGGGAAAACTCTCCTGTAATGAGGGAATTTGCCTTCAAATCCATCTGCTTTGAGCTTGGCAATAACTTCACGCTCAAGAGCTGCGTTCATTTTCTGGACTTGTGTCATAGTGAACTTCCTTTCGTTAATTTCTTAGTTTAGTATAGCATACTTTTTATTTTAATTCAACAGTTTTTTGTGTATGATTTTGATTGTCTATAAATTGAACGATACTCCATAAATTGAACAAAAGGGGTATAAAGTGAACGATTTTGCTTTTTGCAGTTAAAAACAGAAAAGGCTTGCAAAAAATCACTTTCGCAAAAAGTGTATATCATCAGTCACGGAGTGGCTGGATATCATCAATGCAGAGCATTGTATATCATCAAACCGCAGGAAATGGTATGCACGGCTATGCCGTGATGATATACAGCTCCAAGGGAGCTGATGAGATGCACGCTAAAGCGTGATGATATACCAAACCTGCGGTTTGGATAAAAAAATGACTGCAATTTTGTATCAAAATTACAGTCTTTTTTTGTGGGGGAAGCTGGGTATGGCTATGCGGGATAATATGCTGCGGCAATTACGCTTGTTGTACTGATTGCAAGTGGCATCTCCGCATTACGCCAGATACCGCCAAGGCGGTATGCGGCACAGCGGACGGCTTCGCCGCGCTGTTGCCGACAGCTTCCCAAGCATAAAAAATACCGAGTCACAAGGACTCGGTATTTTTTATGGTGGGGGAAGCTGGATTCGGACCAGCGAAGTCAGTGACAACAGATTTACAGTCTGCCCCCTTTGGCCGCTCGGGAATTCCCCCATAAAATATGGAGCTGGTGAACGGAGTCGAACCATCAACCTGCTGATTACAAATCAGCTGCTCTGCCATTGAGCCACACCAGCATCTGTCACGGTCTATATTATAACAGAACGAAAGTCGTTTGTCAACCCCTTTTTTCTATTTTTTCAAATATTTTTATTTGTTTTTACACTTGACGGGAAAAGTGTAATTCATTAGCAAAAATAATTGAAAAGAGAAAGAACGGCATCCGTAAGACACCGTTCTTTTTGCCTCTGACAAATTACTTTGCTTCAGCCTCGCTCTTTGCGATGATCTCCTCACCCTTGTAGAAACCACAAGCCTTGCATACACGGTATGCGAGGATGGGCTCGCCGCACTGAGGGCACTTAACAATGTTAGTGGGGGTCTCAAGCTTCCAAACGCTGGAGCGTCTCTTCATCTTTCTCGCGTGAGAAGTTTTTCTCTTCGGTCCTGCCATTTCGTTTTACCTCCTGTTTTGAGCATGCTATGAGCAATATGCTCCACGCATTCTCTGTATATTATTTTTTATTTTCATTTTCTTTCATCTGCTGAAGAAGCTTACGCAAGGGCTCCATTCTCGGATCAATCTCGGTGTGATCGCAGTCACACTCACCCTCGTTCAGATTCTTTCCGCACTTGGGACAAAGTCCCTTGCAGTCCTCATGACACAAGAAGCGCATGGGGAACTCAATTTCCAGCTGCTCAAGCAGCTGTTCATCCATATCAAGGAATCCATCCTCAATAATGGCAAATTCATCAAGCTTGTCTTCGTCAAGATCACCGAGCAGATTCCTCGGCGCAACGGTTTTCTCAGGGTCAAGGGTAAACTCACCGGTAACAGGGGAAAGGCAACGCGCACACTGCGCAACATAACCTACTGACATGGTAAGGGTCATCCTCATATAACCGGCTGTGTTGGTAATTTCACCGCTAACCTTCATGGGAGAAGGAAAACCGACGCCCGAAAGATAACTTCCGGTGTCCTCGGAGGATACATCAAGCACAAGCTCATAATCAAACTCAAGCAGACGGTCGCCTGCAAGCAGGGGCCTAAGGTCAAGTTTCACTCAGAAAATCCTCCTTTTTGCGTCATTTGGGCGCAGTTTAGGCTACGATCCCAAAATCGTACAATCTATTATAAATCAAGGCAACTCAAAAGTCAATAGTTTTTTCAACTTTCACAAAAATATTTTTTCACTTTGTGTACATTTAATAAAAATAAAATAAAAAAGACTTGATTTTGTCGTTTTTTTATGATAAAATAATACGGTTATGAAAATAACCCCCCAAAAATCAGGAGGTATTGAGATGAAATACGATGTAATTATTGTTGGCGCAGGCCCCGGCGGTATTTTCTCGGCATATGAGCTTATTACCAGAGCTCCTCAGCTTAAGGTTGCGGTTATTGAGGCAGGCAACGAGCTGAAAAAACGCCATTGCCCCATTGACGGCGACAAGATAAAAAGCTGCATCAAGTGCAAGAGCTGTGCTATTATGTCCGGCTTTGGCGGTGCGGGTGCTTTCTCTGACGGAAAGTATAATATTACCAATGATTTTGGTGGCTCTCTCTATGAGTATATTGGTAGAAAATCTGCCATTGAGCTGATGAAATATGTTGATGAGATCAACCTTGCTTACGGCGGCGAGGGTACAAAAATGTATTCTACCGCAGGCAGCGCCTTCAAGACCCTCTGCGTACAGAACAAGCTTCAGCTTCTTGATGCCTCTGTTCGTCATCTGGGTACCGATATTAATTATATCGTGCTTGAAAATCTGTATAAAAAGCTTAGCAAGAGCGTTGATTTCTTCTTCAACACCCCCGCGCAGAAGATTGAAAAAACTGCCGATGGTTACCGTGTAATCACCAAGAAGGGTGAGTTTGAGGGTACCGACTGTATCGTATCGGTAGGTCGTAGCGGTAGCAAGTGGATGGAGACTGTGTGTCGTGATCTTGATATTACCACACACTCCAACCGCGTGGACATCGGTGTTCGCGTTGAGATCCCCGCTGTTATTTTCCAGCACATTACAAGTGAGCTTTACGAGGGTAAGATCGTATATCGCACCGAGAAGTTTGAGGACCGTGTCCGCACCTTCTGTATGAATCCCAACGGCATTGTCGTTACCGAAAATACAAACGGCATTGTTACAGTAAACGGTCATAGCTTTGAGGACCCCGAGAAAAAGACCGAGAACACCAACTTTGCTCTCCTTGTTGCAAAGCATTTCTCCGAGCCCTTCAAGGACAGTAACGGTTACGGTGAGAATGTTGCAAAGCTCTCCAATATGCTTGGTGGCGGTGTAATCGTACAGAGATTCGGCGACCTTGAGAGAGGACGTCGCTCTACGCATAGCAGAATTGAGGAAAATACCGTAAGACCTACCCTTTCTGCAACCCCGGGAGATCTCAGCCTGGTGCTTCCCAAGAGAATCCTTGACGGCATTATTGAGATGATATATGCGCTTGACAAGATTGCTCCCGGTATGGCAAATGACGATACTCTCCTTTACGGTGTAGAGGTTAAGTTCTACAATATGGAGGTTGAGCTTGATGAGAACCTTGAAACAAAGCACAAGGGACTCTATGTTATCGGCGACGGCAGCGGTGTGACCCACTCGCTCTCTCACGCATCTGCGAGCGGCGTTTATGTAGCGCGCAGAATTGCGGATGCTATTAAATAATTACTTACAGTCGCCCTCACAGCAGGGCGACTTTTTATTCTAAATCACCTTGACATCTCCGTTGTAATATAGTATAATTTAGCCGATATTATATTTACATAATTCGTGCTATTTTTCACTATATATTAATAAAGGTAGGAAATCCCTTTTATGAAATTGATTATAGCTTCAAACAACGCACATAAAATACAGGAAATAAAAGAGATTCTTTCCTCTGACTTTGACAGTATTCTCTCTCTCAGAGAGGCGGGCATTACCCACGAAACAGTAGAGGACGGAGAGACTTTTGCGGAAAACGCTCTTAAGAAGGCAAGAGAGATTGCGGACATATCGGGATGCGCCAGCCTTGCCGACGATAGCGGGCTATGTGTAAACGCTCTTGACGGTGCGCCCGGTATATACAGCGCCCGTTTTGCAGGAGAGCACACAGGTGCAGAAAGCGATACAAAAAACAACCGACTTCTTCTTGAAAAGCTTGCTGGCAAGGAGGATAGGGGTGCGTATTTTGCCTGTTTTATGGCGCTCGTTTATCCCGATGGCAGAGAGATAGTTGCAGACGGATATATGAGGGGCAGTATTACCGATTCTCCCAGGGGAGAGCGGGGCTTTGGCTATGATCCGCTCTTCATTCCAAACGGAGAGAGTCGTACCGTGGCAGAGATGAGCGAGGAGGAGAAAAACTCTATTAGTCACCGTGGCGCAGCTTTGAAAAATCTACTTACAAAAATCCAGCTTACAGAGGCAAAAAATGGAACTTGTTCTTGATATTATCAACATTATAGGCATCATATCCTTTGCTGCGGCAGGCGCTATGATAGCTATTGACAAGGAAACCGACCTTTTTGGCGTGCTTTTCCTGTCTGTTATGACCTGCTTCGGGGGAGGAATACTCCGAGATATGCTGGCGGGCAATGCTATAGGCAGAGATATACCCGTATTCTTCACAGAGCTCAAAATGGAAATAATTGTTTGCGTTTTAACGGCTTTTGTGGTATTTTTGATAGCTTTTGCTCTGAAGGATAAGTATATCAGGGAGGAAGCAACGGTTGAAAAAATCAACAATATCCTTGATGCTCTTGGTCTCGGAGTCTTTGCGGCGGTGGGTACGGGCGCATATCTTCAGCTCGGCGCCTTTGTAGCAATCATTATGGGCTGCATTTCCGCTGTCGGAGGCAGTCTTATCCGAGATGTTATGCTCCGCGATATCCCGTTTATACTGCGTAAGAGGGTATATGCCGTAGCGGCTATTCTCGGCTCGCTTGCTTACTACCTTATTGCAGGCGTTTTTATGAAGGGTATGGCGTCTGCCGATGTGGTTGGAACCCTCTCCTGCATCGCCGTGATTTTTGTGATCAGAATGTGTGCTACCGTATTCCGTTGGAATATTCCGAAGGCAATAGATTTTTCAAAAATCAACAAAGCAGAGCAGGGTGAAAATAAGGACAACTAAATAGATTCAAGACGGCTCGCGATGACGGGCCGTTTTTTGTTGTTGACAAAATATTTTAATTGTTGTATAATAAGATGAAATACTATCCTCAGAAAGGAGTCGGCCATGAACAACAAGCATATCATTTTAAGATCCCAGCTCAGCCTTTTCAAGCCTATTGTAGACAAGTGCTCAATCAGGGTTGTAAGACGGGCTCAGGACGGTATCGGTAAGCTTATGTCTGCCTCCTATAAGGATCAGGTCAGCTGTAAAAATGTCAAGGTTGGACATCTCAACTGCGCTATGCTTACTCCCAGGGAGGAGCTTAACGGTGGAGTCATTCTGTATCTTCACGGCGGCGGCTATGTGGCGGGTAATCTTGATTACGCAAAGGGCTTTGGCAGCGTTCTTGCGGCAAAGTGTGGCATCAAGGTATTTGTGGTTGAGTACAGGCTTGCTCCCGAGTATCCCTATCCCGCTGCTCTTGATGACGCTATGGATGCGTACGGTTATCTTCTTTCTGACGGATATGAGCCGTCAAGAATTGCCATTTGCGGTGAGAGCGCCGGAGGCGGACTTTGCTATTCTCTCTGCCAGAAGCTGCGCGATAAGGGAAGGACTATGCCTGCGGGAATTATTGCTATCTCGCCATGGACCGATCTTACACTGAGTAGTGAATCTTACGTTGTAAATAAAGACGAAGATCCTTCTATGTCCCCCGAGCTGCTCAAATACTTTGCGGATTGCTATGTTTATGGTGGACAAGCCGACTCAAAGGGCAGACTTCATCCGAATATCAATACCGATGCTGAGGACGACCGTGAGCTTAAGAGTGATCGTCATCTTTCTCCCCTTTTTGACAATCAGGATAAAATGCCTCCGTCGCTTATTTTTGTAGGAGATGACGAGGTGATGTATGACGATTCGGTGCTCCTGCACGAAAAGCTGCTTGATGCCGGTTGCAGGAGCGAGCTTGTAGTTGCGCCTGATCTTTGGCACGGTTACCTTCTTTATGATCTTCCGGAGAGGGCAGGTGACTTTGATAAAATATCAAAGTTTATTAAGAGGATCATTCCCGCTCACAGAATGCTTAGCTGGATGTCGCTTGATAACGCCGCCAAGATATTCCCCGCATCAAGGAGCAGAACTTGGAGCAATATGTTCCGTGTTTCAGCGACTTTTGACGAGGATATTGACAGAGATGTATTGCGTGTAGCTCTTGATGTCACGCTGAGACGCTTTCCTTCTATTGCCGTATCAATTAAAGAAGGACTTTTCTGGTACTACCTTGAGGAGATTTCCTCCGCGCCCGAGATCCTTGACGAGAAGCCATATCCTCTTGCAAGAATGACTATGCGAGATCTGAGAAAATGCGCCTTCCGCGTTCTCGTTTATAAAAATCGTTTGGCGGTGGAGTTCTTCCATTCGCTGACCGACGGCAACGGAGGACTTGTTTTTGTAAAAACGCTGGCAGCAGAATATCTTTACCAAAAATACGGCCTTAAGGTTCCTGCAGAAAACGGAATATTTGACAGGCTTGAGGAGCCCTCTGCAGCAGAGCTTGAGGATTCGTTTGTTAAATATGCAGGCAAATACGCCGCCTCGCGTAAAGAGTCCGACTCGTTTTCAATACAAGGGAAACGCGAGGTTGACGGTTTTCGTACCAATACCACCTTTATTCTTGATCCGGATTTTGTCAGGTCAGAGGCAAGGAAGCGCGGAGTTACCGTGAATATATATCTGACCGCTATTCTTATAGAAGCATCAAAGAGCATACAGAATAAGCGTGTGCCCGATCCTGCTCGCCAGAAGGATATCAAGGTTTATATTCCGATAAATCTGCGTAAAATATTTCCCTCGCAGACTATGCGTAATTTTATTCTCGGTGTAACCGTAGGAATCAATCCAAAGCAGGGAGATTATTCCTTTGACGATCTTTGCACTATTCTGTCAGCACAAATGAAACAGCAGATGACAGAGAAAAATCTCGCCGCTATGATCAAAACTAATGTTCAAAGCGAGCAGAGTATGTTTATACGCGTAGTACCTCTGTTTTTGAAAAATATAATTATGAAAGCCATTTTTAATGCTGTGGGTGAGAGAAAAAGCTTGTTCAGCTTCTCTAATCTTGGTATTGTAAATGCACCACCTGAGTTTTTGTCCCATGTTAAGCGTATGGACTTTGTTCTCGGTTCGCAGTCAAGCGCGCCCTACAACGTCAGTGCTCTGACGTATAACGGTAATTTGTATCTGAATATTACCCGTAACTGTAAAGAACCCACCCTTGAGGGCGAAGTATACCGTGTTCTCAGAGAGAGAGGCGTTCCTCACTCCGTGGAGAGCAACACCAGAGGAAAGGAGTAAGAATATGTATTGTATCAAATGTGGCGCAAAGCTGTCTGAGGGTCAGACTGTCTGTCCGATTTGCGAAACCAGGGTGTATCACCCCGACTTTGTAATATCAGAGAAAAACACCTATCCCAAGGTGCCTTTTGAGTCTGAGGAGTTCAATCGCAAGGGCCTTATGTTTATCCTCACGATGATATTCCTTATTCCTCTTATCCTTCCTGTACTTCTTGAGCTGGGCTGGCGATCTGATGTCAGCTGGTCGGGATATGCATCGGGCGGAACACTGATTTTTTATGTGGCATTCATTATGCCGTATTGGTTCAAGAAGCCTAATCCTGTGATTTTTACCCCTGTGACATTCGCACTTATAGTCGGTCTTTTGCTGTTTATTTGTTATGAGACGGGTGGCAATTGGTTTATGTCCTTTGCCTTCCCGGTGGCGGGGTCGCTTGCCATTATTGTTACTGCAGCCACCGCTTTGCTGCATTATGTAAAGAAAGGTTGTCTTTATACCATAGGCGGATTGCTTATTGCTTTGGGACTCTGGACTGTGCTTCTGGAGATTGACATCAGAACAAGCTTTGATGTCCACACCCCATTTTTCTGGTCGCTTGCACCTCTTACCGTTTTATCGGTGATCGGCATTATGCTGATCGTAATAGCTATCGTAAAGCCCTTGAAGGAATCGCTCAGACGGATATTCTTCATTGGAAGCTCAAAAAAATAGCAAATTGTACAAAGATTTTTTCAAAAACCTATTTACAAACCCATTTTTTTGTGTTATAATAACCAACGGCCTTTAACTGAGTGCTGTGTATGGCCTCGCTCCGTTCGGAAGCTTTTCCTTGCGTAGCCTGTGCTTTTCACCCACACTTTACTCGGTTTTTGGAAATAAATTATAAGAAAGGTGAAGACAAATGATTTCTAAGGAAAAAAAGAATGCTCTTATTGAGCAGTACAAGATCAACGAGCAGGACACAGGTTCTCCCGAGGTTCAGGTTGCTATCCTTACAACCAGAATCAATGAGCTCACCGAGCACATGAAGAAGAATCCCAAGGACTTCCACTCTCAGAGAGGTCTTTCCAAGATGGTTGGTCACAGAAAGCAGCTTCTTGCATATCTTGCAAAGAAGGACATTGAAAGATACAGAGCTCTTATCAAGAGTCTCGGTCTCAGAAAGTAATATATCAATTATATTCACTTCCCGGGATTATATAATAAGCGGGGACGGATTTTTTCGTTCCCGTTTGTTATACTAAAAAGATTTTGAAAACAAAATTATTCGGACGCGAAAGTAGCAGTTAAATATGTGCCAAGCTTGTGCCTCGGCGGATATTTAAGTGCTATGTTCGCTCCCGAAAAAATGAAAAAGGAGATTTAACATGGTAGAAAGAATCAAAACATTTGACAACTACAAAGAATACCGCTACGAGCTTGCGGGCAGACCCCTTGTAGTTAAGACCGGCAAGGTAGCCGGACTGGCAAACGGTGCAGCTATGGTTCAGTACGGCGAGACTACCGTTCTTGCGACCGCAACCGCTTCTGCTGCTCCCAGAGAGGGAATTGATTTCCTTCCTCTTTCGGTTGATTATGATGAGAAGATGTACGCTGTCGGCAAGATCCCCGGTGGCTTCCTTAAGCGTGAGGGTAAGCCCTCCGAGAAGGCGGTTCTCGCAGGCAGAGTTATTGACCGTCCCGTACGTCCCCTCTTCCCCAAGGATCTGAGAAATGATATTTCTCTCCTCCTCACCATTATGTCCGTTGACCCCGATTGCTCCCCCGAGATCACCGCTATGATCGGTGCGTCTATCGCTCTCTCCATTTCCGACATTCCATGGAACGGTCCTATTGCAGGCGTATTTATGGGTCTTGTTGACGGTGAGATCGTTGTTAACCCCACCGCTGCTCAGAGAAAGGTTTCTGACCTTGAGCTTACCGTTGCTGCTTCCGAGGGCAAGGTAGTTATGATTGAGGCAGGCGCAAAGGAAGTTTCCGATGAGGTTATGTTTGACGCTATTATGAAGGCGCACGAGGAGTGCAAGGGTGTTGTTAAGTTCATCAACGAGATCGTAGCAGAGATCGGTAAGCCTAAGTTTACTTATGCATCCGGTGAGCTTGATCACGATATGTTTGATGAGATCTTCGCTTACTGTGAGGCAGGCGTTATGGAGGCACTTGACACCGATGACAAGAATGTCAGAGATGCTAAGATGCAGCCCATTATGGACGATATCGTTGCAAACTTTGAAGAAAAGTATCCCGACATTAAGGTAGTTCTCCCTGAGCTTATCTACAAGATTCAGAAGAAGATCGTTCGTCGCTGGCTTCTTGTTGACAAGAAGAGAGTTGATGGCAGACGTATGGACGAGATCCGTCCTCTTGCATCTGAGGTAGGTCTTATTCCCAGGGTACACGGCTCGGGTCTTTTCACCAGAGGTCAGACTCAGGTACTTACTATTGCTACTCTTGGTACTCTCTCTGAGGGTCAGAAGCTTGAGGGTCTTGATGACGAGACCGGCAAGAGATATATGCACCACTACAACATGCCCGGTTACTCTACCGGTGAGGCAAAGGCTCTTCGTTCTCCCGGCCGTCGCGAGATCGGTCACGGTGCTCTTGCAGAGCGTTCTCTTGTTCCCGTTCTTCCTTCGGAAGAAGAGTTCCCCTATGCTATCCGTCTTGTATCTGAGGTCGTAAGCTCTAACGGTTCCACATCTCAGGGCTCCGTTTGCGGCTCCACCCTTGCACTTATGGATGCAGGTGTTCCGATCAAGGCTCCTGTTGCAGGTATTTCCTGCGGTCTTATCACCGCTGAGGACGGCTCCTGGGATACTATGATTGATATTCAGGGTCTTGAGGACTTCTACGGCGATATGGACTTCAAGGTAGCAGGTACCAAGAAGGGTATTACCTCCATTCAGATGGACCTTAAGGTAGACGGTCTTACTCCCGAGATTATCAAGCAGGCTCTTGAGACTACTCACCAGGGTAGAAACGAGATCATTGACAAGGTTATTCTTCCCGCTATTGCCGAGCCCAGAGCAGAGGTATCTGCATATGCTCCCAAGATGATCTCCATGACCATCAATCCCGATAAGATCCGTGAGGTTATCGGTAAGGGCGGCTCTGTAATTCAGAAGATCGTTGCCGACACCGGCGCAAAGGTTGATATCAACGATGACGGCACCGTATTTATCGCAGCGGTTAACCGCGAGAGCGCAGATATGGCAAAGGCTATCATTGACGCTATCGTGTTTGAGCCCGAGGTAGGCGAGACCTATGAGGGTACCGTTACCAGAATCATTCCTATTGGCGCGTTTGTAGAGTTCGCTCCCGGCAAGGAGGGTATGGTTCATATCTCCAAGCTCCAGCAGCAGAGAACCGAGAAGGTTGAGGATGTTGTTGCAGTTGGCGATACCGTTCGCGTTAAGTATCTCGGCACCGACGAGAAGGGCAGACAGAACCTTTCTATGCGCGACGCTGCTCCCAAGGCGGAGTAATTTTCAGCAAAAATAAACAGTAAAAACGGCAATCGTTAATTCGGTTGCCTTTTTTACCGAATTAATCGCGCACGCGCGCGACGAATTTTTGTTACTTTTTGACCAAATTATTAACGACTTTTTGTTAAAAAGCACAAAAAAGCTTCTCGCGCATATAATATTAGTATAAAAATATATTAAAAAACATTAAAAAAAACTTTTTTTCTAAAAAAGTATTGACTTATTTGACAAGAAGTAGTATAATCATTACAAGAAAGTGCATTAGTTTGCTCTTTTGCCAAAAAGCGGTATAAAATCATTCGCCCTACGATTTAATACGCTCGTTTGACAGATGGGCAGGCATGTGTTTTCCAAAAAGAAAATGATAATAAATTAATTAAAGGAGAAATTACTATGAACAAGAACATTATTAAATTCATTGCAATTTTAGTGATGTGCTTCATGATCTGTGGCGTTCTTGTTGCTTGTGCGGGCGAGACTGGCCCCAAGGGCGATAAGGGCGAGCAGGGCATCCAGGGCGTTCAGGGCGAGAAGGGTGAAACCGGCGCTCAGGGCGACAAGGGTGACAAGGGTGATAAGGGCGATAAGGGTGATACTGGTGCTGCTGGTGCTGACGGCCTTGGTATCGCTACCGCTGTTATCAACGAGAACGGCGAGCTCGTTCTTACATACACCGATGGTACTGTTGTGGTTCTCGGCAGAGTTGAGGGCGTTGTTTGTGACAACCATGTTTGGAACACAATCAAGGTTGAAGATGTAGATACCAATGGTTGGTATACTCTCAAGGCTTGCACCAAGTGCGGTTGGGCAGAGATTGCTTGCGCACACAGAGATTCCTACATCGTATCCACTCCCGCTAACTGCACCACTCCTGCACTTGACTTCACATACTGCAAGAGCTGCGACGAGCTTCTCGGCAATCCTGTAGAGACCGCTCCCGCTACTGGTCATGCATTCCCTGATTTTGATGCAACCAACGTTTCTGATAAGTGGACTCTTTCCATCAACGACTCCGACCTTTGCGATTGCGAGTGGGAGCGTGAGTACACCGCTACTTGTGAGAACGGCTGTGGTGAGATTGACCACAAGGTAGGTCTTGCTACCGGTCACAGCTACGAGCACGCTGATTCTGAGTACGGTTGGGAGGACACTATTCCTACTCCCGGTTACAATCCTTGTACTTGGATGCCTGTTCAGGTTCGTGAGTGCGAGTGGTGTAACCACGATCAGTGCTTCCAGTCTCGTGAGACCGGTGCTGCACTTGGTCACAATTGGGGTCTCTGGTCTGTTGTTACCGCTCCTACTGCTGAGGCAGAGGGTGAGCTCGTTCGCGTATGTAACAGATGCGGTCTTGAGCACGCTGAGGGTACTGAGTCCATTAAGATTCCTGCTCTTAACACTACTGATTATACTTACATTGAGCTTATTGGTGCTACATGTACCACCGAGGGTAAGGCTATTTACACTCACAACGAGACCGGCGTTAAGACCGAGGTAGTTCTTCCCGCATTCGGTCACTCCGTTGACGATACTTGCGTATACTCCGTAACCAAGCTTCCTACCGCTGAGGCAGAGGGTGCTGTTACTGTTAAGTGCGCAGAGTGTGGCGTAACTCTTGAGATGGCTCTTCCCGCTCTTGATCCTATGTACATCGGCAAGGTTTACATCATCACCTACGGTAACTGTGTAGATCCTTACGATCACTATGTAATCACTCTTACCGATAAGAACGAGCAGATCAACGGTGCAATCGTTGTTGAGTTTGACATCAACGGTGGTTACACTCACGATGAGAAGCCCGCTAAGGATGATTGCCATAAGGCAGAGGGTCTTGACAAGTACTACTACGTATACAAGTGCGAGAAGTGCGGTAACTGGATCGTTGCTTACTACGAGCCCAAAAACTAATTAAAAAAACAAAAACAAACAAGTAATCTTTCTCCATTGATTACTAAATAAAGGCTGGGCGGCTGCCTCGGCAGTCGCCCTTGCCAAAAAAATATGGAGAGCGTTTCAGGCCTTAGTAATAAGGTAAATTAGAAAGGGGATTATGATGAGAACCGCTAAATATCACGATTATACAGTGTTGAGAATAGTTCTGTTTATCGTTCTGGTAATTCTCGGACTATTTATTTATCTTAATTTTATTAAGGCGCCTCTTGAACACACTGCGCCCGACAATGCTTGGGTGGTAATTACAGAGCCTACCTGCGACAGCGATGGCTCAAAGTGCAGAGTATGTACAGAATGCGGCGAGAAGTTTGATTATAAGACTATACCCGCTACCGGACACACAGCTCTTGCACCCGAAAAGGAAAACGAAAAAGCTCACACAACTACCAAGGGCGGCTCTTATGAAAGTGTTACATACTGCAGAGACTGCGGTGTGGAGATGAACAGAGAGCAGGTATTCATAAACGGTGAGCATACTGTAGAGACTTATACCTACAGAGACAAAGAACTTAAACCCGATTGCACAGAGCACGGTACATACGAGCTTGTTACCGTATGTCTTGGCTGTGATGAGGAGATCTCACGCGAGGTTAAGGTTATAGATCCCTATGGCCACAACTTTGTTTGGGAGCTTATGTATAATGAATCTGACGGTTCTTATACGATGATCGGTGATTGTGATGTATGTGATAAAGACGGCAGTACCGTTACATATACCCAGGCAAACGGCCTTAAGGTAGTTCGTGATACTTCCGTTTCGTCCTGCTGTCTTATCAGATATACCTGCACAGCGTATGACGATAAGGGCAACCGCGTAAGCCCCAGCTTAAACTATGACTTTAAGGCTGATAAGAACCACACTATTACTTATCATCCTGATATGGACTCTCATTTTCCCGATGATCCGATAGTAGCTCTTCTTCCCGATGCTCAGATTGACTGGAGAACCGGCAAGCCTTACTATGATATAACTAAGGTTGAAGGCATTGAGGAGCTTACTGACAATGTATACGATGCATACGGCTTCGGCTACGGCGTAATCAAGTGTACAGCTTGTGAGAACGCAGAGTGCAGCGAATGTATTGATCAGAATCATCGCTTTGTAGTTAACATCTACAACCCCGAATACAATACATATTTATACCCCGACGTACAGGACTGATAATTCAGTTTCAAACGTCCAACAAATCGCGTTCGCTATGCGAACAAATTGAATTGTCAGCAGAAAAACCGCCTGTTAAATAACAGGCGGTTTTCTCTTTTAAAAAACTGTGTCTACCTTATATATTTGTAAAGAAAATCAGCGAAAATGCCTTAAATCACTTGCATTTTTGAACAAATAATGCTATAATACTATTGTGGAAAATTATAAAAATAAATATATATAAAGGAAAAGAAAAATGGAAAGAACCTATATCAAAGACGTTGTTCCCGGCTATCATAGAGTCAGTGGCTTCGTTGAAAACTTCCGTAATAAAAGAACGATGGCCTTTATCGTTGTAAAGGACATCACCGGCAAGCTCCAGATCACTATTGAGAAGGAAAAGCACCCTGAATTCAGCGAGATGCTTGATCAGCTTACTATTCACTCGGTAGTAACCTTTGAGGGTGAGGTAGTTGCCAGCGAATACGTAAAGATGGGCGGCAAGGAGATGTATCCTACCACTATGAAGATAGAGTCTGTTGCAGATGCTCTTCCTATTAAGGATGACTCTGACATAGATGTTCGTATGGATTACAGATGGATTGACCTCCGCCGTGACAAAAATCATCTTATGTATGAGATGCAGACTACTCTTACCAATGCAATGCGCAAGTTCCTTGTTGAACGCAATTTTGTGGAGATTCATACTCCCAAGCTTATTGCCGCAGCCAGCGAGTCGGGCTCTGATGTATTTGAGGTTAAGTATTTTGACGGCCTTGCATATCTTGCACAGTCCCCTCAGTTCTACAAGCAGATGGCTATGGCATCCGGTCTTGAGCGTATTTTTGAGACAGGCCCTGTTTTCAGAGCAGAGAAGTCATATACAAACAAGCACGCTACCGAGTTTACAGGCTTTGACCTTGAGTTCTCCTATATTGACTCCTTTGAGGATGTTATGAAGATGGAGGAGGAGCTTCTTGCCTACGCTCTCGCAGAGGTAAAGGAGAAGCACGGCGATAAGATCGTTGAGCTCTACGGCCCCGAGTACGAGGTTATTGTTCCCACTCTTCCTTTCTCCAGAATGAAGCTTGCTGATGTTTATGCCGAGCTTGAGAAGAGATATGGCTATACCGTTCCCGCTGAGCTTCACGGTGACCTTACCACCGAGGCAGAGCGTATGACAAAGCAGCTTTGCCGTGATATGTTCGGTCACGAGTTGGTCTTTATCTGGGAATATGATGCTAAGGAGAGAGCCTTCTATCATATGAGAGACGAGCAGGGCGTGCCCCAGGGCTATGACCTTATCTGGCGCGGTGTTGAGATCACCACCGGCGCACAGCGCGAGCATAGATACGATGTTCTTAAGGCGCAGGCGGAGGAGAAGGGACTTGCTGAGGATGTAAAGTTCTATCTTGAGTTCTTCAAGTACGGTTGTCCCCCCCATGGTGGCTTTGGTCTTGGTATTGACCGTCTGACCATGCTCTTCCTTGGCCTTTCAATTAAAGAGGCTGAGTTCCTGTTCCGCGGTCCCAACCGTCTTACTCCCTAATTTTATGCGATTATTTGCTTTGAATAACCAAAGCTTTTAATAAAAAAGTGTATTGTCTGTCTGATGTACAGACAAAAATACAAATAAAAAGGATAAAACTATGAAAATAGCTCTTATAAATGAGAATAGCCAGGCGGCTAAAAACGCCTTGATTGAGAGTACTCTCCGCTCTGTTGTAGAGCCCCTCGGTCACGAGGTTTACAACTACGGTATGTATTCTGCCGAGGATAGCGAGCAGCTTACCTATGTTCAGATTGGTATTCTCTCGGCTGTGCTTCTTAACTCCGGTGCTTGCGATCTTGTTATCACGGGTTGTGGAACAGGTGAGGGCACTATGCTCGCCTGCAACTCCTTCCCGGGAGTTCTCTGTGGCCACGTTGTAGATCCCACAGACGCTTATCAGTTTACTCAGGTAAATAACGGCAATGCAATCTCTATGCCTTTTGCAAAGGGCTGGGGTTGGGGCTGCGAGCTTAATCTCCAGTATGTGTTTGAGAAGCTCTTTGTCTCCGAGTGGGGGCTTGGTTATCCCCGCGAGAGAGCAGTTCCCGAGCAGAGAAACAAACGCATTCTTGATGAGGTAAAGAAGGTTACGCACACCGATATGATTTACATTCTTGAGAACCTTGACAGAGAACTTGTTTTAGGCGCTCTTGGAGGCAAAAGATTTAAGGAATACTTCTTTGCTAACTGCAAGAATGAAAGAATTGCCGAGTGTGTAACTAAGCTTCTTGCACTTTGATTTATACTTTTCAGACGAATAAATTAAGACATTTTTACACAAAATCGGCGCATCTCTTATGATTGTTATTTAGGAGAAATGCGCCGATTTTGACTAAATAAGTAAACCTCTATTGGCATTTTGTGTGTCAAAATATAGAAAAATGACGAAAAAAGAGATAAAAGCAAAACTAAAAACAGAAAAGAAATTTGCAAGAGCAGAGTATAAGCATATGCTTGAGAGTGCAGAGGATAATTACAAGTCCCGTCTTGCCAAGGCCGAAAGAGAATATGAAGAGGCTCTTGCAGAGTTTTATAGTTTTATTGGCAAAAAGCAGCCGATAAATCCCCCAAAAAGATCTGTACTTGAGGAGATAGGCAATTCTATTACCCACGGTGTCGGAGCAATATTCGCTATTGTGGCATTCATCCTTATGCTCTCTGCGGCAGACAGGCCTGTGGAATATGTCTCGGCAACTATATACTTTGTCGGGATGTTTATTATGTTTCTGTCAAGCTGTCTATATCACGCCTTTGCTCACGGCAGCGCGGTGAAACGTTTATTCCACCGTTTTGATTATTCCTCTATTTACTTGCTTATTGGAGCGACCTTTGCCCCTGTTTTGCTTTGCTTCTTCGGCGACCTTTTCGGATTTATCTTTTTCTGCATTCAGTGGGCGGTAATTGCCGCAGGCATCAGCCTTGTAGGAGTTTTCGGTCCCTCAAAGCTCAGCTTCCTGCATATTCCGGTATATGTGCTTCTCGGATGGAGCGCCTTGATGCTTCTGCCTCAGATGTTCATGGCTAATTTCCCACTTGCTATGTGGATTCTGGCGGGCGGAATCGTATATACCCTTGGAATAATTCCGTTTCTGCTTCGTACTCGCGTCAGTCATTTTATCTGGCATTTCTTTGTTCTTGCCGGTGCAGTTGTTCACTGGATTGGCATATATCTCTATCTTTTCTAAAAATAATACGGATTGGAGTAAATTATGGAAAATCTTGCAAAAGCCTGTATGCCTTTTCTTTACTTTTTACAGAGCATAAGAAATCCCATTTTAGACGGTTTCTTTGCTCTTATCACCCATCTTGGGGAGGAGACCTTCTTCCTTGTTTTAGCGATTTTCTTCTTTTGGTGCGTGAACAAGAGGGAGGGCTACTACATACTTATTACCGGTCTTGTGGGTACTATTGTCAACCAGGTTGCAAAGCTCTTTTTCAGAGTACCTCGTCCTTGGGTTCTTGACCCCAATTTCAAGATAGTTGAATCAGCGAGAGAGGCTGCTACCGGATATTCATTCCCCTCGGGACATACTCAGAATATTGCGGGTACATACGGTGCGATCTGTGCATACAAGCCGAAAAAATGGAAGTCTGTGCTCTGCATATCCATTATTGTTCTCGTAGCGCTTTCCAGAATGTATCTTGGCGTTCATACACCCCTTGATGTAGTTGTTTCTCTGGCTGTTGGCGCAGGCCTTGTACTTTTGCTCCGTCCTGTTTTTGTCTCTGATGAGAGGATGAAAAGGTTTATGCCCTGGGTCATCGTCTGCTCGGTAGCTCTGTCTGTCGGCTTCCTCGTTTATGTTCTCTGTCTGTCGGGTGATACAACTCTTGATCCCCACAACTATGAAAGCGGAATGAAAAACGCCTTCACTCTCCTTGGCTGCACCGCGGCTCTCATTCCGGTTTACATTCTTGACAGCAGGGTGATAAGGTTTGAGACCGAGGCTCGCTGGTATGCGCAGATAATCAAGCTTGTGCTTGGACTTCTCGGAGTTCTGGCTATAAAGTCCGGTCTGAGCGCGCCTCTTACCGCCCTCTTTGGTAACGAGTTTATTGCTCGCGCCGTAAGATATTTCCTTATCGTTATGTTCGCGGGTACGGTATGGCCGCTGACATTCAAGTGGTTTGCCAAGCTGCGTATAGGATTTATGGAGAGATTTTCCGATTGGGCAGGGGGGAAGCTTGCTTCCTTGAAGAAAAAGTAAATATTCCAAAAGGCTCGGTCTCTGGCTGAGCCTTTTTTTATTAAAATACTTTACAATTATAATTATTTATGTTATAATATAATGATTAAATATGTTTTCAGCGAAGAAAGGCTTAAGATATGAGATGTCCATTGTGTAGCTTCCCCGATTCCAGAGTGCTTGACTCCCGTCCCATTGACGAGGGCTCCAGCATAAAGCGCAGACGAGAGTGCATATCCTGCGGCAAGAGATTTACCACCTATGAGGTAGTTGATACTGTGCCGATCGCAGTTATCAAGCGTGACGGTCACCGCGAGTTCTTTGATAAGCACAAGCTGGTGCGCGGTATCAGAATAGCCTGTCAGAAGCGCGCCGTTGACGCCGAGGCGATCGCCCTGTCCATTGAGCAGGAGCTGATGAATGCTATCATCACCGAGATTTCCTCCAAGGATATCGGAGAGATGGTTCTGGCACGACTTAAGGAGCGGGACATCGTTGCTTATATTCGTTTTGCCTCAATATACAGAGACTTCCAGGATATAGACTCCTTTACCGAGGAGCTTAAGAGTCTGTCCAAACGCCCGAGAAAAAAGCTGGCAGTTAAGGAGGATAAGCAATGATCAAGAGTATGACCGCCTTCGGCAGAGCAAAGCTCCAGGGCGAGATTAAGGATATTACCATTGAGATAAAGAGCGTCAACTCCCGTTTCTTTGACTGTACGGTAAAGCTGCCTCGCGCATACATCTTCCTTGAGGAGCGTATAAAGGACTATATCCGCAAGAATGCCGTGGCAAGAGCAAAGGTTGACGTGTTTATCAACATTGATAACCATACTAACACCATTGGCAATGTGGGTCTTGATACCGCCTACCTTACCAGCTATCTTTCGGCTCTGCGCCGCCTTGTAGACGAGTTTGGTCTTCAGGATGACATCAGTGCGATGACGGTTGCCCGCAACCAGGATATATTCACCTATGATAAGCCCGAGGAGGACCTTGAGGCAGAGTGGGAGCTTTTCCGCGGTGTGCTTGACGAGGCGATCGCAGGCTATAGCGAGATGCGTCAGCGCGAGGGAGATAAGATAGAGAAGGATATCAAGGCAAAGGTTGAGCTCGTCCGTGAGTATACCGATCAGGTTGAGAACATCTCAACCAGCGATATCGTAGGCTACCGCGACAAGCTGGAGGCAAAGATCAGAAGCTTCCTTGAGGATGCGAAGATCACTCCTGATGAGAACCGCCTGCTTACCGAGTGCGCTATATGGGCAGACAAGATCGCAATTGATGAGGAGCTTGTAAGGCTGCGCTCACATTTCAGCGCCTTCTACGATATTTGCTCGGCTCCCGATCCCTCGGGAAGAAAGCTTGATTTCCTTATGCAGGAGATGAACCGTGAGACTAACACCATCGGTTCAAAGGCAAATAATGCCAAGATCGCAAAAATCGTTGTTAATATGAAGGGCGAGCTGGAGAAGATCCGCGAGCAGATTCAGAATATTGAATAAAAGAGGTTTGCTATGAAGTTTATTAATATAGGCTTTGGCAATATGGTATCCGCTAGCCGTATTGTTGCCATAGCATCTCCCGACTCCGAGCCTGTAAAGAGGCTTGTGCGCGATGCAAAGGAGGACGGCAAGGTTGTTGATGTTTCCTGCGGAAGAAAGACGAGATCTGTTATTATTACAGATTCCGAGCACGTTATTTTGTCTGCATTACCTTGCGAGACCGTGACCAACCGTATCTCAGGCGAGACCGCCGAGGACGATGTTGAGTCCGAGGAATAATTTAGTTAATTTTTGGTGCCAATAGGCAGAATGGAGAATAAAAATGATTTACCCTACCGTAAAACAGCTTACAAATGATGAGTTTAACCGCTATGAGCTTGTTATCGGCGTTGCAAAGTGCGCTCGTATCGTTACCGACGAGTATATTGAGATGAGAGCAAAGGCTCAGAAGATGATTGACAATCACGAGACTGAGAAGCCCCTTGCAGCACTCATTGACCCCGAGTACAAGGATAAGAAGGCCGTTAAGATTGCTATTGCAAAGCTTGAGTCCGGTCGCTTCAAGATGAAGCACCCCGAGAATTAATGAGAGTATATTTGGCTTTTTGCTAAGCAGAGGCTACAAGGCTTTCATTATCAATAAATCATAAGACTAAAGGAAAAGAGGTGGACTGTATGTATTGTGAAGTATATCTTTTTGATGCTCCATACCATATAGACCGCCCCTTTGACTATTTATGCGCAGATGACATTCGCCCGGGCGATATAGTTCGCGTTCCCTTCGGCAGATCAAACAATCTGCGCTATGCCGTTGTCACTAAGGTGAAGGACAGCTGTGACGCTGAGGGAATAAAGGAGGTGCGCTCCTGCATTGACACCCGCTTCTCGCTTAGCGAGGAGATGCTCGGGCTCTGTCTGTTTATGAAGGGACACACGCTCTGCAGCTTCGGTGAGGCGGCGCATTGCCTTATTCCGCCATCGGTTTTGTCCGAGGCTCCGAATGTAAAGGTGAAAAAGACCTGTGTGCTCGCTCTTTCTCCCGAGGAGGCAGACGGTCTGCTCGTTGCAAAGGGCAGAGCGGGCATTCGCAGCGAGGGACAGCGCATTATAATTAAGTATCTCAGGGATATCGGCAGTGCTGACATTGAGCTTATCAGAGCAATGCCCGGTGTGTCCTATTCAAATATTTCCGCCTTGGCGGACAAGGGCATAATCAAGATCGTTCAATCCGAGGCTTTGCGTAACCCCTACGCTGAATATGCCAGGATAAGAGATAACTCGGCAATAGAGCTCAGCGAAGCACAGCAGGTAGCCTATAACAGCATTGAGGTAGATCTTCTTGCGGACGAAGCCCGCGCGGCGCTTCTCTTTGGCGTTACCGGCAGCGGTAAGACCAAGGTTATTATGAAGGCCATTGATAAGACGCTGGCTGAGGGCAGACGGGTCATAATGCTGGTGCCCGAGATCGCCCTTACTCCTCAGACAGTAAACATTTTTTGCCGTCGTTACGGCGAGAGGGTCGCGGTTATTCATTCCTCGCTTTCCCAGGGCGAGCGATTTGACGCTTGGCGCAGAATCAAGCGCGGCGAGGTTGACCTTGTTATCGGTACTCGCTCGGCAATCTTTGCTCCGCTTGACAACATCGGTATGATAGTCATTGATGAGGAGCACGAGCATACCTATAAGTCTGAGTCCGATCCCAAGTATCACGCCCGAGATATAGCCGCCTACCGTTGCGGCAAGAACAGGGCACTTATGCTGTTGGCGTCTGCAACTCCTTCGCTGGAGAGCTTCTATAAGGCAAAGAGCGGTGTATATACATTAGTTCCTCTGCGCGAGAGATACGGCGGTGTAAAGCTGCCCGATGCCATAATTGTAGATATGCGCGAGGAGCTGCGGCTGGGAAATACCTCACCCATAAGTGACAGACTGCACAAGTCACTGTGCTCGGTGTATGAAAATGATAAGCAGGCAATCCTGTTCTTGAACCGTCGCGGATATTCCACGCAGATAAGCTGTAAGGAGTGCGGCGAGGTGCTCAGTTGTCCTCGCTGCTCGGTTTCATTGACCTATCACAACGGTCCTGAGGGAGGCAAGCTCCTGTGTCATATGTGCGGATATACCGACCGAGTGCCGAAGAAATGTCCTGCCTGCTCGGCAGACAAGCTTTCCTTCCTCGGTTACGGTACGCAGAAGCTGGAGGCTGAGCTTAATAAATATCTGCCCGATATGTCGGTGCTTCGTATGGATGCCGACACCACAGGCGGCAAAATGTCCTATGACAGAATGCTTGATGATTTCCGAGAGGGAAGAGGTGATATACTTCTCGGCACCCAGATGGTTGCAAAGGGACACGATTTTCCAAGGGTAACTCTTGTGGGTGTTGCCTTGGCAGATACATCTCTTTATGTCAGCGATTTTCGCGCGGCAGAGAAGACATTTTCGCTGCTCACCCAAGTAATTGGCAGAGCAGGCAGAGCGGCTGACGGAGGTATTGCCATAATCCAGACCTTCGCACCGAAAAACGAGGTTATCAGGTTAGCCTGTCTTCAGGATTATGAAAGATTTTATGAGGGCGAGATCGCGCTGAGACGCGAGCTGTTGTATCCGCCCTTCTGTGATATAGTAAATCTCACACTGACCTCATCCGATGAGGCAGAGCTTATCCGTGAGTCAAAGAGGCTCTCTGACTCCATTCTCAAGAAGCTTGAGGGTGAGCTGGGTAAATTGCCCTTTGTCGTATTCGGACCCTTTGAGGCGCAGGTGTACAAAATAAATGATAAATATAGAATGAGAATGGTCATAAAGTGCCGACTGAACAAGCAGTCGCGCTCTCTGTTCCACCAGCTGCTCTGCGAGTTTTCGGACTCGCGCAAGGTGACTCTGGCGGTGGATATGAACCCTATGACCCTTTGATTTGGGAGGAATAAAAATGGCAAAATTAAAGATAGTTAAGTTCGGTGATCCTATGCTCCGTAAGGTATCCAGACCTGTTGATCAGATCACCCCCAGAATACTGACTCTCCTTGACGATATGGTAGATACTATGCGTGAGGCAGGCGGCTGTGGCCTTGCGGCAGTACAGGTTGGCGTGCTTCGCCGTATAGCTGTTATTGAGGTTGAGGAGGGCAATGTAATTGAGCTTATCAACCCCAAGATCATCGCCTTTGCAGGTGAGCAGAACGAGCAGGAGGGCTGTCTCTCCAACCCCGGTGAATACGGCATTACCAAGCGTCCCAAGGCGGTTACCGTAAGAGCTATGAACCGCCACGGTGAGGAGTTTGAGGTAAGTGGCAGCGATCTTCTTGCTCGCGCAATTTGCCACGAGTGCGATCACCTGGACGGCAAGCTTTATACAGATGTACAGATCAGAGCATTGACTGATAAGGATTTTAACTGATGAATAATATTATGTTTATGGGTACGCCCGAAATATCGGCTACCTGTCTTCGCCGTCTTATTGAGGACGGTCACGGTATCACCGCGGTAATTACGAGAGAGGATAAGCCTCGCGGTAGGGGAAATGTTATGACTCCCACGCCTGTAAAGCTGCTTGCGGAGGAGCACGGCATTCCCGTATATACTCCTGCTACTCTGCGCGATGAGGCGTTTGCAGATCTTTTGAAGCAGTACAATCCCGAGATTATTGTGGTCGTTGCCTATGGCAAGATTTTGCCGCTGAATGTAATTGAATATCCGAAGTACGGATGTGTCAATCTCCACGTATCTCTTTTGCCCAAGTATCGCGGTGCCGCTCCTATGCAGCGCGCTATTATGGAGGGAGAGAGCGAGACCGGTGTGACCGTTATGTATATGGCAGAGGGGCTTGATACGGGTGATATTATTTCGGTTGAGCGTTTTCCTATTTTGCCTGAGGATGATTTTGAGGCTATTCACGACCGCTCCGCAGAGGTGGGCGGCAGACTTTTGTCCGAAACCATTGAAAAAATATACAATGGCACCGCAGACAGAATAAAGCAGGATGATTCGCTTGCCTGCTATGCTAAAAAGGTGGAGAAGGAGGATTGTAAGATTGATTTCTCCCTCCCCGCAGACAGACTTGACTGTATCATTCGCGGTGTAACTCCTATTCCCGGCGCATTCGCTTATCTTAACGGCAAGATGCTGAAGATAAATAAGGCTACTCCTGAAACGGGTAGCGGCAGAGCGGGTGAGGTAATAGACCTTAGCGATAAGGGAGACGGCTATATCACCGTTGCCTGTGGCGAGGGCGCGCTGAAGATCACTACTCTCATACCCGAGGGTAAGGGAAAAATGAGCGCCGGTGCCTTTGTACGAGGCAGAAAGATCTCTCTTGGCGATATTCTTGAGTAATTAATAAGCTTTATCTGAACAACGGAGGGCAGAAATAATATGAATGTAAGACAAATTGCGCTTCGTCTGCTTGAAGAATACGAGGCAGGCGGCAAGTTTATCAATCTCGCGATTTCATCTCATATTACCGACGGCTTGTCAAAGGATGACAGGGCGGCTTTAACCGCGCTTTTATATACCACAGTAGAGCGCAAGCTTACCTATGATTATTATATCTGCGCTATCTCAGGAAGAGCCGAGAGCAGAATTGATCCTCATACCAAAAACATCCTTCGCCTCGGTCTCTGCCAGCTGATAGATATGCGCTCCATACCCGACTTTGCCGCGGTAAATGAGACTGTCAGCCTGGCAAAGAATCCCGGCGAACGCTCCTTTGTAAACGGTGTTCTCCGCGCCGCAGCAAGATGTAAGGACGAGCTTCCTATGCCCTCTGAGGAGAAGAATTACCGTCGCTATCTGTCGGTAAAGTATTCCTTCCCTCAGCCGACCGTAAAGCATTTTGATACCCTTTATGGCAGAGAGGCTACCGAGCGGATGCTCTCCTTCTTTAATAATGAAAAATATACAGACCTTACGGTTAATACTACGAAAATATCGGTTAGCGATTATGAGAGGCTTCTTCTGAATAGCGGATATGAGGTAGAGAAAAACACTCTTGCGCCTCTTTCTCTGCGCATCAGAGCATCTGTAAACCCCGAGAGACTTCCCGGCTTTGCTGACGGTTATTTCTTCGTGCAGGATAGGGCATCGGCCATTTGCTCTGCTGTGCTTTCACCCCGCGAGGGAGATGTGATAATTGATACCTGTGCCGCCCCGGGTGGCAAGAGCTTTGGCGCGGCGATCCTTTGCTCGGATAAATGTGAGATACACGCCTTTGATCTTCACGAGAGCAAGCTTTCTCTTATCACCTCGGGTGCCGAGCGCCTCGGACTTTCTTCAATCAGGGCGCTGGGCAGGAATGCCATTGACCCGGACAGAAAGCTTGTGGGGTGTGCAGACAGAGTAATTTGTGATGCTCCTTGCTCGGGACTTGGTGTCCTTGGCAAAAAGGCGGATCTGAGGTATAAGGATTTTACACAGACAGATTCTCTTCCCGCCGTTCAGCTTGATATTCTTGTAGCTTCGGCAAAATATCTTAAGGAGGACGGAGAGCTTGTGTATTCCACCTGTACTCTGAATCCTCGGGAAAACGAGGATGTAGTACGCACATTCCTTAAGGAATATCCCGATTATGAGGCTGTGTCCTTTACTGTTGGAGATGTTGAGTGTGCTGACGGAATGCTTACATTGCTCCCGCACATACATAACACAGACGGCTTCTTTATGGCAAAAATAAGAAGGAAAATATAAAAATGACAACAAAAGTTGACTTATTATCGCTTTTGCCAAGCGAACTTGAGGATTTTTTTATTTCTATCGGTGAGCCAAAGTTCCGCGCAAAGCAGACCTTTACCAGACTTCACCGCGGTGAGCGGATCGGCGAGATAACCAATCTGTCAAAGGCCCTTAGAGAGCGGCTGACAGAGGAAACGCTTGACACTCTGCCCACCGTAGAGGAAAAGCTGGTCTCCAAAATAGACGGTACTGTAAAATATCTCTTCCGTCTTTATGACGGCGCTTGTATTGAGAGCGTTTTTATGAAATATAAGCACGGCAATACTCTTTGTATTTCCAGCCAGGTCGGTTGCCGTATGGGCTGCAGATTCTGTGCCTCCACTATTGGAGGTAGGGTGCGCGACCTTTTGCCCTCCGAGCTTGTCGGTCAGGTCATAGCCGCCGAGCGAGATAGCGGAGAGCGTATATCAAATATTGTTATGATGGGCATCGGCGAGCCTCTTGATAACTATGACAACGTCATTAAGTTCTTAAAGCTTGTTAATCACCCTGACGGACTGAATATCGGTTACCGCCACATTTCGCTTTCAACCTGCGGAGTTGTCAGCGGAATTGAAAGGCTGGCGGAGGAGAATCTGCCTATAACTCTCTCAATATCACTTCACGCGGCAAACGATACCCGCCGATCAGAGATAATGCCTATAAACAATAAGTGGGGAGTAGATGCGCTCCTTTCCGCCTGCCTTTCCTACTATAACAAAACAGGCAGACGTATTTCCTTTGAATATACGCTTATTTCCGGCAAAAACGATAGCGAGGCAGACGCCACCGAGCTTGCTGACGTGCTGAATAGGGTATTTCGCCCCGCGGGTGTCCCCGTTCACGTCAACCTTATCAGAGTAAACGAGGTTAAGGAAACGGGCTTCAAGAAGGGCACGCCCGAATCGGTTAACGCTTTTGCTAAAACTCTGGAAAAACGCGGAATTGTTGCTACCGTAAGGCGAAAGCTTGGTAGTGATGTAAATGCTGCCTGCGGTCAGCTTCGCCGTTCTAATCTTAATAAAAAGGAAGAAGAAACATAACTTGATTACAGAAAAATACGGTAAGGTTGTAAAGGGCCTTGGTGGACTTTATGAGGTGAGAATTGATGAGGGCGACTCGGTCAGTCGCCTTGCCTGTCGCGCCAAGGGCGTGTTAAAGAGAGATGAAACAAAGGTGCTCATCGGCGATAATGTAACCGTCAGCATTGATGATTCTACCCCCGACGGCATCGTTATCTCCTCTATCGCACCGAGAAAAAACTCGCTTATCCGTCCCCCTCTTGCAAACCTTGATTATCTTTTTATTGTTTTTGCCGCGGCAAAGCCCTCACCGGTTATTGAAACGGTGGATAAGCTTATTGCCATAGCGATACATAATTCAATCAATCCTGTTGTGGTGATCACAAAGTCAGATCTTCAGTCGGAGGCAGCCGAGGAATACGCGGCAATATATCGCCTTGTTGGTATCCCCACCTTTATCACCTCATCCGAGGCGGGTGAAGGAATAGATGCTCTTGCGGACTACATTAAGCAGAATGTAACAGAGGGCAGGACCTCTGCCTTTGCAGGTGCATCGGGAGTAGGCAAATCCACACTGATGAACGCCCTTTTCCCCGGTCTGACTCTTGCTACCGCTGAGATCTCCCGCAAGATTGAGCGCGGCAGACATACCACGCGTCATGTGGAGATCTTTGACATTGAAGGTAAGGCTGACACAGGATTTCTTGCTGACACACCCGGCTTTTCGCTGATAGATTTTGCTCGCTTTGACTTCTTTGGTCTTGACGAGCTGCTTCCTACCTTCCCGGAGCTTCTCCCGTATATCGGCCTCTGCCGTTATGCAGATTGTGCTCATGTTGGCGAGGGAGAGGATGAGTGCGCGGTGGCAAAGGCCTGTGCAAATGGTGAAATTGCTCCCACGCGCCTTGAGTCCTATCGCGCGATATACAGGGTTCTGAAGGAGAAAAACTCCTATAAGTAAAACGCATCTTGTCCATAGATGCGTTTTACAAAAAAACTTAAAAACTTTTATAAAACCTATTGACAAACAGATAAATATATAGTATAATAACTAAGTCCGAAGACAGCAGGTTCCGGTAAAAGCAAAAGCTTTCCTGCCGAGGTAAGTAAACTTTAATATCTTGTATTAAGTTGTCCTTTTCTCGGGGGTGGTCTGCGCCTTATCGGAAAAGGATATTTTTTATTGATTTTTTATGGAGGTGAAACAATGCCAAGTAATAAGATTCTTGAAGAGAAGAAGCAAGTTGTTGAAGCACTTGCCGCTAAGCTCCAGTCCGCTGCAGCAGGCGTTCTCGTGAAGTATGAAGGCATTACAGTGGCTGATGATACCGCTCTTCGTGCGGCTCTTCGTAAGGCTGGTGTAGAATACACCGTTATGAAGAACACTCTCACCGGTCGTGCTTGCGACATCGCAGGTTACGGTGAAATGAAGCAGCACCTTAACGGTATGACCGCTATCGCAATCAGCCAGGACGACCCCATCGCTCCCGCTAAGATCATGAAGCAGTATGCTGATAAGATCAGCACCTTTGAGATCAAGGCTGGTTTCGTTGACGGTGGCATTCTTGATCAGGCAGGCGTTATTGAGCTCGCTGAGACTCCCTCTAAGGAAGTTCTCATTGGCCGTATGATGGGCAGCCTTCAGTCGTCCCTTTACAGCTTTGCATACGTACTTCAGGCAATTATTGACAAAGATGGCGAGGCAGCTCCCGCTGAGGATGCAGCTCCCGCTGAAGAGGCTCCCGCAGAGGCTTAATTCCTGCGGAAATTAACACAGTTAAACATTTCTTAAATAACGGAGGATTTTAAAATGAACGAAAAGTCTACTCAGATCCTTGAAATCGTAAAGGGTCTTACCATTCTTGAACTCGCTGACCTTGTAAAGGCACTTGAGGAGGAGTTCGGCGTATCCGCAGCTCCCGTAGCAGTAGCAGCAGCTCCCGGCGCAGCAGCAGCTCCCGTTGAGGAGAAGACCGAGTTTGACGTTGTACTTAAGGCAGCAGGCGCTTCCAAGCTCAACGTTATCAAGGTTGTTCGTGAGCTTACCGGTCTTGGCCTTAAGGACGCTAAGGATCTCGTTGAGGCAGCTCCTAAGACCATTAAGGAAGGCATCGCTAAGGACGAGGCAGAGAAGATCGCTGAGCAGCTTAAGGCAGCAGGCGCAGAGGTTGAGGTTAAGTAATTTCATCTTCATAGAAAAAATAGGTGACCACCTGCTGGTCGCCTATTTTTTTATTTTACTTTGTTTGGGTGTATTATTTGTATAATGAAACAGTAAAAAAACACTTGATATTTGATAGTAAAAACTACCATTTTTAAGGCAAAAAACGTACCGTGATGTTTATTTTATTATATTTTTCAAGGATTTTTGACCGTTTATGACATATTTTGATAAAAATGATATATTAGTAAATTATGCTTGTTAAGGGATAGACACTTCGTATCAGAACAAACAATGAAAGTCGGTTGATGAATCTTTTTTAACAAAGCATCAGACGTTTGCTTAAAAAAACTTTTATCCTTTAATTAAAATAACAACTTAATAATATAACAATAATAAAGTTTTCTTATATTATTTTTGTATTATTAATATAGAGAAGTTTATGACGGAGCTAATAAGTATAATTGAATAGACTCGCGGTGAGTAAATGCTTATACTAATAAATCTTGTACCTGATCTGGTTAAGTCTATCCTGAACTTGTTTTTTTCTCGGGGTGAAAAAAAGTCTTTCTTTTGTCATCGCCGATTCTTTATACAAGATAAAAGAATATTACTTCTTAATAGAATTAAAAAATGATAGTAGATTATACTCGTTTAATTTGTGCCATCTCATGTGTCATCTCATTAATGAAAATTGATCATAATAGCAAGAGAATTATTCTAATAAAAAAACATTTTTATATCATCAAAGTGTTGCGCTTTTATGCACTAAAATATAGGGCAAATTATTGTAATTTTATATTGGAAAAATATAAGTTAGATATTCAGAAAAATCTGTATAAAAAACATCCGAAAATAATTTACTCTCTTAATTAGTAGTTTGTAAAAACAAGTAAAAAACTACATCAAAAAAGTTGTATTTATATATCAAAAAAACAGTCCTGTTTTCAAATCTTTCTGTCTGGAAATATTCCCTTACGAAGATAATGAGAGCCTGACTGTGTTATTCCTTTTCGGCTTCTTTATTTGATTTGCCATCAATAAGGGTAAAAAAGAGGGGAAATAGCCAAAAACCTAAACAATTGTTTACGATAAAAAGTTTTGAAAAGTTCATAATAATCTGCAAAAACTTTGAAATTAATAGAAAAATACTAAAAAAAACGAAAAAAGTTTGAAAAAATCCGAAAAGTTCGGTCAAAAATCAGAATCAAAGCTCTCTTTTTGAAAATGAACGGATTATTTATTCTTGTTTTTATCTCTTTTTGATCAAAATGTTCTTTTTTTGGTTTTTTTCTGTTTTTCACCCTTTAACGCTACCATTTTGAGCCCTAAAACACCTTGAATCATCTAAAAAATCAAGTCTTTTTGCCTGTATTTGTTCTGCAAATCACTCCATTATTTTTTGTTGCTAAGTATAATTATCTCGGTTGTAGTATCTGTTGCTACTTTGTTTTTAATCTTAATTTTTTTGATCTGTTTTTTCCTTCACTTTGGTGCATTTTCAGATGTTTTCCTCGGTGCTTTTTTCGTTATTCTACAGACTTTTTTTCCTTCTTTGTATGCTATTTTGGTATGCTTTTTTATTCATTTTTTTGAGTTATTGTTTTCTTATCTTTCAATAAAAAAATCGGGTGATTTTACACCCGATTTTTTATGCTTTTTTACTCGTAAAGAGGGTACTTTCTGCAGAGGGCATTTACCCTTGCTTTTGCCTCCTCGGCATTTCCTTCAAAGTCGGAAAGTGTGAGAGAAATAATCCTTGCCACCTCTCTCATATCATCCTCGCCAAAGCCTCTGGTCGTTACAGCCGCCGTACCAAGACGAAGTCCGCTTGTAACGAAGGGCTTCTGTGTGTCAAAGGGAATGGCATTCTTGTTACAGGTAATTCCAACCTCGTCAAGCATATGCTCAGCCTCTTTACCTGTATCAACCTTCATTCCTGTAAGGTCAAGGAGCAGTAAATGGTTATCCGTTCCGCCCGAAACCAGCTTAAAGCCCTCTTTTTCAAGCTCCGAGGCAAGCACGCTGCAGTTTTTTACTACATTTTTGGCATATTCCTTGAAGCTTGGCTTAAGTGCCTCACCAAAGCATACCGCCTTTGCCGCGATAGTATGCATCAGAGGACCTCCCTGCGTGCCGGGGAATATGGATTTATCAATTTTCTTTGCAATTTCCTCGTCATTTGAGAGAATAAGACCGCCTCTCGGACCGCGCAGAGTTTTATGAGTGGTTGTTGTGGTTACGTGAGCGTAGGGAACAGGCGAGGGATGAGCTCCCGCGGCTACAAGCCCCGCAATATGAGCCATATCAACCATCAGATATGCGCCAACCTCGTCTGCGATCTCGCGGAATCGCTTGAAATCAATGATTCTGGGGTATGCGGAGGCTCCTGCCAGGATCAACTTAGGCTTGGACTCAAGGGCAAGCCGTCTAACCTCGTCATAATCTATCACTCCGCCCTCGCGTGTTACACCGTAGGGCACAATATTCCAGTATTTTCCCGAAATATTTACAGGCGAACCGTGGCTCAGATGTCCGCCGTGGGCAAGATTCATAGACAAAACGGTATCTCCCGTCTCAAGCAGAGCGAAAAATACAGCCATATTTGCCTGTGCGCCCGAGTGAGGCTGCACATTGGCATATCCTGCGCCAAAAAGCTCCTTGGCGCGCTCAATAGCTATGCTTTCAACCGTATCAACGTGCTCGCATCCACCGTAATATCTCCTGCCGGGATAGCCCTCAGCGTATTTGTTTGTCAGCGTTGTTCCGTTAGCCTCCATCACAACCTCGGATACAAAGTTCTCGGAGGCAATCAGCTCTATTTTATTCCTCTGTCTGTTTGTTTCGCTTGTAATTGCTTCATAGAGACGAGGATCGTTTTCCTTAATAAGATTGTACTCTCTCATTTTTGCATTTCTCCTGTTTTTTACGCTAAAATTCGCGTTTTATCATTGTTTTGTTATATTATTTGCCTGACATTTCCCGCCTTTGAGCAAGATAGGTCCGTCTCACCTCGGTGATAAATCTTTGTACCCGCTCGGACTGATAATCACGGTATGTCCAGGGCAGCTTCTGCCATCCACCCCTCGCCCAGAACAGAGTCAGCTCTGTGTATATTCCGTCAGAGAGCGGGATCCTGAAGCCGGTTTCCTTTGTGGTAGCCAGAAGGAGTCTGCCGTGATTGATAAAGCCGGGATCAAGGTTGATCCTCCGCTTGCCGTCTATACTGAACTTGGCTTCAATGGCGTTAGTTCTGGTCTTTATCTCTGCCTGCCTTGTGGGGTCAATCAGCTGCTTGAAGCTGTATATTCTCCTCAGCCCCTCGCCGCCAAGCTCGTCATCATAATAGGTTGAAAACTCCTCGGAGAAGGAAAACTCCTCACTCATAGCCTCAATCTCGCCGAACTCCTCTGTGAGAATACGAAGCGCACTCTCAAGCACCTGCGGCTCGTGATAAATTATTCCTATAATAAGCTTTTCTTTTTCAAAGTCGTATATTGCGCCCATTTTCTCACCGCCTTTGTCATACATTATAATATATTTTGACACTTAAGTCAAGCAAAAAGCATGATGACAAATAATTATTTTCTATGAGGGCAAAATATAACTATGAAATATATCGGTAATTCATTAAAAAAACTGTATAACCTTGTTGATTCTCCTACCGCCAGAGTTTTAGCCCTGCTTTTCGGTGGCTCGCTGATGAACCTTATTTATATCACTACAAACGCCGCCTCTGCGATCCTATATCACAGCCTTTGGTCTGCGACCCTTACGGTTTATCATCTGACGCTGATCATTATTAGAGTTTCGCTCCTTTTCTTTGGTAGATCCTACTCCGAGGGCAAAGGCGGGCGGCACATATGCTTTCGCGTAGGAATCCTGCTTTTGTTTCTTGATCTGGTGTCAGCGATAATTATGATATACTCCATCCGTCGTGGCAGCTATGTCAGTTATTCCGGTTTGTTTCTGCTCGGATTTCTCGCCTTTACCGTATACTCGCTGATTCGCTCTGCTATGGAAATACGGCGCAATCGCGACGGAGCAGATCATCTTTACTTTACGGCAAAAAACATCTCGCTCTCCACCTCGCTTATGTCTGTTTTTAATCTCCAGTACTCTCTGCTTTCATTTCTCGGCGCAGATTCCACACTGACGGGCAGAGCAATACTTCTGTGTGGTTTTTCTGTGTTTTCAATCATCCTTATCCTGTCTCTGAGATTGATGAAAAGGGGGCTTTCACAGTAGCAGATTTTGACGAAAAAGCGTATACTGTTTATAGCGGATAAATATAATATCCGTAAAAACAACAAGGAAATATTAAAAATGGACAAAAATGAGAACGGTTATCCCCTTTGCTGCACCGATAAGCTTGGTGGAATGACCGCAGCCTGTCAGAACGGTGTAACAGACGATACAAACGGACAGGGCTGCGGCGGTGAGGGCGGATGCCTTGACGGAATGCCCCTCGCCTATGTTTATGCGCCCGATCAGAGATTTCGTATGCTCTATACGGCAAACGACGCTCTGACCCACGGCACACTCTTTGAGGAGTTATATAAGCCTATGGAGGTGTATGGCCGTGAATAAAGCGAGAAATAATACAACTACACCCCGTACCGAAAACAGGGCGGGGCACAACCCCGGCGGAACACCCCTTACGGGCAGCCTTGCCGAACAGATAAGAGCCCTCTGCTTTGTAAAAACAGAGCTTGAGCTCTACCTTGACACTCATCCCAGATGCCGCACCGCTCTTGACTATTATTTCCAGACGGTTGAGGAGCTGAAACGGCTGACCGAGCTTTATGAAAATACCGTCGGTCCCCTGACTGCGATGGGAAATGTCAGCACAGAGGGCTGGAAATGGGTAGACGGCCCCTGGCCCTGGCAGCAGGCAGGCGACTTTATGAGAGAGGGGGAGAGATAATCTATGTGGATATATCAGAAACAGCTTCAGCACCCGGTAAAGATTGAGAGACCCAATCCTCGCCTTGCAAGTGTAATAATCACCGCACTTGGCGGCCCCGACGGAGAGACCGGCGCGGCAATGCGCTATCTTAACCAGCGCTACACTATGCCCGACGGCAGAGTAGTCGGCATCCTGACCGACGTGGGTACCGAGGAAATGGGTCACCAGGAGATGGTAGCCAGCATTGTTTATCAGCTCACCCGCAACCTCACTCCCGACGAGATTATAGCAGGCGGCTTTGATAAATATTACGTTGACCACGGCGCAGGCATATTCCCCGCTTCCGCATCGGGAATGCCCTTTAACGCGGCATCTATCGCATCCAAGGAGGATGCCCTCGCCTCCATTCACGAGGACCTGGCGGCAGAGCAGAAGGCAAGAGCAATGTATGACAACATTCTCCGCCTCTCCGATGACCCCGACGTCAACGACGTCATCCGTTTCCTCCGCCAGCGCGAGATCGTCCACTTCCAGCGCTTCGGCGAAGCTATGGAGATTTTGAAAAACAAGTAGTTTTTCAAAATCAATGCCGCAGGCAATTCATGACGGCTCTGCCGTCAATTCATGCACTTCGTGCAATTCATGAGCCAACGGCTCAATTCATCATAAAAACAGGGCGGTTTGAGAAATCAAATCGCTCTTTACTTTTTTGTGTGGGTGTGGTATAATATAGTTACAAAAAGAATGGAGGATGGCTTATGAATGCTGAAAATGAAATCAGAGAGTTTCTTTTAGGTAATACAGATATAGTTGCTTTCCGCGAAAAGTATGATAGCAATAATGAAATCAATGATTTTTTGCAGAACATTGTAGATACTTGCATTTCATCCGATAGAGGATTTATTCCTACTCCTAGATTTTTTAGAAATGAAACAGTTTTCCACCATCATTATTTATACTGTTTTGCTCAACCAGACCTCTATCCCGGATTTGTATATGGTGATGATTCTTTTGTGTCCGTGCGGAACTTTCTCACGAAGGAATGGCGTATGCTCACGCATAATGTGAGAACTGCCAGTGGTGCGTGGGCATTCTATGATGGAGTATTTGATATTTTCTATCAGTATGATCAATCTATTGAATATCGTGGACAGAAATACGAACAAGCATATTGTTATGCATTGGATGTAATTCCGCAGTATTTAAGTGGTGGACAAGCAGAAATGTATATTCAGGAACATATTATTCCTCTTTTTCTTGATACAATGCCAAAAACTCGTAGAATAAAAGAAACCAAGGCTCGTATTCGCCAAGAGTTTAAGAGCGAAAAGGGATATCCTTGCTGGGTACAATCTTCCGATTGGCCTTTAGGCAAAGACGGTAAGCCTATGACTTATGTTAAAAAAGGGAAACGCGATGGTGATAGGCACAGTTGGATATTCCGCGACGAAAACACAGGAGAACATACCATCGTAGAGCAATTTGAATGATTGATAAAACACTTCATGTTGACTGTATTGGCGAAGCTATGGAGATCTTGAAAGGCAAGAAATTCTAAATAAGCCTTCCCCTTGGGGAAGGTGGCATACGCCCATTGCGAGTATGACGGATGAGGTAAAAAACAGGGCGGTTTGATTAGTCAAATCGTCCTATTTACTTTTTGAAATGGGTGTGGTATAATGTAAAAAAAGTCCAAAAGGGAGCAATTAATATGAACACCATGCGTGAAAAGATAATTAACTCAACATTTGATTATTCACAACCTTGGTTTTACAGAAATAAATTAGCTTTAAGATGCGAGCTGGGAATAGGCAAAGGCAAAAATTATATGGATAATGCCATAGATAGAGCAATGAAAATTGCTAATTTTTTATTTGAAAATAAGAAAATAGATGCAGCGTTTTACGATGAATATTTTATTGATGGCAAAGCATGCGAGGTTGGCAATTTTGAAATAAAAATTGATGAAATAATCAATCTTGACATGGACGTGTTACATAGTATAGATCTAATAGACGAAGATATTGAAATAGTAAAAAGATATATTTCATATGATATTGATTTCGCAGTCTTTGAAGGTATTATAAAGAATCAAATAGATAATCAGTATTCACCTTTGGTTAGTTTCGTTTCATTTGACAATCAATTTATATTTTCCGTTTATGATGACAGGGGATGTGATATTGTTTTCTTTTCCGAGGATAAGTACAAGGAGTTTTATGATAAATTAGAGCCGTATTTTTTGGATTACGATAGAACTACGATGAAAAATACATACAATTCTCTGAATTAGACGCGAAAATACTTCATCCTGATAACAGGGCGGATCCAAAAACGAGCCGCCCTATTTACTTTTTTGCGTGGGTGTGGTATAATTAATATAATCTATCAGTTCAGGGGGATTCATTTTGTGAGTAAAGAGACATATGATTTTTTAAACAACCACTTTAATTCTTTTGAAAAGATTTATAATGAAAGTAAAGATTGCATTGAGATAGTAAAGCCACAGAATGAGTGTAAGATTATAGTTGACTACATTCCCGAAGATGATTTTAGTCCTTACTTAGTATCATGGTCATATCAACATAGACATTTAGTTGATGAGGACGATGTTATTGAATATGTAAATGAAATAATAAATTGTAAAGTTTATGCAATTGAATGTTTTAAAGGGGATACAGCTGTATTTGGAGGCGAAATCAGGATAGATGATTTTGAAGATTTCTCATACGAAACACTGGAAAAGTGGTCAGGAGATTTCGGTCTTACTAAACTGTTAGATTGTGTTGATACAGTTAAGGTTAGATTTTGGAACGGTGGATTTGATGCAACAATCGCATACGATAAAGATGGAAAACCAACTGTTGTTTTACAATGTGATGAATGTGGAAGTAAGTTTATTAAAGCTAAATCAAAAATGATGTCGCTTTGTCCCGAGTGTGCACATATTCTCTTTGGTTATGAAAATTGCAATCATCAATTCAAGGACGGCAAATGCGAATTGTGTCATTGGGACGGAAGTAGAAGCGATTACATAAAAAAGTTGGTGGAAAACAATAAATAATAAGCCTTCCCTTTGGGGAAGGTGGCATACGAGCATTGCGAGTATGACGGATGAGGTAAAAAACAGGGCGGTTTGATTAGTCAAATCGTCCTTTACTTTCCCACTTTTTTGTGCTACAATAGAATTGCTACCCGAAATCCGACAGTTTTTATAGAAAAAAGTCGGGAAAAAGTCTTTTGTTTATGCTACGATAGATGCAAACAGAGGTGATAATAATGAATGTTTTAGAGAGTATGAATGCTACAATTGAATACATTGAGGAGCATCTTCTGGACGAGCTTCATATATCTGACATTGCTGCAGCAAAAGGCAATCTTGAGAGCGATATTCAAAGGACCTTTTACGCTCTCACAGGCATATCCATTGTAGAATATATGCGTAGGCGAAGGCTTTCCCTTGCCGGTTATGAGCTTCAAAAGGGTGGTCAAACCGTGCTTGATGTGGCATTAAAGTATGGCTACAACTCGCCCGACTCATTTGCTCGCGCATTCAGACAGATGCACGGCATTACGCCATCAGCGGTGAAACGCGGCGGCGCTCTTTTGAAATCCTATGGAAAAATCACCTTTGTATTAACAATCAAAGGAGTAAATGCAATGAATTACAGAATTGTAAAAAAGGACGAAATGCACATCATAGGCTTCAAAAAATGGTTCTCAACCGAAAACGACAGTCAGATGACCGAGATACCAAAGATGTGGGACTCCGTTACAGATGAGATGAGAGAGCAGATCACATCTCTTAGTAACAACGATGGCGTTGTGGGATTATGCGCGGATATGTATAACGGCGGATTTGATTATTGGATTGGCTGTATGTCCGATAAAGTCTGCCCCGACAATCTTGAAGAAATCACGATCCCCGCATCCGACTGGGCGGTATTTGAGATCATAGGGTCAATGCGTCCTCTCCCAAATCCTATGCAGGATATCTGGAAGCGTATTTACTCCGAGTGGCTGCCCAATTCGGGCTATAAGCACGCAATGATCCCGGAGATTGAATATTATTCCGCAGGAGATATGCTGGCAGATAATTACAGAAGCGAGATCTGGATTCCTATAAAGAAATAAACAACAAGGCGGCTCCAAAAACGAGCCGCCCTATGGAGCTATCCGGTTGCAAATGGGCGGCGCACGATGGCCAGCAGCCCGATTGAGAATAGGACCGCGAGAAATTCGCGGTCTTATTTTTTAATAAAAAGCGCTTTTGGTGTTGAAAAAAAGCTTGCTTTATAGTATAATATAAAAGATATTATTTTTTCACACAAGGTTGATTGACAAAGACATATGTTTTGTAAATCAATCGGTAGAAAGAGGCAAAATGTACAGAATAGTTAATAATAAAATACTTAATCCAACCGTCGTAATGATGGATATTGAGGCGCCCCTCGTTGCAAAGAAAGCAGAGGCTGGTCAGTTCATTATTCTCCGCGTAGACGAGGCGGGCGAGCGTATTCCCCTCACCGTTGCGGGCTATGACAGAGAGGCTGGAACCGTAAAAATCATTTTCCAGATCGTTGGCTCCACCACAAAGAAGCTCGGCCAAAAGCGGGAGGGCGAATATATACAGGATTTTGCAGGCCCCCTCGGTCTGCCCACACACCTTGACGGACTTGGTGATGTATGTATCGTAGGCGGCGGCGTTGGTTGTGCCATTGCGCTCCCCGTTGCCCAGGCACTGAAGGCGAGAGGCGCTAAGGTGACCTCCATTATCGGATTCAGAAGCTCGGATCTCGTTATCCTTGAGGATGAATTCGCGGCTTGCTCGGATGAGCTTGTTGTTATGACTGACGACGGCAGCTACGGTAGACAGGGAAATGTAACCCTGCCTCTCAAGGAGATGCTCGCCGAGCGTAAGTTTGATAAGGTTATTACCATAGGACCTTTGATTATGATGAAGTTTGTTGTTGAGACTGTTCGCCCCACAGGCATCCCCTGTGATGTATCTATGAATCCTATTATGATAGACGGCACGGGTATGTGTGGTGGCTGCCGACTCACTCTCAATGTAGACGGCAAGCGCGTTACCAAGTTTGCCTGTGTTGACGGTCCTGACTTTGACGGATATCAGGTTGATTTTGATGAGGCTATGATGCGCGGCGGTGCGTATCGCGGCTTTGAGCGCCACGCATATGAGGAGACCTGCAATCTCTTTAAGAAGGGAGAGGACAACAATGGCTAAGGCAAATATGTCACTTAAGAAAAACGAGATGCCCACGCAGGACGCTCTCGTTCGCGCACACAATTTCTCCGAGGTTGCTCTCGGATACGATGAGGCAACCGCAATAGATGAGGCACTCCGCTGCCTGAACTGTAAGAATATGCCCTGTGTTAACGGCTGCCCCGTTAACATTCACATTCCCGAGTTTATCTCCAAGATCAAGGAGGGCGACTTTGAGGCAGCCTATCAGGTGATTGCAAAAAGCTCCACTCTCCCCGCAGTATGCGGCAGAGTTTGTCCCCAGGAGACCCAGTGCGAAAAGCTCTGTGTAAGAGGCATCAAGGGTGAGCCCGTCGGCATTGGCAGACTTGAGAGATTCGTTGCCGATTGGCACAACGCACATAGTGATGCGACCCCCGAGTGCCTTGCTCCAAATGGACATAAGGTTGCTGTAGTTGGCTCGGGTCCCTCCGGACTTACCTGCGCCGGCGATCTGGCAAAGGCAGGCTATTCCGTAACCGTATACGAGGCTCTTCATACCGCGGGCGGTGTGCTTGTTTACGGTATCCCCGAGTTCCGTCTGCCTAAGGCGATAGTTCAGAAGGAGGTTGACAATCTGAAGGCTATGGGCGTTCAGCTTGTGACCAATGTTATCATAGGCAAAACACTTACAGTAGACGAGCTGTTTGATATGGGCTATGAGGCAGTATTCATCGGCTCGGGCGCTGGTCTTCCCAACTTTATGGGTATTCCCGGCGAGGAGCTGAAGGGCGTCTACTCGGCAAACGAGTACCTCACCCGCTCCAATCTTATGAAGGCATATCTTGACAACCCCGAGACCCCTATTATGAAGGGCGGCAAGGTTGCCGTTGTGGGCGGCGGAAATGTGGCTATGGACGCCGCGCGTACCGCACTCCGCCTCGGCGCAGAGAAGGTATATATCGTTTACCGCCGTTCTATGACCGAGCTCCCCGCAAGGCGTGAGGAGGTTGAACACGCAGAGGAGGAGGGCATTGAGTTCCGTCTGCTCTGTAACCCCACCGAGATCATAGGCTATAACAACCCCGACAACCCTCGCGATGAGCGGAACGGCAGCGTTCAGGCTATCAGGTGTATCCGTATGGAGCTTGGTGAGCCCGACGAGCGCGGCAGACGCCGTCCTGTTGAGGTTCCCGGTAGCGAGTTTACCCTTGATGTTGATGCTGTGGTAATGTCAATAGGCACCTCTCCCAATCCACTTATCAAGTCCACCACCGATGGACTTGAGGTCAACCGCTGGGGCGGTATTATCGTCACCGAGGACGGAGCCACCACCAAGGCAGGCGTATACGCAGGCGGAGATGCCGTAACAGGCGCCGCAACCGTAATCTCCGCTATGGGTGCCGGCAAGGTAGCCGCAAAGGCGATTGATGAGTATCTTACGAAGTAATGCGCCACAGAGCAATTACTAAAGTTTATAGAATAGATATGACGGTTTGGTTAGTAAAATCAAACCGTCATATTTACATTCGGGGGATTTTGTGATATAATAAAGCCGATTAGAAACTAACCTATGAGCTTGAAATTGACATAATTTTAGGGAGGGAAATATGAATATCACAGTTAGACTAACAAAAGAAAACGAAGCACCGGAGTTATGCGAGATACAAAAAGCGGCGTTCCTCCCCTTATACGAGAAATATCATGACGAAGGGAATCCTTGCCTGAGGGGTGTGGAAGATATCACCAATAGATTAAACTCGGATTTCTTTCTTAATTTTACTATTTTGGTAGACGGAGAAATTGCGGGTGGCATTCTTTACAGGCGCAAAGGTGGTACACCGTTTTTAGAGTGTTTGGCAGAGGGGCAATACTATTTACAAAGAGTCTATATTAAACCTCACATGCAGTGCAGAGGCATTGCACAGACAGCTATTCTCCTTTGTGAGAAAGAACTCCCGGGTGCAAAGCAAATCTTTGTGGATTTTCCGGAAGATTTGATAAAAAACAGACGATGTTATGAAAAAGTGGGATTTGTTGATACAGGAGATAGATCGTCAGCACATCCGAGCTTAGTTTTAGCGTCTTATGAAAAAATCTTACATTTTGAATGACATATTCCAATTTGTTGAGCATAATAATACAGTAAACAGATAGCCACGGCTTCACACGAGCCGTGGCTTTTCCGCATCTGCACCTCTAAAAAACTGATTGACAAAGGATTTCATTTTTCTCCTTGACACCGGTAATAATAAGTGATAAAATATACTTGTAAAAATATGCAATAATTCTTTTAGGAGAAAACATATGAAATCCATAAGAGATATATACAAGATAGGCAAGGGCCCTTCCTCATCTCATACCATGGGACCTGCAAAGGCTATGAGCATTTATGTTTCCGAGCATCCCGAGGCTGAGAGCTATAAGGTCGTTCTGTTCGGCAGCCTTGCTGACACAGGTGAGGGACACGGAACCGACAAGGCGCTTTCCTCTGCAACCGACAAGGCGGTTGAGATCATCTTCAATACCACCGACCGCGACCTTCCTCACGAGAACACTATGGATATTTATTCGGTGGTTGATGGGGTAGAGCAGAATAAGATGCGCGTTATGAGCATCGGTGGCGGCGATATCAGGATAGAGGGCAGAGCAGAGCTTGATGCTGCGGATGATGTTTATCCTCAGTCCAGCTTTACTGCCATTGCTGAATACTGTAAGGCAAATCAGCTTCGCCTGTCAGAGTATGTTTTTCTGAGAGAGGGAGAGAAAATACGCGAGTTTCTTCTTGAGGTCTGGGGCGTTATGAAAAACGCTATTCACGCGGGACTGACTACCTCGGGTATTCTCCCCGGCGGTCTTGAGGTGGAGAGAAAGGCGCAGTATCTCTACAACCAGCGTCATATTGACGAGAGCCCCGTTACCCGGGAGAACCGTATAGTTTGCTCCTATGCTTATGCGGTCAGCGAGCAGAACGCAGACAACGGTACTATTGTTACTGCGCCTACCTGCGGTGCATGTGCCGTTCTTCCCTCGGTGCTTAAATATATGCAGGAGAAGCACAGCTTCTCCGATGAGGATATTCTTCGCGCTCTTGCCGTCGCAGGTCTTATCGGTGCTCTTACCAAGACCAACGCGTCTGTCAGCGGAGCGGAGTGTGGATGTCAGGCGGAGGTTGGTACAGCCTGTTCAATGGCTTCTGCTGCTCTCGGTGAGCTCTTTGAGATGGGTATTGACCAGATAGAATACGCGGCGGAGATCGCCTTTGAGCATCATCTCGGACTTACCTGTGATCCAATTTGCGGTCTTGTGCAGATCCCCTGTATTGAGCGTAATGCGGTTGCTGCTATGCGAGCTATAAATGCAGTAAACCTGGCAAACTTCCTTTCCGGCTCCAGAAAGATCTCGCTTGATATGGTTATCAAGACTATGTATGAGACGGGCAAGGACCTTTCTCACCACTACCGCGAGACCTCTACGGGAGGCCTTGCAAAGCTCTACGGAGGCAAAAAGAATGGATAAGGCAAAGATAGACAGAATCAACGAGCTCGGCAGAATCGCTAAAGAGCGAGAGCTTACCTTTGAGGAGCAGCGGGAGAGAGCTGCTTTGCGCAACGAGTATCTTGCATATTTCAGAGCCGAGATTCGCAAGGAAAAAGAGGAGGATAAAAAGTAATGGTAAGATGCTGTATATGTGGCAACAATAATCTGCCCGAGGATGCTCCCGTTCTCACTATGGGCGCTACGGGTCACGCCCGTCTGCTCTGTGATGATTGCTCCGAGCTTCTTGAGACGGCAACACACGGCAGAGATTTTGATAAAATAAAGTCCGCTATGAATACTCTCGGAACTACTATGGCAAACGGCAATCCCGATAGTGCCACCTATTCTATAGTCAGTCAGATTATGGTTGAGGCATCCGATAGAGCAAAGGCGATCAAGGACGGCAGCTATGATTTTGCTCTTGATGAGGAAGAAAATGAGGAAGGATTTGACGAGATTCCCGATGATCTTCGGGAGAGCGAGGAGGATATTGAGCGCGACAGACGCGACGCGGAGAAAAACAAGCTCTTTGATAAGATATACAATTGGATCCTTATCGGTGCCTGCATCGGAGTGGGAATATTTGTTATCTGGAAGATCGTTGAGAGATTTTTCCTTTAATCCATAAGAACATATAAAACGCCGACTAATGTGGCGTGATAAATCAGAACTCCCCTGCATAGATTTGTGCAGGGGAGTGTTTTTTATGGATTTCAGATTGATTTTACCTGTTATTGTAACGCTTTCGGGTATATATTTACTCGTAAAGCTGGGGGCGTTTTTCATTATTCACCCCATAAAAACGGCAAAGGAAATGCTCGGTGCGGTAGGCGACAGAGCGTCAAGGCGCGCCTTTTTCCTCGCCCTTGCAGGCACGCTTGGCGTGGGAAATATATTCGGAGTATCGGCTGGGATAATTATAGGTGGAGCAGGCAGCCTTTTCTGGTTGCTTTTTGCCTCGCTTTTCTCTATGGTAATAAAGTATGCCGAGACACTGTTGGTCTTTGACGAAAAAACCGAAGGGGGAGGTATGTCCTGCGTTTTACGATCGGTTTTTTGCCGACACGGAGGGGCGCTTTCTGTTGTATATGCGGTGTTGACTCTGTTTCTTTCTCTGTCTATGGGGGCTGCTATGCAGAGCGTTGCATTTACCGATATGTGCTATGAATCCTACGGCATATCTCCACGTTTTTCTTCTCTTTTCCTGTTTTTGTTGCTACTTCCCGCGTTGCTTGGAAATGCACGAAAAATAGAGAGTATAACCGAAATTGTCATACCTTTGACAACTATAATTTACATATTAGCCTGTTTTGGCGTCATTTTTACTCATATTTCCAGGCTTCCCAATGTGATAAATGATATTTTTTCTTCTGCGTTTAATTTTCGCTCTGCCATCGGAGGTGGGCTGTCCTTCATAGCTTTAAGAGAGGGATTTGCCAGAGGTATACTGTCAAATGAGGCCGGGGTGGGTAGCTCGGCTATGGCTCACTCCCGCGCCGAAAATCGCTCGCCTCATATTGCAGGGCTCTTTGCAATGGGCGAGGTAGTCTTTGACAGCTGCCTTTTATGTATGCTGACAGGAGTTGCAATTCTTCTTGCAGTACCCGATTATAGCTCATTTACCGCCCCGATGACGCTTGTCAGTGAAACGTTTTCTTTCTTGCTCGGTGGCGTTGGCAGCCTTGTTTTGCCTGTCGTAATACTTGCCTTTGCTTACTCTACTATAATATGCTGGTATTATTATGGCAAACAGACCTGCATTTCTCACTTTGGCTTTCTCTCGGAGGTGTTTCCTGTTGCCTTTTCGCTTTTCGTTATCCTTGGCGATGCTATTCCCGAGACATTTCTTATCTATTTAATTGACATTTTTCTTCTTTTGATGTCACTTATGACCCTGTCGGCTATTATTGTCCGTACCCCGAGAATAGCAAGGCTTTGTAAAAACAAAAAATCTCCCGATTAGCTCGGGAGATTTTTTTATATGATCCTGATTCTTGATTCAATTTTTGCGCCGCCCACACAGAGCGTATCCAGCGCGCGTGTTATTTCCTGCTCGGTCATTGGCGGGGTGGCAAACGCCAGCTCCTTGCCCTCCGAGATAATCTGAACATCTCCTATGGCTTCTTTGAGTGACTCAGGGCTTACACCCGAGAGAGCAATATAATGTCTTGACTCAAAATCGGCAAAATCAAGGAGAGATCTGCTCGTCTTTTCCCATACGGGCTCGGCATAATTTCTGCCCGAACGCATGATCTGCATAAGATCTCCTACCACCGCCGATGCTGTCGCACCTGCGCCGGCGCCCTGACCGTAAAACATTACATTACCGATAGGATCACCCAGGACCTCAACAGCATTGTATACGCCGTTTACACCCGAGAGGGGAGAGTCGGCTCCAAGCATAAAGGGCGCTACCATAACCTGCATACCCTCATCCTTGATAACGCATCTGCCAAGAAGCTTTATTACACGTCCCAGTCTTTCTGCAGCCAGCACATCCTCCTTGCGGATATTTGTAATACCCTCGGTGTGAATATTCTCTGTCGGCAGCAGCTCTCCGCTTACAAGAGCGGTGAGAATCGCAATTTTACGGCAGGCATCAATGCCAAGCACGTCGGCGTCCGGATTTCTCTCGGCATAGCCTCTGTTCTGTGCATCGCCAAGCGACTCCTCAAAGGAGGCACCAAAGGAAAACATCTTTGTGAGAATATAGTTTGTCGTGCCGTTGAGAATGCCTCGCACCTCGCGTATTCTGTTCTGACCGATACAGTTTATCATAGGAGAGATGACGGGAATACCGCCGCCCACCGCCGCCTCAAAGCGATAGCACACGCCTTTCTCTCGTGCCAGACGGAGAAACTCGTCGCCGTATCTTGACACTACCTCCTTGTTTGAGGTAATGACGCTTTTGCCGGCTTCAAGAGATGCCACCGTGTATTCATATGCGGGGTGAGAGCCACCCATAGCCTCAATCACACAGTCTACGTCGGGGTCGGATAGTATAATATTAAAATCGTGCACTACTCTGTTGGCAAATGGGGAGGAGGGGAAGTCCCTGAGATCAAGTATGTACTTGATATTTACATCCTCGCCGCCAAGACGGGTTATGCAATCGTAGTTGTTGGTAATCAGGTCGGCAACACCGCCGCCAACGACGCCGAAGCCGAGAATTGCAATATTCCTCATTTTTACGTTTCCTTAAAAAATAATAGGGGGCTTCGTGGAAGAAACCCCCGATGACAAGAAAATTATAACATAAATGTCAAATCTTGTCAAGCAATTTTAGTCTAAACCTCGGTAATCCCCAGAGAAGCCTTTTTTGACTCATCAGAGATATAATCAAGAGGGTTGACGCTGACCCCCTCTACCTTAACGCCGAAGTGAAGATGAGCCTCCTCTGCCAGCTCGGAGAGAGAGGTGTCACCAACCGTACCGATAAGAGCGCCCGACTTTACGGTATCGCCCTCCTTTACTGCAATATTTGTGGCAGCCAGGTTGGAATACACGCTGACAATACCGCTGTCGTGGGTGATCTCCACCGTCTTGCCGTATCTTGCATCGCTGTAAATCTTGGTGACCTTTCCGTCTGCCGCAGCATAGACCTCTGCACCCTCGTCGGTGGCAATATCAATTCCGGTGTGTACTCTCCATTCGTTAAGTGTGGTGGAAAATACGGGAGTATCAATGCTGTGGTGCTTGGTTACATCGCCTACAACGGGAGAAACCATAGTGAGCTTGTCGGGCTTTTTGTTTTCATCCTCGCCCTCATCCTTGCCCTCGTCCTCGTTCTTGTCGCCCTCACCATCATCGGGAGTTTGATTGTCGTCGTTGGGGGGCAGACTGCCTACGGGACCGCTGTCAGGCGGAACAGTGTCGTTTCTGGTTGCAGATACAATACCGATAACGAGCGCCGTTACACACAGAACACTGATAACGGCAGCGTAAATGATTTTGACCTTTTTGGGCTGGTCGCTGAATCTTAGTTTTTTATTCATTCTTATTTCCTTTCCTTTTGAATGCTACAACTATTCTTGCCACACAAAGGGAAAATATACGCCACAAAACAAAAAAGTAAAAAGATGGGTAGAAATAAAGCGGACTTGAGAGTAATTTATTTTTTGCTATTGACAATTTGCACAAAATATATTATAATTATTTAGTTAAACTATATCTTTATTATTTCGGGAGGATAGTATATGCAGGATAAAATATCACTTGCAGGCGATCTTGGCAGCGGTAAGAGCACCGTTGCTGATATTCTTATCAAACGCCTTGGAGCAGAGTATTATTGCACCGGTGCTATCGTAAGAGCCATTGCCGCCGAGCGCGGTATGACCGTTGGCGAGCTGAATAAGTATATGGAGACCCATCCCGAAATTGATCGCGAGATTGATGACGGTATCGCTGCTCTCTCTGATGACGAGAGATTTCTCATCATTGACTCCCGCATGGCGTGGCATTTTACCAAGGGCACCTTCAAGGTGTATCTTTCCGCGGATATTGAGACCAGCGCGCTCCGTATTATGAACGCAAACAGAAAGGGTGAGCACAACGCCACCCTTGAGGAGACTATTGACTGCACCCGCTCCCGTCGCGAGAGCGAAAAAAAGCGTTATACCGAGCAGTACGGAGTTGACATCAAGGATCTGTCCAACTACTCTCTGATAGTTGATACTACCGTTGCCACCCCCGATGAGATCGCCGACCGTATAGCGACCTCCTTTGCCCTTTGGCAGAAGGACAAGTCCTATGAGCGTGTTTTTGTCTCTCCCGAGAGACTTCATTTCCCTGAGCGTGAGCTTGACGGAGACGCTCTTTCTCCCCTCCACGCAAGACTTGATGCCGGCGAGGAGCTTACCGACATAACCGTATGCGAGAGAGACGGCGAGTTCTATCTTGTAGACGGCTTTGAGTCTGCTATGGCATATGTTTTCAGATTCTCCACCTTTATTCCCGCGACCCTTGTTGACGCTCAGCCTGACGGTGAATATGTCAGGATGAGAAACTCTCTGTGATTATTGATTGAAAGGTAAATATATATGCTTACATTGAAGAAAAATACCGCATCGCTTATTGCCGATGTCGTAGCAGGCAGCTTTGGTGAGGGACTTCTCTCTGCCGAAGAGGTTTTTGCTATGCTTGAGTATCCGCCCGATAAGACTATGGGCGATATAGCTCTCCCTTGCTTCCGCCTTTCCCGCAGTCTGCGCCGTTCTCCCGTGCAGATCGCCGAGACTCTTGCCGCATCCATCAAGTGCGAGGAGTTCTCGTCTATAACTGCGGTAAATGGTTATCTTAATTTCAAAATTGACGGCACCGCCTTCTCTCGCAGAGTAGCGGGCGAGGTGCTTTCTCTCGCTGACAAATACGGCTCGCCTATGAACGGTGAGGGCAAGACGGTCGTTCTTGACTACTCCTCTCCCAATGTGGCAAAGCCTTTCCATATCGGCCACCTTGGCACTACCGTTATCGGCCACTCGCTGAAGCTTCTTCACGAGTTTGCAGGATATAAGTGCGTTGGTATAAACTATCTCGGTGACTGGGGCACCCAGTTCGGTAAGCTTATTGTTGCTTATAAGAAATGGGGAGATAAGGCTACCATAGAGCAAGGCGGAGTTGATGAGCTGGTTAAGCTCTATGTCCGCATCAACAATGAGATCAAGGCTGAGGAGGAGGCAAACGAGGATAAGAAATCTCCTCTTGCAGATGCTTCCCGCGCTGAGTTCAAGAAGCTTGAGGAGTTTGATGAGGAGAACATCGCTCTGTGGCGTTGGTTCGTTGACGTGAGCCTTGAGGAGTATCAGCGCACATATAAGCTTCTCGGCATTGAGTTTGACTCCTATAAGGGAGAGTCCTTCTATACCGACAAGATGCCCGCACAGGTGCAGAAGCTTCGTGATATGGGCCTGCTTCAGATTGATGACGGAGCCTCTATTGTAAATCTTGATGAGTGGAATATGCCTGTTTGTCTTATTCTTAAGAGAGACGGCTCTACCCTCTATCCTACCCGTGATATTGCCGCTGCCGTATATCGCAAGGGCGAGTATGGCTTTGATAAGGCTATATATGTTACTGCAGCACAGCAGTCGCTCCACTTTGCGCAGTGGTTCAAGGTCGTAGAGCTTATGGGCTACGATTGGTACGATCAGCTTGTTCACGTTCCCTATGGAACGGTATCGGTAAACGGAGCTAAGCTCGCTACCAGAACGGGTAATGTAATTCTTCTTAAGGATCTCTTTGCCGAGGCGATCGCAAGAGTAAAGGAGATAGCCAAGGATAAGCATCCCGACGAGGCAGAGTGTCAGGCTATTGCTGAGAAGGTTGGCGTAGGCGCGGTAGTATTCCATTACCTCTCCAACAACCGTATGCGTGATATCAACTTTATTATGGAGGATGCACTCTCCTTTGACGGTAACACAGGTCCCTATGCTCAGTACACCTACGCCCGTACCTGTTCCATTCTTGAGAAGGCAGGCGAGGCAGGCAAGGTGATGACAGATGCACCTCTCTCTGACCTTGAGGTTGAGCTTGCCAAGACTCTCTCGGTATTCCCCGAGCGTGTCAATGCTGCTATTGCGGACTATGAACCCTCTGTAATTACAAGATACATTCTTGATCTCTGTGCGGCATTTAACCGCTTCTACCACGAGTGCAGCATAGTGAACTGTGATGACTGCGGACTTCGTGAGAGCCGTATCGCTCTTACCAGAGCCACCAATCAGATCCTTAGAACTGCATTGCATCTTATTTGCATGCAGTCGCCCGAAAAGATTTAAAATTGTTATTAATTTTAGGAGAAATATATATGTCAGGACATTCTAAATGGAATAATATCAAGCATAAGAAGGAAAAGGCTGATGCCGCTAAGGCGAAGATCTTTACCAAGATCGGTAAGGAGATGGCTGTTGCAATCAAGGCGGGCGGTCCCGATCCTAACAACAACTCTAAGCTGAGAGACCTTATTGCAAAGGCAAAGGCAAACAACGTGCCCAACGATAATATTCAGCGTACCATCAAGAAGTTCACCGACAACGGTGACATCAACTTTGAGGAGATCACCTACGAGGGCTACGGTCCCTCGGGCGTTGCTATCATTGTTGAGACTCAGACAGATAACCGCAACCGTACCGCGGGTAACGTTCGTGCAGCATTCTCCAAGTACGGCGGCAACCTGGGGCAGAACGGCTGCGTAGGCTATCTCTTTGAGGAGAAGGGCGTTATCACGATCGTTGATGAGGACGAGGAGATTGATGAGGATAAGATTATGGAGGATGCCCTTGAGTGCGGCGCAGAGGACATCAAGTCCGATGAGGGTGAGTATAGCATTTACACCTCCCCCGAGGATCTCAACAGCGTTCGCGACGCTATAATCTCTCTCGGCTACCAGATCAACACCGCCGATCTTGCCAAGGTTCCCTCTACATATGTAGAGCTTACCAGCGAGGAGGATATCGCCAATATGGAGAAGATGTTGGATAAGTTCAATGAGGATGATGACGTAAACGCGGTTTACCATAACTGGGATAACTAAAATAAAAAAAGACACAAGGCTTTGACCTTGTGTCTTTTTTTCTTACGGCTCCTGTTGATGCTTAAGATTGCTTGAAATAACCTTTTTCAGATCTTCCTTGGGAATAAGAAATCTCCTTATTGCAAACAGTCCTGCGATACATACGACGCAGACAATGGTGCTGACAGGATCGCTGTGATTAATGATAACGTGCCTTGAAATCGCGAGGACAAGAACCTCCAGGACGTTTGCGGGAGTAAAGTCTACAAGCATGCTTACAAACTCAAGACCTATTACTATACCGAGTATACTCTCAAGGAAGTGCTTGCTGTCGGCAAGATGCTCGTTTACAGCAAAATCGGGCACAAATATCTTTGCTACCTCGGTGAAAAGTAAATAAAGCATAGCGCAGAGGGTAATAATTGCAATAATGATCTCAACAACTTCTACTATGTAGTGAAGGATCTTTTCTGTCTTTTTTAACATATTAATGCTCCTCGTTTTTTATACCGACACTATTCTACATCAAAAGTTACAATTTGTCAACCTTATTTTCTTTTTCTCTTTACATTAATAACATTTTGTGATAAAATATATAAGTAAAAATATTTTCAAAAGCAAAAGAGGGGAGGGAAAAATCCAAGATGGATGGTGTATTTAAGCTTAAAAGCGACTTTTTGCCCACGGGCGATCAGCCTGAGGCTATCCGCGCTCTGACAGAGGGAGTTCTGGCTGGTGAGCGTTCACAGACCCTGCTTGGTGTAACCGGATCGGGCAAAACCTTTACAATGGCGAATGTTATTGCCAATCTTAACCGTCCCACCCTTGTTCTCGCGCACAACAAGACACTTGCCGCTCAGCTTTGCACAGAGTTCCGCGCCTTTTTCCCCGATAATGCGGTTGAGTATTTCGTATCATACTATGACTACTATCAGCCCGAAGCGTATATCCCCGGCAAGGATGTGTATATTGAGAAGGACGCTATGGTAAACGAGGAGATTGATATGCTCCGTCACAGTGCTACCAGCGCGCTGTTTGAGAGGCGTGATGTGATAATCGTTGCATCTGTGTCCTGTATTTACACCCTCGGTGACCCTATGGAATATCAGAATCTTCTTGTGTCCGTAAGGGTAGGGCAGCAGATGTCCCGAGACGATCTGATCCGCCGTCTCGTGTCTATAAGCTACGAGCGTAACGATGTCAATTTCGTTCGTAATAAGTTCCGCGTGCGTGGCGATGTGGTAGAGGTTTTCCCTGCGTCAAAGCGCGATGTGGCAATACGGATTGAGTTCTTCGGCGATGAGATTGACCGCATCTCCCGCGTAAACCCTCTGACAGGCGAGGTTACTGAGCATCTTACCTACGCCGCTATATTCCCCGCGACGCACTATGCGGTGTCTGATGACCGTCGCGAGGCAGCTCTCCTTGAGATTGAGGCTGAGATGCGCGAGAGAGTAGAGTATTTCAAATCTCAGAACAAGCTGATTGAGGCACAGCGAATTGAAGAGCGAACCAAATACGATCTGGAGATGCTTCGTGAGGTGGGCTTCTGCTCGGGCGTTGAGAATTACTCCCGCGTTCTTTCGGGCAGACCTGCGGGCTCTACGCCTCATACATTGCTTGATTATTTCCCATCTGATTTTGTAACATTTATAGACGAGAGCCACGTAACTCTCCCTCAGGTGAGAGGTATGTCGGGTGGAGACTATGCCAGAAAGAAAAATCTGGTTGATTTTGGCTTCCGTTTGCCCTCAGCCTTTGATAACAGACCGCTTTTCTTTGAGGAGTTTGAGGATAAGATAGGACAGACGATTTTTGTCAGTGCAACCCCCGGACCCTATGAAAAGCAGGAGAGCTCCTCCGTGGCAGAGCAGCTTATTCGTCCCACGGGTCTTATTGATCCTAAGATTGATGTCCGCCCCATAGAGGGACAGGTAGATGATCTTATCGGTGAGATACGCACCACCACAGCAAGAGGTGAGAAGGTGCTTGTTACCACTATGACAAAAAATATGGCTGAGGATCTTACAGAATATCTGTCTACTCACGGCATAAAGGTAAAATACATTCACCATCAGGTAGAAACCCTTGAGCGTATGGAGATAATACGCGACTTGAGACTTGGCGAGTTTGATGTGCTGGTGGGTATAAACCTTCTTCGTGAGGGTCTTGATATACCCGAGGTATCTCTTGTCGCTATTCTTGATGCCGACAAGGAGGGCTTCCTTCGTAGTGAGACCTCGCTGATACAGACCGTAGGCCGAGCCGCGAGAAATGTCAACGGACACGTTATTATGTATGCCGACCGCATCACGGGTTCTATGAGGGCGGCTATTGACGAGACAGAGCGCCGTCGCAGCATACAGATGAAATATAATGAAAGGCACGGCATTACTCCCGAGAGTGTAAGGAAGGCCGTTGCTGATGTCATTGAAATCGGCAAGAAGGCTAAGCCTGAGGCTGATAAAAAGCTTACCAGACTTCAGAAGGAAAAGATGATAGAGCAGCTGACTGCCGAGATGCGCGAGGCTGCCAGAACGCTTGAGTTTGAGAAGGCGGCATATATCCGTGACCGCATAAAAGAACTCAAAAACAAGAAATAAAAGGAAAAATAACGCAAAATGTCAAGAAATATTGTCATTAAAGGGGCAAAAGTAAATAATTTGAAGGATGTTTCGGTCACTATTCCGAGAGATAAGCTTGTTGTTCTGACAGGCCTTTCAGGTAGTGGCAAGTCCTCTCTCGCCTTTGATACCCTCTATGCCGAGGGACACAGGAGGTTCGTGGAGAGCCTTTCGTCCTATGCCAGAATGTTTATCGGTCAGATGGATAAGCCCGAGGTTGATCTCATTGAGGGGCTTTCTCCCGCTATATCCATAGACCAGAAGACTACATCCAAGAATCCCCGATCCACCGTTGGTACGGTTACCGAGATATATGACTATCTACGTCTGCTTTACGCCAGGGTTGGCGTGCCTCACTGTCCCGTATGCGGCAAGGAGATAAAGCAGCAGAGCCTTGATCAGATAGTAGACCGTATTATGATGCTTGATGAGGGATGTCGTTTTATGGTTCTTTCTCCTGTTGTCAGGGCACAAAAGGGTATGCACGAGAAGGTTCTGTCCGATGCGCGCAAGGGTGGCTTTGCCAGAGTGCGTATTGACGGAATTATGTACGACCTCTCCGAGCAGATTGACCTGGATAAGAATCAGAAGCACACCATAGACATCGTTCTGGACCGTCTTGTTCTTCGCCCCGATATTCGGACCCGCCTTTCGGATTCGGTGGAATCTGCTCTCAGAGTTGCGGATGGCAGAGTTTGTGTTCTCATTATTGACCGAGAGGGCAAGGAGGTGGAGGAGCTTGAGTTTTCTCAGAAATACGCCTGTGAGGAGCACGGCATTTCCTTCCCCGAGCTTGAGCCCCGTATGTTTTCATTCAACAATCCTATGGGCGCCTGTCCCGATTGCGCAGGCATTGGTAATACCCAGTGCGTTTCGGTAAAAAAGCTCATTCCGCATAAGCACCTTTCTCTGCGTGACGGCGGCATTGCCGTTAACGGCTTTAAGACTATGACCGAGGATTCCTGGACCGGTCCTCTGCTCGCTAAGGTGGGTGAGGGTTACGGCTTTACCCTTGATACACCCCTGTCGGATTATTCCGATGAGGCGATGAAGGCGCTTATGTATGGCACAGGATCAAAGCGCTATTCCGTAACGCGCTATTTCGGTGGCTACGGCAAGGATCAGGTCACTACCTTTGACGGCATTGTCGGTATTATAGAAAAACGTATGAAGATGATGGGCGGTGACTATTACCAGGAGTTTGTTGAGGAGGTTGACTGTCCCACCTGTAAGGGTAGAAGACTTTCGGATATGATCCTCGGCGTTACCGTAGGTGGATTGAATATTGATGAGATTTGCCGTCTTTCCATAGACAAAATGTATACATTTGTTGACAATCTGACCTTTAGCGAGGAGCAAACCAAGATCGCTAAAGAGATTTTGAAGGAAATAAAGGCGCGACTTAACTTCCTTATCAGCGTGGGGCTTGATTATCTTAATCTTGCCCGTACGGCCGGTACACTCTCCGGAGGCGAGGCTCAGAGAATCCGCCTTGCTACACAGATCGGCTCCTCTCTTACGGGTGTGCTTTACATCCTTGACGAGCCCAGCATTGGCCTGCACCAGAGGGATAACGGCAAGCTTATCGGTACGCTTAAAAAGCTGCGTGACCTCGGTAACAGCGTGATCGTTGTTGAGCACGACGAGGATACCATGCGTGAGGCTGATTTTATAGTGGATGTAGGCCCCGGTGCAGGTATCCACGGCGGTGAGATCGTTGCTACCGGTACACCCGAGGAGGTTGCTGCATGTGAGAAATCTATTACGGGAGATTATTTGTCGGGAAGACGCAGCATTCCTGTTCCAAAGACTCGCAGAGCGGGTAACGGAAAGCTTCTCAGAATTATAGGCGCCGAGGAAAATAACCTCAAAAAGATTAACGTTGATATTCCTCTTGGCACGTTTACGGCTGTCACGGGTGTGTCGGGAAGTGGAAAATCCTCGTTGATAAACTCCATACTCTATCGTACTCTTGCTCGCGATCTTAATCGCGCTATTACCTATCCCGGCAAGGTAGAGAGAGTTGAGGGACTTGAGTATCTTGATAAGGTGATTGCCATAGATCAGAGTCCCATAGGCAGAACGCCCCGATCTAACCCCGCCACCTATACAGGTCTTTTCTCCGATATACGCAACTTGTTTGCTCAGACCAGAGATGCAAAGGCAAAGGGCTACGGTCCCGGCAGATTTTCCTTTAATGTTCGCGGCGGACGCTGTGAGGCCTGCGAGGGAGATGGCGTTAAATGTATAGAAATGAACTTCCTGCCCGACGTCTATGTAAAATGCGACGTTTGTAAGGGAAAGAGATATAACAGAGATACCCTTGATGTAAAGTACAAGGGCAAGAGCATCTACGATGTGCTGGAGATGTCGGTAGAGGAGGGCATTTCCTTCTTTGAGGGGCTGCCCGCGTTGCAGAGAAAGCTTACCACACTCTTTGATGTTGGCCTTGGATATATCAAGATCGGTCAGTCCTCCACCACTCTTTCGGGAGGCGAGGCGCAGAGAGTAAAGCTGGCCACCGAGCTTGCAAAGCGCTCTACCGGTAAGACCATCTATATTCTTGACGAGCCTACCACGGGTCTGCACACAGATGACGTTTCCAAGCTTATCGGTATTCTCCAGAGGCTTGCCGACGGTGGCAATACCGTAGTGGTAATTGAGCACAATCTTGACCTTATCAAGACCGCGGATCATATTATTGATCTGGGTCCCGAGGGGGGCGAGGGCGGTGGAACTGTCGTTGCCTGCGGTACGCCTGAAGAGGTCGCGGCATGTGAGGCATCTCACACGGGTGCTTTCCTTAAGGATAAATTAGCCGTCACCGATGCAGAAGCAAAGCCACTTGGGGCAGATGAGGTGTAATATGCACTACGGAGCAATAAAAAAATGCGACATAGCAAACGGCGAGGGAATAAGAGTCAGCCTGTTTGTCAGCGGCTGTCGCAATAAATGTAAGGGCTGCTTCCAGCCTGAAACCTGGGATTTCACCTACGGTAAGCTCTTTGATAGCTCTGCGAGAGAGGAGATATTCTCCGCATTGAACAATCCTTCGGTGAGAGGCATTACGGTTTTGGGCGGCGAACCCCTTGAGCCTGAAAATCAGGGGGAGATTCTCTCTCTGCTTCGTGAAATAAAGAACAGACTCCCCGAGAAAACCGTATGGTTATTTACGGGAGCTACATATGAGCAGCTTGGCAACGCAAAAGAACGCTATAACACCGAGTATATTTCCGACCTCCTTGCCCTTGTTGACATTCTTGTTGACGGGCCTTATGTAGAGGAGCAAAAAAGCCTCGGACTCAGATTCCGCGGCTCAAAAAATCAGCGCGTCATAGATATGAACGCCACCCGTCGCGAGGGCAGGGTAGTGATCTGGGCGGGCTGTAAGGAGGATAAACATTATGAGAGTAAAAATTAAAAAGCTTCACGAAAATGCTGTGATACCTACTTACGGCACAGAGTTTTCCGCAGGCGCAGATCTGTATGCTCTGCTTGATGCTCCTACCGAGATCGCGCCTCACGAAACCCAATTTATTCATACAGGTATATCGGTAGAGATACCGGAAGGCTATTGCGGCCTTGTATTTGCCCGCTCAAGTATGGGCGCAAAGCGCGGACTTGCTCCCGCAAATAAGGTTGGTGTTATTGACGCCGACTACCGCGGTGAAATAATGGTAACTCTCCACAATCACAGCGAGATAGTCGCCACCGTTGAGCCGGGAGAGCGCATTGCTCAGCTTGCCATCGTACCCTTTTTGAAGGCAGAGTTTGAGGAAACTGATGAGCTTTCCGATACCAAAAGAGGCGTCGGTGGCTTCGGTAGCACCGGAAAATAAAAGTGTGCTAACACCGCAGTTTCTGGTATTTTTCAAACATTAATCTGCAATTTTTACGCAGAAAATATAAAAAAGGCACTCGTTTGAGTGCCTTTTGCTTTAGAAATAATCCTTAGTGAAATAAATATCCTTTTTGGGAATCTTGAACTCCTTGCCATTAAGATAATCAAGGCAGCCGGGCTCTGATGTATCAAAGGAAAAACGCAATTTGTATGAGTAGAGCGCCTGATACTTGTAGCCTCTCGCTCTGTCACTCTTGTTGATGCCGTACTTTCCGTCACCGATTAGCGGATGACCGATATGAGCCATATGGGCGCGTATCTGGTGGGTTCGTCCTGTCAGCAGCTCCACCTCTATAAGAGAGGAGTCCTTGCTCTTTGCAACTACCTTATATTTTGTGATGATCTCCTTCGCCGCGCGAGGGGGATTTTTGTCATAAACTCTGACTATGTTCTTTTTATCGTCCTTCAGCAGCCAGCCCTTTATGGTCGCCGACTCGGGCTTTGGGATACCGTGTACGGCAGCGAGATAAAACTTGTCAATCTCTCGCCTCTTGATCTTCTCATTCATCACTCTCAGTGCCTCGGCGTTCTTTGCCGCTATGACAATTCCGCCGGTGTTGCGATCAATTCTGTTGCACAGGGCGGGGGCAAAGGACTGCTCGTCCTCCGGGCGATACTCACCCTTCTGATACAGATACGCCTGGATATGAGTGATCAGAGTATTTGTAGATCCGTCCTCGTCCTCGTGGACAGACACACCGGGACGCTTATTAAGAAGAATGATATTTTCATCCTCATATACTATATCCAGCTTTACGTTAATACTCTCAAAGGAGTGACTGTCAGCCTTTTTCTCAAAAAACTCCTCTGCCAGAAAGCACTGAACGGTATCACCCTCGCAGAGAATAGTGTTATTCTCGGCTCTTTTGCGATTGACTTTAATTTTTTTAAGTCTTATAGACTTATACAGCAGACTTGTAGGCAGATCAAGCGTCTTGGTAATAAACTTATCCAGTCGCTGTCCCGCATCATTTTTGCCGATAATCAGCTCGCGCACGGCAATACCTCCTTTCGCACAGACTTGTTTTCAGATTATTTCGTACCGAATATTCTGTCACCCGCATCACCAAGACCGGGAACGATATAGGCGTGGTCATTAAGATACTCGTCAAGAGCCGCGGCGTAAATATCAACGTCGGGATGGCTCTCCTGAACCTTCTTGACACCCTCGGGCGCAGCAACAAGGCACATCAGCATAATATGCTTTGCACCCTTATTCTTAACCATTGTAATAGCGTCACTTGCAGAGCCGCCTGTTGCGAGCATGGGGTCAACGATAATTACCGTTCTCTCCTCAAGCTCGGGGGGCATCTTGCAGTAATATTCAACAGGGAGATGGGTTTCGGGATCGCGGTACAGACCGATGTGACCCACTCTTGCAACCGGCACGAGGCGCAGCAAACCGTCAACCATGCCAAGACCTGCTCTGAGAATGGGAACGATAGCAAGCTTTTTGCCCGAGATCTTTCTCTGTACAGTCTTGCATATAGGTGTTTCAATCTCCACCTCCTCGGTAGGAAGATTTCTGGTAATCTCATAGCCCATAAGCATAGAGATCTCGTCAAGCAGCTGCTTGAACTCGCTTGTGGGTGTATCCTTTTCACGCATAATAGTCAGCTTGTGCTGAATAAGTGGATGCTCTATAACCTGAAACTTGCTCATAAATAAGATTCCTTTCGGTTTTTTCTTATATTATACCTCTTAATGCGCTTTTTTTCAAGTATTCTTGCATAAAATTATAGAAAACAGGTAAAAGGAGGCAGGTATGAGAGATATATCTCTTGTGATAATGGCGGCGGGAATGGGTAGCCGCTTTGGAGGGCTTAAGCAGACGGCTCAGGTAGACGGCAGAGGGCACAGACTGATTGACTATTCGGTCTATGACGGAGTGCGGGCAGGATTCCGACGGTTGATATTTATTATCGGGCGAAGGATGGAGGCAGATTTTATTGAAATAGGTAGGACTTACAGCAAAAAATACGGCATTTCGGTTGATCTTGTCTTTCAGGATGCAGACAGTCTGCCCGACGGCTTTGATCTCCCCCTCGGCAGAGAGCGTCCCTTTGGCACGGCTCACGCGGTAGCCTGCCTTGCGGGAAGTGTGACAGAGCCCTTTGCTATTATAAATGCAGATGACTTTTACGGCAGATCGGCTTTTTACAAGATTTTTGCCTTTCTATCCGACCCGGATATAAAGGAAAATACATATTCTATGGTGGGATACAGGCTGGAAAACACCCTGAGCAAGAACGGCAGCGTATCTCGCGGCGTGTGCAGGATAACAGACGGATATGTAAGCGAGATCTGTGAGATGCAGTCTGTTCACCGAGAGGGAAATGATATTGTTTCCGAGGGGATCGGCGGCAGAATCACCCTCTCGCCGGATGCTGTTGTTTCGGTAAATCTGTGGGGCTTTACACAGGACATAATTAATGAGTGCAGCTCGCGTTTTGTCCCGTTTCTAAAGGAAAATCTCCTGAAAAATCCGCAAAAATGCGAGTTTTATTTACCCGAGGTGGTTTCGGCTCTTATCCGCGAGGGTAGGGCAACGGTGCGCGCCTTTATGAGCGATGACGAATGGCTTGGCATGACCTATAAGGCAGATGTATCAAGGCTGAAGAGAATGCTGTTTAAATATGTAAAAAGCGGTGTTTACCCGCCCGATTTATAGAAAAAAAGCCCTCCGATTCGGAGGGCAATTTTCAATTAACAAAAATAAGCAGAATAACAGCGATAAATGTGGGAATCAGTGTAATGCAAAGAAGCTTTACAGAGTTGATGATTCCTCTCTTCATATCATAATTCCGATATAGTGATATAATATTTTTAATTATCAATATAACCGCCGGAAGGAGAATTATGAACGAAAGAAACATAGTCCATATTCCGGGATCTCCCGCTGATGAGGAGGTAAGCATATTTATGAAGAATGTTATAGCGGTTACAAGAATGTCAACGCCCAAGAAAATGAAAGCAAAGGGAGAGGAGTCTCCGCGCTCGGTCTTGGAAGGAAGAATAACAAAATCAAACAGAGAGTGTAATATTTTGTTTACGGTTCCAATTCTCGGATCGTCGGGCAACGGTCTGTGAGATGTGTATATTTCGCTTATGAAAAGACCGGTAAAAGCAATAATGACGGCAATCAAACGAAGGGGAAAGGCAATTACTGAGGTGATAATTGCAAAAAATCCCCATCCGGTTAATGCATGGTTGTGTACAGGAGCAACATATGGACCTGATGTATAGGTGGATTCAGCAAGAACCTCTCCGTCGTATGTAAACTGTGTTGTCACTTCGTCATTAAATACTCCAAGAGAAACCCAGTTTTCATCCGTTTGGTTTCCCTTTATCCTTACAAGAAGCTTTGATAATCCTATAGCTATGGGGATCATTATTGCCGTTCCAATGAGACCGAATGGAATACCGGCGTAGTCTTCCGCTATAATTAGCGGAATTAAATATGCAAACGGAGCAATTACGCATACATTGATCAAAAGCGAAATTGGCAATAACAAGCACTGAACGATAAAGTTTTTTAGTTTGATTAAAAACATAAGAAGCACCCCTTTTAAGTATTTATATTATAGTAATTATTTGTGCATATCGTGCCGTGATATATATTTTTCTTTGTATTGGTCTTCTAAGGGACAGTTTGTGAATGCGCCTTCCTCAATTTTTACATCAGAGCTTATATCCATCTTTTCAAGAGAATAACAGTCCATAAATGCTGCCCAGTGAATTTCTTTTAGCATTGGAGGAACATTTATTTCGCATAATTTGCGACAACCAGAGAATGCGAGTTCGTCAATGAACATTATACTCTGCGGAAGATCAACTGTTTTAATTTCAATGGAGCTTGAAAAAGCTGCCCTCCCTATTCCTATAACAGGACAATTATTCACTACTAGTGCAATTGAAATATTAGTAATATCAAAATTGTAATCAAGAATAGAATCAACAACCGCGAATATGAGTCCGTTACTTTTATTTTTTATAAATCCATACCTTACGCTATCTAGATCCACTTGTTTCCACAATTTCTTAAACCAATCCTTACCGCACCACATTTTTTACTCTCCTTCATTATATACCAATTTGGGATAATAAAATTATACCATTATGGTACAATAAAGTCAAGAAGTTTTTCATAAAATGTCGGAAAAAGTAAAAAAGAAGGTGAGTTTTTGGAGTTTAGATTAAAGGAATTACGAAAAAAGAAAAAAATATCGCAGCTAAAGCTTGCTCTTGACCTTAATATGAATCAAAACAGTATAAGCCGATATGAGAATCTTGAGAGAGAAGCCGATTACAACACCCTTATAAAATTTGCTGATTATTTTAATGTTTCATTGGACTATCTCCTTGGCAGAACCGATAATCAGAAAATTAACAGATCCTCTGCAAAGAATAATAAGGAAACAAAAACAACCGTTTGATGCTCCTCAAAGGAAGCCAAACGGTTGTTTTTGTTATGTAAATAAATAGCAGAACACAGTCAGAATAATCAGAAAGGCGAAGTTAAAGGCACTGAATTTAAGAATATACGACAGTGTGTGCTTTGGGTCCTGCTTTGTGTATTCCTTAAAGGTGATAAGACTGGCAAGAGATGCGATCAGAGTACCCGCGCCACCAATATTTACGCCAAGCAGCAGCTCGCGATAATTGTCGGTGAACTGCGATAAAAGTATCGCCGAGGGAACATTGGAGATTATCTGACAGCTCATAGCAGAGAATACCAGTGTATTGATGCCAAGCAGGTAGGAGAAAAAGTCGCGCACGATCTCTATTCTTCCCATATTTCCTGCAAATATGAAGAAAAACACGAAGGTAAACAGCAGACCGTAGTCCACCTGGCGGAGAGCTTCTCTGTCAAGAAAAAGCAGAGCTACGGGAATCAGCACGAGGCCTATCTGATATGGCATAAATCTGAATACTATGGATATTGCCACGGCAAACAAAGCAAGGTAAATAATTACTCTGGCAATAGGAAGGCTTGCGGCTTTTTCCTTTATTTCAAGCGGCTCGCTCTTGACGAAAATAAGGCAGCAAACGGTGATAAGCACCACCGCTACAATAAAAGGCGGAAGCATTATAGAAACAAACTCACCGTCGGGAATGTTGAACTTGGAATAAAGGTATAGATTCTGCGGATTTCCGAATGGCGTAAGCATACCGCCGAGATTTGCCGCAATATTCTGCATTATAAATGCAAAAGACAGGTACTTTTCCTTTCCCGTAGTATGCAGGATAAAGTATCCGAGAGGGAGAAATGTTAGCAGAGCCATATCATTCGCTATCAGCATAGAGCCTATAAAGGTTACATATACAAGAACGAGAATGGCTATTTTTGCATTTTTGAATTTTCTCACAATGGCTTTAGCTAAAGTATAGAAAAATCTAATATTTCTAAGAGCACATACAACCGCCAAAACGCAGAAAAGACAGGCGAGAGTCTTGAAATCAAAATACCCGAGATATTCTCTGTCGGGCGGAACGATAATAGAGGTTATTGCTGCGGCAAAAAATGCTACAATAAGCACCACGTTATCTTTTACCCAGCTCTTTATTTTTTCCGCCCTTGTATGCGGAATAATCATTTTTTCATTTATTGTTTGCATATTTCGTCGTAGGTTTTTTGCATATACTTTTTGTTTAGAACATAGTCTTCACCGTGGAGTCTTACGTCCTCAAAAACAGCCTCCATAAATGCCATTGTTTTAGGATTCCCCAAAACCTTATTCCCGTATTTTTTCCAGTGGAGCAGGGGAAGATCTGTGGAATACCCCCTTCCTGCATATACTCTTGTGGCGGCTAGCTTGTCGCATACGCATTCAACAGCATACTTGTAGGGCATCAGCGGCTGAAGAGAGCATTCGGGATCTGTCCAATACTCAATATGATGTTTATTTCTGCCCTTGTGATGAAGCCAGGCTCGGCTCATACCCGTCGCGCGACGACAGGCTCCTATGGGAGAGCGGTCGCCCTGATAATACTTTACACTTTCAAAAAACTCCTCGGGGCTGAACTTTGACAGGTCATGAACAATGCCTCGCCATATCAATCCGCACCGTGAGCAAATAATAAACACACGCCATTTATGCCTTGTAACAAGGGCGAGATGACCGAATAAACTGCTTACTTTCATTTTGGGCTCCTTAAATATTACTCCTTATATTTTAATACACCGGGCAGAAGATGTCAACATAAATGTTAATAAAAAATAATCAAAAAAATGCAAAAAATATGTTGACAATCGTTTAATAAAAAGATATAATAATTTTAGAGTCTATTTAATCTATGACTTAAATAATGAAAAGGAGATTTACACAATGAAAAAGACAGTTTCTGCAATTCTTGTATGCGTACTTCTTGCATGCACTCTTCTTACCCTTGTTTCCTGTGGTAAGTCCATCACCGGTAGCTACACCGGCACGACTCTTAACGGCGATGTTACCTATAAGTTTGAGATTGGCGGCAAGGTTACAAAGACCACTAATCCCATTCTTGGTAAGGGTGAGACTGTAGAAGGTGAGTACAAGTTCAACGATGACGGTAACAAGATCACTCTTACCTTCAACGAGGAATCCAACACCTACGATTACAACGAGGGAGAAGAGGACGGCGTTAAGTACATCAAGCTTGACGGTTGGAAGTTCACCCAGGCTGACTAATCAGTTTACATAAAGGAGGCTTCGGCCTCCTTTTTTTTATTTATTTTAAGATTACCTATTGATTTTATCACTTTATAGTGTTATAATTGTATTTGTATAGAAATATTCGCGCGCGTAGCGAAATATTTTATGTAAAATATATAAATAATTGTCTTATTTGTCGCATTATGGGTTTTGCGATAGATAATGAAACGGAGAGAGTATGAACAAGTTATTTAAGAAAGAAAAGCTTGCAATAGCCGTGATACTTGCGCTGACATTGATTATGTCTATGGCAGTGACAGTATTTGCAGAGGGAACAGGAGAGTCTGCTCCGAAGTCCTATTGGGACGACCCCCTCTTCTTTGAGTTTATTTTACTCGTGGTATCCTTCCTGTCGGTTACCCTTTGCACATTCCTTATTTACCGTGCTGTTAAGAACAGAAATAAGGAGATTGAATATGAAGAGCGCGAGGGAACAGTAAAGCTATATGAGGATCTTGATGATGCTAAGTGGGATGCCCCCGATAGCGTATTTGTAGATGCTCTGGAGCCTACCGCCGCTATTCTCAGCGAGCTTGAGCCTGTTAAGCCTATTCGCGGACTTGATAACTTTGTTATCACAGAGCAGCCTATTGAGCCGATAAAGTCTATGAATATGGGCGCAGACCCCTATGTATTCAGAAGGGCGGATGATATCAGCAACGCTGTTTATGAGGCAACTCCAACCACTCCTCTTACTTTAGGTGATCTTGATTCCCACGAGGAGATCGCTGATCCCACAATGGTGAGAGAGCCTGCTTACTTTGCTCAGCCCGGATACAGTCCCTTTGTTGAGCCTCAGAAGCAGCAGACACAGCATCCCTTTATGTATGAGAATGTTCAGACCACAGCTCTTAAAGATGAGCCTGTCATTCCCGATGCTCCCGCAGCCGTAGCAGACAAACCCATAGACCCTGCTTACACACCTTACTCTTCTCCTTATACATATATCGCAAACTCCGACATTCCCGGTGCGGTACCGTTTGTTACTCCCGCCGCGGCAGTTTATGAGAATACACAAAAAACCGTTACTCTTGAGGATGAGATCATTCCTAAGGCAGCTCCCACGCCTGCTCCCATCAGCGAGGCAGTTACCCCCAAGGCCGATCCCATTTCCTCTCTTGCTGACATTCCGATCACCATTTATACATCAGGTGATGATGACGGCGTTGTGCATATCAATGCCACGATCCTTGAAAATACAGTTAAGGCAACCACTATTGAGGATGAGCCTGTAATTGCTCCTGTAGTCCAGCCTGATCCTGTGGCAGAGGCAACAGAACCTTCTCCCTCTACACCGATAGTTTATATGCAGGTTAGAGATGACTCTCCTGTTGAGATTCCTGCGACTGAGGCTAATATCTTTGAAAATGCGGTCAAGGCGACTACTCTTGAGGATGAGATTATTCCCATTGTTCGTGAGCCTGTTGTTATTGCAGCAGTTGCTACACCCGCAAGCGAGCCCGCAGGCAACCTCTTTGCAAACGTAGAAGAGCCTATTGAGATTCCTGTTACCGAGGCAAATATCTTTGAGAACGTAGTTCTTGCAACCGCGCTTGAAGATGAGCCCGAGATTCCTGTTGCGGCAGAGCCTGTTGTTATTGCAGCAGTTGCTACACCCGCAAGCGAGCCCGCAGGCGACCTCTTTGCAAACGTAGAAGAGCCTGTTGAGATTCCTGTTACCGAGGCTAACATCTTTGAGAATGCAGTTCTTGCAACCGCGCTTGAGGATGAGCCTGAGATTCCTGTTGCAGCAGAGCCTGTTGTTATTGCAGCAGTTGCTACACCCGCAAGCGATCCCGCAGGCGATCTCTTCGCAAACGTAGAAGAGCCTGTTGAGATCCCTGTTACCGAGGCTGCAGTATTTGAATCTGCTCCTGTTACCATTCTTGAGGACGAAGCAGATGAGTTTGCAACAATTGTACCCGTTATAATTCCTGTTTCCGAAGAAACAGAATCTATCAGCGAGGCGACAACTCCCGTATCTACACCTATTATTGGCGTATTTGCAAGCGAGGAAGAGCCTGTTGAAATGCCTGTATCTCAGGTTGCAGTATACGAAAATACCGTATCTACAACTGTGCTTGAGGATGAGGCAGCAGAGCCTGTAGTTGTAGCACCTATTACATTCGTAGACGAGGCAACAACACCCGAGTCCGAGCCTGTTGCAGCTATGTATGCTGAGGTTGAGGAGCCTGTAGTTGTTCCCACCACTGAGGCAGCAGTATTTGAGCAGACAGTATCTACAACTGTACTTGAGGACGAGGCAGAAGAGCCCGTAGTTGTAGCACCTATTACATTCGTAGATGAGGCAACAACACCCGAGTCCGCGCCCGTTGCAGCTATGTATGCTGAGGTTGAGGAGCCTGTTGTAGTTCCTGTAACCGAGGCAACGGTATTTGAATCTGCTCCTGTTACCATTCTTGAGGATGAGGCAGAAGAGCCTGTAGTTGTAGCACCTATTACATTCGTAGACGAGGCAACAACACCCGAGTCCGAGCCCGTTGCAGCTATGTATGCTGAGGTTGAGGAGCCTGTAGTTGTTCCCACCACTGAGGCTGCA